>NZ_JBHXWI010000006.1:0-33176 GCF_042671975.1 Rhodococcus sp. NPDC127593 | reverse complement strand
GGGCTGGGGTGTGGCCGCCCCCAGGGTGGTGTTCACGGCCCCCTACCGCCCCCCCGTCCACCCCCCCGAGGTCGGTGGGCACGCGTGCCCCGGCACGCTTCGCCACTCACGTGTCAGAGGACCTTGTTCAGGAAGTCCTGGGTACGGGACTGCTGCGGGTCGCCGAAGATCTGCTCCGGAGTTCCCTCCTCCACCACGTAACCGTCGGCCATGAAGATCACCCGGTCGGACACCTCGCGGGCGAAGCCCATCTCGTGCGTCACCACGACCATCGTCATGCCGCCCTTCGCGAGGTCGCGCAGAACCTGCAGCACCTCGCCCACCATCTCGGGGTCCAGAGCGCTGGTCGCCTCGTCGAACAGCATGATGTCCGGGTTCATCGCCAGGGCCCGCGCGATCGCGACGCGCTGCTTCTGCCCACCGGACAGGTTCGCCGGCTTCGCGTCCGCCTTCTCCGCCAACCCGACCTGCTCCAGCAGCCGGACCGCCGTCGCCCGCGCCTCCACCTTGGAGGCCCGCTTGGTCTGCACGGGCGCGAGCATCACGTTCTCGATCGCCGTCATGTGCGGGAACAGGTTGAAGTGCTGGAAGACCATGCCGATGTGCTGACGCACCCGGTCGATGTCGATCTTCTTGTCGCTCACGTCGAACCCGTCGACCACGACGTTGCCGCCTGTGATGTCCTCGAGCCGGTTGAGGCAGCGCAGGAACGTGCTCTTGCCGGAGCCCGACGGTCCGATCACGCAGACCACTTCACCGCTCGCGATGTCGACGTCGATGCCCTTGAGGACCTCGTTGTCGCCGAACGACTTCTTCAGACCCTTCACCCGGATCTTCGGGTCGGCGGTCTCGGCCTTGTTCTGTGTCACCGGTGTCTCGGTCACTTGTTGATCCTCTTCTCGAGCCGGTTCGACAGCTTCGTCAACGCCATGATGATGATGAAATACATCACGCCGATGATCAGCCACATGTTGAAGGACTGGAAGTTGCGGGCGATGATGATTCGCCCGGTCTGAGTGAGCTCGGCGAGCCCGATCACGGACAGGATCGACGTGTCCTTCAGTGTGATCACGAACTGGTTGATGTACGACGGGATCATCGTCCGCACGGCCTGCGGCATCACGACCTTCTGCATCGACTTCAGGTAGCTGATACCGAGGCTCCGCGACGCTTCCATCTGGCCCTTGTCGACGGACAGGATGCCGCCGCGCACGATCTCGGCCATGTACGCGCCGGCGTTGAGGCTCAGCGTGATGATGCCCGCCGTGAACGCCGACATCTGGAAGTCCAGCGCCGCCGGGATGCCGAAGTAGATGAAGAAGGCCTGCACCAGCAGCGGGGTGCCGCGGAACACGTCGACATACGTGGTGCCGATGCCGCGCAGGACGATGTTGGTCGACACCCGGAACAGGCCGAAGATCGCGCCGAGCACGAGAGCGATGGCGATCGAGATCACGGTCAGGACGATCGTGAGCCACAGGCCCTCGAGCAGCAGTGGGTAGGTGCTCTTGATCAGGCCCAGGATCGAATTGTCGTCGTCGGATGCGTCGGCGTTGAGGTAGGTGTCGAGGATCTCGTCGTACTCGCCGCTCGCCTTGACGTTCGCGAGCCCGGTGTTGAACTCCTGCAGGAGCTGCGCGTTCTGGCCCTTGGCGACGGCGAACCCGTAGCTGGCGCCGGGGACCTTCTCGGTGACCGTCTTGAAGCCGTTGCCCTGCTTGATGCCGTACGCGAGGACGGGATAGTCCTCGAACACGGCCACGGAGTTACCCGTGCGGACCTCGTCGAACATGCTCGACGAGTCGGCGAAGTACTTGGTGGTGAAGCCGTACTGGTCCTTGATGGACTCCGCGTACGTGGCGCCCTCGGTGCCGTTCTTGACCGCGACGGACTTGCCGCGCAGGTCCTCGTACGAGGTGATCGAGTCGTTGCTCTCGAGCACGCCCATCTGCACGCCCGACTCGAAGTACGGATCGGAGAAGTCGAACGTCGCCTTGCGGGCGTCCGTGATCGACATGCCGGCGATCATGCCGTTGGCCTGACCGCCCGTGACCGCCTGGAGTGCGGCGTCGAATCCAACAGGGTTGACCTGGTAGGTGAACCCCTGGTCCTCGGCGATGGCGGCGAGGAGGTCCATGTCGATTCCGACGAGCTTGCCGCTCTCGTCCTGGAACTCGAACGGGGCGAACGTGATGTCGGTGGCGATGTTGTAGTTGTTGCCCGGAGCGGGCTCTTGCGCCCCGGCGAGGCCGGGCGCGACGAGTGTGACGAGCAGCGTCAGCGCGGCGATCACCGCGGGCACTCTCGGACGTCTGACGAGTCTCAGAAGTCGATCGGATCTGCTGCGCACGGAACCCCAGCTTTCTCAGTCAGTAGTGCCCGGTCGCTTCCGGGCTTCTTGGTGCATGTCGCAAGATACTGCGTTTTGCACGTGGTCCGGACCAGAAGCGATCCTTCGCGGTGAAGTGAAAACTGTCCCCGATCTCAACCTTTTCGTGATCTCGCACGCAGGTCGTAGCGGCAAAGTTGCCAGACCAACGCCGATTCGTTACCGTACCGTGATCAAACCTTCGCCAGCCTTGGGATTTCATGTGTCGCCTTTAGCCAGAATCAACAACGCCAAATCGCCCCTTCTCTACGTAGTCGTCGCGGCACTGCTCGCGACGCTCGTCGTGGGCGGTGCGCTGGCAGTGGCGCGGCACAAGACCGTCACTCTCGACGTCGACGGCGAGACCATCTCGCTCGGCACGATGGCCTCCGACGTGGGCGGCGCACTCGACGACGCCGGGTATTCCGTCAGCGAGCGTGACGCGGTCGCCCCCGCGGCCGACGCATCGCTCTCCGACGGCGACACCGTGGTGTTGCGGCGTGCCCGCGAGATCGACCTCACCGTCGACGGGCAGCCGAAGACCGTGTGGACCACCGCCCTCACCGTCGACGACGCACTGAAGCAGTTCGAACTCGCCGACGACGTCCACGTCTCGGCGTCCCGCTCCGAGCGCCTGCCGCTGGAGGGCACCGCGCTCGAGGTCGTCAACGCCAAGCTCGTCAAGGTCGCCGACGGCGGCGCACCGCTCACGGACGTCCGTCTGGCAGCCCCCACCGTCGGTGAACTCCTCGCGGCCAACGGCGCCCCGCTCGAGCAGGCCGACACCGTCGTTCCGCCCGCCGACGCCCCCGTCGTCGAAGGCGCGGAGATCCACGTGACCCGCGACCGCACCGAGACCCGCACCGAGACGCTGCCCATCGCACCGCCCGAGAACCGCGTCGAGGATCCCGCGCTGGACAAGGGCAAGACCGTCGTCGAGAACCCCGGAGTTCCCGGCGAGCGCACCGTCACTGCATCCGTGAAGACGGTCAACGGTGTCGAGGCCGGACGCCAGGAGCTCAGCTCGCAGGTGCTCCGCGAGCCCGCGCCGGCGCTGGTCAAGGTCGGTGTGAAGGAACTCGCCATCTCCAACGCCTCCACCTGGGATTCGATCGCGCACTGCGAGGCCACCGGCAACTGGGCCATCAACACCGGCAACGGGTTCTTCGGCGGACTGCAGTTCACCCAGAGCACCTGGGCGGCGTTCGGCGGAACCCAGTACGCCGCCCGCGCCGACCTCGCATCCCGCGAACAGCAGATCTCCGTCGCCGAGAAGGTCCAGGCGGCGCAGGGGTGGGGCGCCTGGCCCGCCTGCACCAGCAAGCTCGGACTCCGCTGACGGCCTGAAGTAAAGGAACACGATGTCGCCCTTCGCGAAGATCAACTCGGCTCGCTCGCCGCTGCTCTACGCCGTGGTGGCCCTGCTTCTCGCCACACTGATCGCCGGCGGAGTGATGGCCGTGGTCCGGCACAAGAACGTCACACTCGACGTGGACGGCGAGACGATCTCGCTGAGCACCATGACCACGAGCGTCGACGCCGCCTTGTCCGACGCCGGGTACTCGATCAGCGACCGCGACGTCGTGGCACCGGAACGCGACGCGACCCTGTCCGACGGCGACACCGTGGTGCTGCGCCGCGCGCGTGAGGTGTCGCTGACGGTGGACGGTCAGCCCAAGACGGTATGGACCACCGCCCTCACCGTCGAGGACGCTCTGAAACAGTTCGAACTCGGCGAGGACGTGCACGTGTCCGCGTCCCGTTCGCAGCGGCTTCCGCTCGACGGTGCGGCCCTCGACGTGCTCAATCCGCTCGTCGTCGAGCTCGCCGACGGCGCGCTGCCGGTCACCGGCGTGCGTATGGCCGCGCCGACGGTCGGGGAGTTCCTCGCCGCACACGGCGCGCCGCTCGAGCAGGCCGACACCGTCGTCCCGGCCGCGGACGCGCCGCTGACCGAGGGCATGGCCGTGACGGTCACCCGCGACCGCACCGAGACGAAGGTCGAGACGTTGCCGCTGGCTCCGGAGGAGCAGCGCATCGAGGACCCGACGATGAACAAGAGCCGCACCGTGGTCGAGAATCCGGGACTGCCCGGCGTCCAGGACGTCACGTTCGCGGTCAACACGGTCAACGGCACCGAAGTCGGACGCAACCAGGTGTCCGCGACGGTGACGACGCCGGCTCAGCCGAAGGTGATCCGCGTCGGCGCGAAGCCGGGCACCGAGGTGCCGCCCGTCGAGAACGGTTCCGTCTGGGACGCCCTCGCGAAGTGCGAGGCCACCGGAAACTGGGCCATCAACACCGGCAACGGGTTCTTCGGCGGCGTCCAGTTCGACCAGAACACGTGGGAGCGTCAGGGCGGCCTCAAGTACGCACAGCGCGCCGACCTCGCCACCCGTGAGGAGCAGATCGCCATCGCGTCGCAGACGCAGAAGACGCAGGGCTGGGGAGCGTGGCCGACGTGTTCGGGCAGGCTCGGCGTGCGTTAAAGTTCGGCTGGTGTCCGAAGCCGAAGTACCCCCCGTCGCTCGAGGTCAGGCCGCACTGCTCGGCCCCGCCGAGGTGCGCGCGTTAGCCGAGGAGTTCGGCGTTCGCCCCACCAAGCAGCTGGGGCAGAACTTCGTGCACGACGCCAACACGGTGCGCCGCATCGTCGCGACCGCGGGCGTGGGACGCGAGGACACGGTCCTCGAGGTCGGTCCCGGGCTCGGTTCGCTGACGTTGGCGCTCCTCGATGTCGTCGACAAGGTGATCGCCGTCGAGATCGACCCCAACCTCGCGGCACGACTCCCGGTCACGGTCGCCGACCGTGCACCCGAACTCGCCGACCGGCTGACCGTGGTCGGCGCGGACGCGATGCGGGTCAAGCCGTCCGAGATTCCCGGTGAACCCACTGCTCTCGTCGCGAATCTGCCGTACAACGTTGCGGTGCCCGTGCTGCTGCACCTGTTCTCCGAACTACCCAGTCTCCGCACCGCTCTGGTGATGGTGCAGGCCGAGGTGGCCGACCGGCTGGCGGCGTCCCCGGGCAGCAAGATCTACGGCGTGCCGAGCGTGAAGGCCAATTTCTTCGGCGCCGTCCGACGCGCGGGCGCCGTCGGGCGAGCGGTGTTCTGGCCGATGCCGAAGGTCGAGTCGGGTCTCGTGCGCATCGACCGGTACGCCGAACCGCCGTGGCCCGTCGACGACGCACACCGCCGCCGCGTGTTCGCCGTCATCGATGCGGCTTTCGCTCAGCGCCGCAAGACTTTACGAGCCGCGCTCGGCGGGTGGGCGGGTTCACCCGCAGAGGCGGAGCGACGACTGCTCGAGGCCGGCATCGCACCGTCCGCCCGCGGTGAGACTCTCGACGCCGCAGCCTTCGTGCGTATCGCCGCCACCCAGCCGTGAGTACTTGTCAACCGCGGGACGTTAAGAAGTACTCACGGGCGGGAATCGTCCCTGGGGGAGACAACCGACCGGATGTGTGGTTCACTATTGGAGGTCGTAAGTTTTGTGTTTGTGTTTCCCACGCTCGCAAATCGATGGTTGCGAGCGTTTGGACGTCCTCCACAGGAATTGTCATAGACGGTCGTGTTCAATGACCCAGGTAACCGAGCCGGTTGCCTGAAGAAGTTACTGTGTTAGAGGAGATTTACATGGCAGAGGGCATCGTGAAGTGGTTCAACTCCGAGAAGGGGTTCGGCTTCATCGCCCCCGAGGATGGCAGCGCTGACGTGTTCGTCCATTACTCGGAGATCCAGAGCGGCGGCTTCCGCACGCTCGAGGAGAACCAGCGCGTTTCGTTCGAGATCGGCCAGGGCAACAAGGGCCCGCAGGCCACCGGCGTCACCCTGATCTGAGAACGGCCATGACTTCCCGGTTCGCCGGGACATGACGTTCGAGCAAGGCCCCACTCGTCAGAGTGGGGCCTTGACTCGTTTCTGTCCGGCTACGCCGACCGCAGGTGAGCGGCTTGATACCCGAGATTCATGGCGCAGACCAGCCAGAGTTGCAGCGCGGAACTCTCCGACGGACCGAACAGCCCGATCACCGCAGCGGCTCCGAGCGCCGCGGCGACGAACAACGTCGCCGTGCCGAGCGCCCGCCGGGGCCTCCACGAGAAGATCACCACACCCGTCACGAAGAGCGCCCACAGCGTGGTGGCGAGGATGGCCGCGGCGACGAACCAGGCCGTCGAATACCTGCTCGGCCACGTCCACGGCTGGGTTCCGTTGTCGAGGGTGCACACGAACGCCAACGAGAACGCCATGATCACCACCGTCGCGCCCCCGAGCGCCAGATGGCCCCCGACGAGCACCTTCCCGACTGTTCCCGTCCCCGCAGGCGCCCGCGCGCGCCCCTCCTCGACAATCGTGTGCTGCATCCCCGACTACCCCGACCTTTCCTTGTCGTCACCTGGTTGGACGCCGCGCAGGACCGTTCGGTTCCACGGATTTTCGGTCCACGGTGACGGCTGAACGGCGTCTCGGTCAGGCGTTACCGTAGCGGTCGGCGAAGAGGCGGTGACGCTCACCCACCCGTCGGCACTCTTCGCGCAGCTCAGGAGGGTCGAGGACGGTGAAGTCGACGCCGAATGCGCTGAGCCAGTTGGCTATCGACGGCACGGAGTCGCCGCCGAGCGCGACTGCGCATCGTCCGTCGGGCATTTCTTCGAGGGTTCCCCAGTCCTCGTGCACCAGGGTCGCCATCTCGTCGATCGACGCGTGCAGCAGCACTCGTGCGCGGATCCGGGTGACGGCCCGGTTGATTCCGCGTGCGACGAATTCGGCGGCGCCCCCGGGCGGTAGTTCGCGGGGCGCGAATCGCGGTCCCGTCGGGATCTTGGGTGTCAGGCGGTCCACCCGGAACGACCGCCAGTCCGCGCGCGTGAGGTCCCAGGCGACGAGGTACCAGCGCAGCCCGGAGCGGACGAGCCGGTACGGCTCCACTTCACGCCGGCTCTCGGCGCCGTCATGGGTGCGGTAGTCGAACCGGAGTCGTTCGTGGTTGTGGCACACCGAGGCGACGGCCGACAGGACCTGCGCGTCGACGGCGCTCTTCGCGGGCTCGCGGTGAACCACGTCGACCTGCAGTGCCTCGAGGCGGTGCCGCAGACGGGACGGCATCACCTGCCGGAGTTTGGTGAGCGCACGCATCGACGCCTCCCCGATGCCGACCACGGAGCCGGTCGCGCCGGATTGCAGGCCGAGTGCGACGGCCAAGACTTCTTCGTCGTCGAGCAGCAGGGGCGGCATTTCCGCGCCCGCGCCGAGTTGGTAACCACCGCCCACCCCGACCGTCGCGTCGACGGGGTACCCGAGGTCGCGGAGTTTCTCCACGTCTCGCCGGACCGTGCGTGGGGTGATGCCGAGCCGGTCGGCGAGTTCTGCCCCGGACCAGTCCTTTCGGGTCTGGAGCAGGGATAGCAGCCGGAGGAGTCGTGCCGAAGTTTCCCGCATGCGTTTCAGGATGCCATCGATAGAGGACATCTCCGGTCCTCTATCGACGGCGGGTAACGGTAAGTAACGATTTTCCCACCAGCCCCACGAGTGTCACTACACTGGCGCCGACGCTCCACGGACCATCGCATGTGTACTTCGTGAAAATCCGACGGAAAGGTCTCAGCGTGACGCAGTTTCGTGTTCGGCCCATTTCTTCAGCAGTCAGGGCGCTGCTCGCCACCGTCATGACCGCCGCCTTCTGCCTGGCTCTGGCGGTCTCGACCACCGCGACGGCGTCCGCCTCGGCCGCCGACCTCTTCAACAGCGCGCAGGGCAGATTCGCGGCAGGTGACACCCATGGCGCCCTCGCAGACATCGGTGGCGCCGTCGCCGGAGAACCCGGCGACACCAATGCGCTGGCGTTGCAGGCCATCTACGCCGATGCCGCAGGCGACCTGATCACCCGGGAGGCCGCGCTCGCCCGGCTGGGCGCGATGGACGGTGGGATGCGCGCCGGCGTCGACGGGATGCTGAACGCGATCAGAATTGCTTCGTTCACGCCCCCGAACCCACTTCCGGCCATCCAGGGTCCGTCCACCGCCATCATCGTCCTCGGCTTCGGACTGCTTCCCGACGGCGCGATGCGACCGGAATTGATCAACCGCCTGCAGGCCGCGCTCGTCCAGTCGTGGGCCTCGCCGTTGTCGCCGATCATCGTCACCGGCGGCAACCCGCAGAACGGCATCACCGAGGCGGCCGCGATGCAGGGATGGTTGCAGTCGCACGGTGTCCCGGCGCAACGCATCCACCCCGAGCACCGTGCCGGATCGACGGTGGGTAACGCACTCAACTCGGTTCCGCTCGCGCGCTCGCTCGGTGCGGGCGGCGCGATCATCGTGACATCGGCCAACCATATCCGCAGGGCTACGGTCGATTTCAACGTCGCCGGACTGCCGGTGGTCGGGGCGATGAGCGCGATCACCAGTGCCGGTCAGCTGATCGCCGAAGTCATGCCCCTGACCAAGGATCAGCAACTCGGCATGTACCGCGACGCGATCAGGGTGTTCGGCATCCCCGCCGGTTACTGACGCGACTCGTACTCGGCCACGACCGGCGGCTGTTCGAAGGGATCCGCAGTGCCGGGGGTGAGCTTTCCATCGACGGCGTCCAGCATCTGCTGCTTGTCGAGCTGGCCTTCCCAGTTGGAGACGACGAACGTCGCGACACAGTTGCCGAGAAGATTCACGAACACCCGCATCGAGTCCATGATCCGGTCGGCACCCAGCAGCACCGCGACCGCCGCGACGGGGAAGATCCCGAGCGCGGTCGCGGTCGCCGACAGCGCGAGGAACGACGATCCGGGTACGCCTGCCATGCCTTTCGACGTGAGGAGCAGGATGAACAGCGCGCCGAGCTGGTCGGCGACGGACAGGTCGTGGCCGGTGGCCTGGGCGAGGAACAGCGTGGCGATGGACAGGTAGATCGCGGCCCCGTCGAGGTTGAAAGAGTATCCGGTCGGCACCACGAGCCCGGTCGCGGCCTGCGAGTTTCCGGCGCCGACGAGTTTGGTCATGATGCGGGGAAGCACTGCCTCGGACGAGGCGGTGCCCAGCGCGAGACCGAACTCCTCTTTGGTGTATCGAATGAATTTGAAGATGTTCAGCCCCACGGCGAACTTCGCGATGAGCGCGAGGACGAGGACGAACAGGGCTCCGGCGAGGTAGCAGCAGGCGATGAGCTTGGCGAAGCTGCCGAGGGTGGAGATTCCGTACTGGCCGATGATGAACGCCATCGCGCCGAATGCGCCGATCGGGGCGAGCCGCATGATCCAGCCGATGATGATGAAGACGATGTGGCTGAGGTGGTCGACGAATTCGAGGACCAGTGGGGGACCGTGCTCGCCGTACTTGGCCAGCGCGATGCCGAAGAGCACCGCGAAGAAGAGGACCTGCAGCAGTATGTTGTCGGCGAACGCTCCCACCACGCTGGTGGGGACGATGTCCATGAGGAATTCGACCGCGCCCGGGAGTTCGCCACCGGCCGTCTTCTCCGCGATCTGCTCGGTGCCGTCGGCGAGGGTGGCCGGGTCGATGTCGAATCCGGCGCCGGGCTCGACGATGTTGCCTATCACCAGCCCGAACAGAAGCGCGAACCCGGTGACGGCGGTGAAGTAGATCAGCGCCTTGACGCCGATCCGTCCGACGGCCCTGACGTCGCCCACCTTGGCGATTCCGGTCACGACCACCGTGAAGATCAACGGTGCAATGAGCATCTTGATCAGCTTGACGAACGTGTCGCCGATCGGTTTGAGCTCCGATCCCACCGTCGGCCACAACCAGCCGAGAGTGATGCCGCCGACGATTCCGACGAGGAGCTGGACGAACAGGTTGGTGTACCAGGGCGATCGCGTCCCGGTCGTCGACGCGTCGCCGCCGGGTGGGGGATGGGCGGCAGTGGAAATGGCCATGGGGAAACGCTAGGAAGGCGCTGTGACGGGTTCGTGTCACAAATGTTTCCGCGGTGAGAACGGCGGCCGTTCCGGGCGTGGGCGGTGCCACACTGCAGTTCGTGGCAGTATTGCGACGCACCGACCGCAGGAGGACACATGCGCTTGTCGCCCCACGAGCAGGAGCGTCTGCTCCTGAGCTACGCCGCGGAACTCGCGCGCAGGCGCCGGCAACGCGGCCTCGTGTTGAACCACCCGGAGGCGGTGGCCCTCATCACGGATCACATCCTCGAGGGGGCCCGCGACGGCCGGTCGGTGGCGGAGCTGATGGTGTCCGGTCGCGAGGTGCTGACCCGGTCCGACGTGATGGAAGGCGTCCCGGAGATGCTGCACGACGTGCAGGTGGAGGCCACGTTCCCGGACGGCACCAAGCTCGTCACCGTCCACGATCCGATTGTGTAGGGGTGACCGTGATTCCAGGTGAAGTCTTGTGCGCCGAGGGCGTGATCGAGCTCAACGAGGGTTCTCCCCGCACCGAACTCGAGGTGGTCAACACCGGGGACCGTCCGGTCCAGGTCGGGAGCCATGTCCATTTTCCGCAGGCCAACCACGCCCTGCAGTTCGACCGTTCCGCCGCCCACGGGCTGCGGCTGGACATCCCCGCGGGCACTGCGGTGCGCTTCGAACCGGGTATCGCGCAGACGATTTCACTCGTGCCTCTGCGCGGGACCCGTGAAGTGCACGGGCTGAGCCTCACTCCTCCAGGAAAGCTGGACGCGTCATGACCGAACTCAGCCGCGCACGCTACGCCGAGCTGTTCGGACCCACGACGGGCGACCGGATCCGGCTCGCCGACACCGACCTTCTGATCGAGATCACCGAGGACCGCAGCGGCGGTCCGGGACTGGCCGGCGACGAAGCGGTGTTCGGTGGCGGAAAAGTGTTGCGCGAGTCCATGGGCCAGGGTCGCGCGACCCGCGCCGAAGGCGCGCCCGACACGGTGATCACCGGCGTGGTGGTCGTCGATCACTGGGGAATCATCAAGGCGGACGTCGGCATTCGGGACGGACGCATCGTCGCGCTCGGCAAGGCGGGCAACCCCGACACGATGTCGGGGATCCACCCCGATCTGGTGGTGGGTCCGTCCACCGAGATCATCGCCGGGAACGGCAAGATCCTCACGGCCGGCGGTATCGACTGCCACGTGCACTTCATCTGCCCACAGATCATGGACGAGGCGCTGGGCGGCGGCATCACGACGATGATCGGCGGCGGCACCGGCCCCGCCGAGGGCAGCAAGGCCACCACCGTCACCCCCGGTTCGTGGCACACCGCCCGGATGCTGGAGGCACTCGACGGCTGGCCGATGAACATCGCGCTGCTCGGCAAGGGCAACACGGTCAGCTCCGAGTCGATGTGGGAGCAGTTGCGCGGCGGCGTCTCCGGATTCAAGCTGCACGAGGACTGGGGTTCGACTCCGGCGGCCATCGACGCGTGCCTCACCGTCGCGGACGCTGCGGGAGTGCAGGTGGCCCTCCACTCGGACACGTTGAACGAGGCCGGTTTCGTCGAGGACACTCTCGCGGCCATCGCCGGACGCGCGATCCACGCCTATCACACGGAGGGTGCGGGCGGCGGCCACGCGCCGGACATCATCACGGTGGCCGCGCACGCGAACGTCCTGCCGAGTTCGACCAACCCGACCCGGCCGCACACGGTCAACACACTCGATGAGCATCTCGACATGCTCATGGTGTGCCATCACCTGAGCCCGAAGATCCCGGAGGATCTGGCGTTCGCGGAGAGCCGCATCCGGCCGTCCACCATCGCGGCGGAGGATCTGCTCCACGACCTCGGCGCCATCTCCATGATCGGCAGCGACTCGCAGGCGATGGGACGCATCGGCGAGGTCGTGCTGCGCACGTGGCAGACGGCGCACGTGATGAAGCGCAGGCGGGGTTTCCTGGCCGGCGACAACGGCGCCGACAACCAGCGCGTCCAGCGCTACGTGGCGAAGTACACGATCTGCCCCGCCGTCGCGCACGGGTTGGAGGACGAAATCGGGTCGGTCGAGGTCGGCAAACTCGCAGACCTGGTGCTGTGGGATCCGGCGTTCTTCGGTGTGCGGCCGCACGCGGTGATCAAAGGCGGGATGATCGCCTGGGCCGCGATGGGAGATGCCAACGCGTCCATACCGACTCCGCAGCCGGTGCTTCCGCGGCCGATGTTCGGGGCGGCGCCCAAGGCGGCGGCCGCCACGTCCGTGCATTTCGTCGCTCCGCACGCCCTCGAGGACGGACTGGCCGATCGGCTGGACCTGAGCCGTCGGCTCGTGCCGGTCGCGAACGTGCGGTCGCGGGGCAAGGCCGACATGCCCCGCAACGACGCGCAGCCGCGGATCGAGGTGGACCCGGACACGTTCACGGTCCGCATCGACGGCGACGTGTGGGAAGAGCAGCCGGCGGCGGAACTCCCGATGGCCCAGCGATACTTTCTGTTCTGATGCGTCTCGCTCACCTGATGTCCCTCGCCGACTCGAGGCTGCCCACGGGCGGTCACGTGCATTCGGGCGGCATCGAGGAGGCCGTCGCCAGCGGCGTCGTCCGCGACGTCGCCACGATGGAGGCGTTCCTGCGTCGCCGGATACGGACCGCCGGCCTCGTCGGGGGATCGATCACCGCGGCGGTGTGCGCCGGCCGGCTCACCGCCGAACACGGCGACGCCGAGATGGATGCGCGAACCCCGTCTCCGGCGGCGCGGTCGTCGTCGCGGGCGCAGGGCAGAGGTCTGCTGCGGCTGGCCCGCACCACGTGGCCGGAGCACGACTGGTCGCCGGTCGGGGCGCGTCCGCACCTGCCCGTGGTCTCGGGGGTGGTCGGATCCGTCACCGCGGTCGAACCCCGGGAGGCGGCGCTGGTTTTCGTCTACACCACCATGACCGGGTCCGCGATCGCCGCGCAGCGTCTGCTCGCACTCGACCCTGCGCAGGTCGCCGCGTGCACGTTCGCGTTGTCCGACCTGTGCGACGACATCGCCGACCGATGCGTGACCGGACTGTCGAGCGTGTCCGACCCCTTCATGGATGTCGTCGCCGAGCGGCACGTTCTACGGGACCGCCCCCTGTTCGTGTCGTGACACTCAGCTGTACCCCAGTAAGGAGAGATCAACCATGCCACCGCATTTCATCGACGGAGAACCCCACGACCATCAGCACGACCGTCCCCGGCGGGTCCGGGTGGCGGGGGAGCCCGTCCGGATCGGGATCGGCGGGCCCGTCGGATCGGGCAAGACGGCGCTCGTCGCCGCGCTGTGCAGGCAACTGCGCGAGGAGTTGTCGCTGGCCGTGCTCACCAACGACATCTACACCACGGAGGACGCGGACTTCCTGCGCCGCCACGCCGTGCTGCCGGACGAGCGCATCGCGGCCGTGCAGACCGGTGGCTGCCCCCACACGGCCATCCGCGACGACATCACCGCCAACCTCGACGCCATCGACGACCTGATCGCGGCCAACCCGCCGCTCGATCTGATCCTGGTGGAGTCGGGCGGCGACAACCTCACCGCGACGTTCTCCTCGGGACTGATCGACGTGCAGATCTTCGTCGTCGACGTCGCGGGTGGTGACAAGGTTCCCCGCAAGGGTGGTCCCGGTGTGACGTTCTCGGATCTGCTCGTGATCAACAAGACCGACCTCGCCCCCATGGTCGGGGCCGATCTCGGGGTGATGCGCCGCGACGCCGAGCAGGTCCGGGAGGGACGGCCCACGGCGCTGATCTCGTTGACGGAGGACCCGTCGTCCGGCCCGGCTCTGGAGTGGGTGCGCGAGCAGGTGCGCACCCTCGCCGACGTGCACCAGTAGTGCGCACCGAACTGACGATCGTCGCGTCCCCCGACCGCAGTCCGCGGATCTCCGCGGTCGGGGGGCTCGCAGCGCGGATCACCGGCCGCGACACGGTCCACGTGATCGGCACCGCCGCGACCCCGCTCGGCGGCGACCACTGGGACGTCACCGTCCGGGTGCTGTCGGGTGCCCGGCTGACGCTGCGCAGCGTCGCGGCGTCCCTGGCCCTGCCGGGCCGGGATCGTGTGCTGTCCACGGCGCAGTGGTCGGTGGAGGTCGAGGACGGCGCCGTGCTGGACTGCGCGCTCGAACCCACGGTGATCGCGGGCGGCGCGGAGCATCGCGTCGAGACGACGGTGTCCCTCGCCGGGTCGTCCACGTTGCTGCTGCGTGAGCGGGTGCAGATCGGCCGGGCGGGGGAGAGCGCGGGACGCTGGGTCGGGGTCATGAACGCCGATCTCGGCGCGCTGCCGCTGCTCCGGCACCAGCTGGAACTCGGCGTCGGCACCGTCTCGCACGACGTCCTGGACGGCCCGGGGGCCGTCACGAGTGAACTGCGGTACCCGGACGACCGGCCCGCGGACGTCACCGGCGACATTCGGTCGGCGCGGACCCGTCTGCCCCTCGCCCGCGGCGGCAGCCTCACTACCCGGCTCGGCCCGCACCTGTGACGCAGGTGAGCGGCAAAGTGCGTGATGGTGCGCATTTCCGCACCCGTACCGGGAGCGCCTAAGCTCTACCCTTGTGCTTTCCGTCGTTCCTCGCCCCGTCGTAGTCAGGGCCCCGTCCAAGGTCAATCTGCATCTGGCCGTCGGGGACCAACGCGTCGACGGCTATCACGAGCTGAACACGGTGTTCCAGGCGCTCTCGCTCAGCGACACGGTGTCGGTGGTCCCCGCGGAGACGCTGTCGGTGACGGTCCGCGGCGAGGACGCCCGCGTCGTGCCCACCGACAGCAGCAACCTCGTGTGGCAGGCCGCCGAGATGCTCGCGGCCGAGTCGGGCCGGCGCCCGGACGTCGAGATCGCCATCGACAAGGGCATCCCGGTGGCCGGGGGCATGGCCGGTGGCAGCGCGGACGCCGCGGCGACCCTGGTCGGGCTGAACGCGCTGTGGCAACTCGACTTGTCGCGGGAGGAACTCGACGGGTTCGCCGCGAAGCTCGGCAGCGACGTTCCGTTCTCCCTCCACGGTGGCACCGCGGTCGGGACGGGACGCGGGGAGCGGCTTCTGCCGGTGCTCTCCCGCAGCACGTTCCACTGGGTGCTCGCGCTCGCGAAGGGCGGCTTGAGCACACCGACCGTGTTCCGGGAGCTGGACCGGCTGCGTGCCGACGGGAATCCGCCGCGACTCGGCGGACCCGAAGACCTGATGCACGCGCTCACGACGGGCGACGCCGCAACGCTGGCCCCGTTGCTGGGCAACGACCTGCAGTCGGCCGCGCTCTCACTGAATCCGGGCCTGCGGCGGACGCTGCGCGCCGGGGTCGCTGCGGGTGCGCTGGCCGGCATCGTCTCCGGGTCGGGCCCGACATGTGCCTTTCTATGTGCTGAAGCGGATGCCGCGGTCCGGGTCAGCGCAGAACTCGCAGGTGCGGGGGTGTGTCGCACGGTGCGGGTCGCCAGCGGACCCGTACCGGGCGCCCGAATAATCAACGACGCGGCGGAGGGATCGCACTGATGGCGAATCTGATCAATCTCGAGCAGGTATCGAAATCCTTCGGCATCAAGCCGCTGCTTGATTCGGTATCCCTCGGACTGCAGGAAGGCGAACGCATCGGCGTCGTCGGCCTCAACGGCGGTGGCAAGACCACCATGCTCGAGGTGCTGGCCGGTGTGGAGGCGCCCGACTCCGGACGTGTCAGCCGGGTCGGCGGCCTGCGCATGGCGGTCGTGACCCAGCGCGGCGTCCTTCCGCCCGGCTCGAGCGTCGGCGACGTGGTGCTCGGACCGCTCGGGGTGGCCGACCACGAGTGGGCGGGCGACGCCCGCATCCGGTCGATCCTGGCCGGGATCGGCATCGACAACCTCGGTCTCGAGGTGTCGGTCGACGGGCTGTCCGGTGGCGAGCGGCGACGTGTCGCACTGGCCGCCGCGCTCGTCCAGGACCTCGATCTGCTGGTGCTCGACGAGCCGACCAACCACCTCGACGTCGAGGGTGTGCAGTGGCTGGCGGAACATCTCGTCAGCCGTCGCAGCGCGCTGGTGGTCGTGACCCACGACCGGTGGTTCCTCGACACCGTGGCCAACCGCACGTGGGAAGTGGTGGGCGGCAAGGTCGAAAGCTACGAGGGCGGATACAACGACTGGATCTTCGCCCGCGCGGAGCGCTCCCGGCAGGCCGACGCGTCCGAGGAACGTCGCCGCAACCTCGCCCGCAAGGAACTGGCCTGGCTGCGGCGCGGTGCACCCGCCCGCACGTCCAAGCCCAAGTACCGGATCGAGGCCGCCGAGGCGTTGATCGCGGACGTCCCACCGCCCCGCGACAATGTGGCGCTGGCGTCGTTCGCGCAGCGCCGGCTCGGCAAGGTCGTCATCGAACTCGAGGATGCGCGCCTGGAGACGCCGGACGGCCGGGTGCTCGTCGACGACCTCACCTGGCGGTTGGCGCCGGGGGAGCGTGTCGGCCTGGTCGGCGTCAACGGCTCCGGCAAGACGACGCTCCTGCGCACGCTCGCCGGGGAGATCGCGCCGGCGACGGGTAAGCGCATCCAGGGGCAGACGGTGCACATCGGCTGGCTCCGTCAGGAACTCGACGATCTGCCGACGAACATGCGGGTGCTCGAGGCCGTCAAGGACGTCGCCGAGCGGATCACGTTGGGCGACAAGGAGGTGTCGGCCGGACAGCTCGCCGAACGGCTGGGATTCACGCCGGCCCGGCAGCGGACACCGGTCGGTGACCTGTCCGGCGGCGAGCGGCGCCGACTGCAGCTGACGCGTGTGCTGATGGCGGAGCCGAACGTGTTGTTGCTCGACGAGCCGACCAACGACCTCGACATCGACACGCTGCAGCAACTCGAGGACATTCTCGACGGCTGGGCGGGCACGATGGTCGTCATCAGTCACGACCGGTACCTGATCGAACGTATCTGTGACTCCACGTGGGCGTTGTTCGGTGACGGCAAGCTGACCAACCTGCCCGGTGGGATCGAGGACTACCTGCGTCGCCGGGCGAAGATGGTCGACACCGGCGCACCGTCGGTGGCGTCGACGGCCACCGGTGCGTCGGCCCCCAAGCAGGTGCGGGACGGGGCCGCCGAACGTACCGCGCGCAAGGAACTGTCGCGGCTCGAGCGGGCCGTGGCGAAGCTGGACGACCGGGAACGGAAGCTGCACGAGAAGCTGGCGGAGGCGGCCACCGATCCGGACAAGCTGCAGAAGCTCGACACGGAGCTCAAGCAGGTCGTCGCGGAGAAGGAAGCCACCGAGGAACAGTGGATGGAGCTGGCCGCCGAGCTGGATTAGCGACCCCGCCCGGTCACCACTCGATTCGATAGTCGTACATCCAGCGCAGACTGTCGCTGCGGCCGACCATCCGCATGACGGTCGGCAGGGTCAGGTCGCGGATCACGCGCCCGACCGGTCCGGGTGCCTTGCCGCTGCCGTTTCGCTTGCCCTGGGCGACGATTCGCTCGACCCGGGGGCGGCGTGCGGTCTCGTACGCTGCCAGGGCGACGGCGGTATCGCGGTTGTCTCGCAGGCATCGCGCGAGCACGACGGCGTCCTCGATGGCCATGGACGCGCCCTGCCCGGACGACGGTGACGTGGCGTGCGCCGCGTCCCCGATGATCACCATCCGCGCGTTGCGCCACGTCGGCACGGTCGGAAGGTCGTAGGTGCTCCAGCTCCGGATGATGTGCTCGGTGGCGTCGATGATCTGCCGGGCGGGTCCGGCGTCGCGCGAGAACAGCTCGGTCAGTTCGGCGCGCTGGCGCTCCGGGGTGATCGAGGCGAGTTCGCCTGCCGACGGTTCCGTGCGGCGCCCGGGGTTGGCGAACCACCAGACGTCACCGTCCGGATGGATGAGGTAGCCGAAGAAGCACCGCTTGCCGAAGAGGAAGTGGGCCGCGCCGGGTTCGCCGTCCAGGGCGAGGCCGCTCGCGAATCCGCCGGTGTTGAGGAGGCCGAGATACCGGGGGTCGGGTGCCTGCGGGTCGAGGATGGTCCGGGTGCGCGACCGGAGCCCGTCGGCGCCGACGAGCAGATCGCCGTCGGCCGACGTGCCGTCCGTGAAGTCGGCGTGGACCCGATCGCCGTCCAGGCGGGCGTCCCGGAGTTGCTTGCCGTATTCGATGCGTACGCCCCGTCGCAGGGCCTCGTCGCGCAGGGTGCGGTACAGGTCGGCGCGGCGCAGCGTCTGGGACGGCGTGCCGAAGGAGGTGAGGCCTCCGTTGTCGAACTCGGCAAGCTGTTTCCCGGTTCCGCTGACGATCCGCATTCTGCGGGTGTCCATCCCGAGTCCGGTGACCTGGCGATCGAGATCCAGTAAGTGCAGTCCCTCAAGGCCATTGGTCGCGAGGGTCAGGAATGCGCCCACGCCGTCCGCGCCGCGATCGTGCGCTTCGTACACCACGGGGTCGAGTCCGGCGCGTTGCATGGCCATCGCCGTGATGTAGGGTCTCGCTGCCAGTGGCATTTCGAGAACCTGCGACCTGCGCATTCATCTTGGGTCTCACGATATGGCCACCACGATTTGTCTCAACTTGGTGGCCTGTCTTTAGAGGTCTTTAGAGGGGACCATCTTTGCTGCCGGCAGACCGCTGCGGGACGGTGGGATGGTTCTCGGATAGGGACAGGCCGGAGACCCCCGCCATACTCGCGGGAGCCTCCGGTTGTTCGCGAGTTCCGTGTCAGCAATTCAGGGGCGCTTCGCTGGCCCCTCCGTGGGGACGGAAAATCTGGGCGTTGATCTCACCTGGGCGGGTGGTCACCCCTGGCCTGCGTCGCGGCGGAGGCGCACGATTTCAGGGTGCGTGTTGTGGTCGATCCCGATCCGTCTGTGGTGCCGGTGAGCCTGCGTGTCAGCATGGTGGCGGAGGGCCAATCTTCATCCGCGGGAACCGTGGATTGTTGCCTTCGAGCACGAGTGGGAGAGTTCTGTTTTCATCCCGCCCTCCCCGCAACGCGCACGCCTGCAACGGGAAGTGTCGCACATGAAGGGCGAGGGAGTGATCGGTGATGGAAGTGGTGCACCCGCGGTGCGCGGGAATCGACATTTCGAAGAAGGACGCGAAGGTATGTGTCCGGATCCAGGGCTCCGGGAGGAGGCCGACGTCCGCGACGGTGACGACCTGGGGTGCGATGACCAACCAGATACTGGCGTTGTGTGAGCATTTGCTGGCCGAGAAGGTCACCTGTGTGGTGATGGAGGCCACCGGCGAGTACTGGAAGCCCTACTACTACCTGCTCGAGGACACGCTGCCGGTGATGCTGGTCAACGCCCACGACGCTCGGAACATGCCAGGCCGCAAAACGGACGTCTCCGACGCTGCCTGGCTGGCCGACCTGGGCGCGCACGGGCTGCTGCGAGGATCGCTGGTGCCTCCGCCACCGATCCGCCGGCTGCGTGATCTCACCCGCGCTCGCACCGCGCTGACCCGCGACCGCGGCAGGGCGGTGCAGCGGATCGAGAAGGTCCTCGAGGACGCCGGGATCAAACTGTCCTCGGTCGCCACCGACATCATGGGTGTCTCGGGTCGGTTGATGTTGGAGGCCCTCATCGACGGATCCGACGATCCGGCGGCGATGGCGGATCTCGCGAAACGGCGGCTGCGGGTGAAGATCCCGGTCTTGACCGAGGCGCTGACCGGGCGGTTCACCGCCCATCACGGGTTCTTGATCCGCATGCACCTGACTTTGATCGACCAGTACGGGCAGGCTCTGGGTGAGCTCGATGACCGGATCGCGGAGGCGATCGAGCCTTTTCGGGCGGCCCGGGACCTGCTGATCAGCATCCCGGGTTTCTCGACGATCGTCGCTGAGGTGTTCCTCGCCGAGACCGGCGGCGACATGAGCGTGTTCCCGACCGCCGGTCATCTGGCCTCGTGGGCGGGGACCGCACCCGGCTCGAACGAGTCCGCGGGACGGGTGAAGTCGACCAAGACCCGGCCCGGCAACCGGCACCTCAAGGGTGCCCTCGGGACCGCGGCGCTGTCCGTGTCCCGCTCGAAGGGCACCTACTTCTCGGCCAAGTACAAGCGGATCGCATCCCACCGGGATCCGATGAAGGCGCTCGTCGCCGTCGAGCATGCGATGCTCGTCGCCGCCTGGAACATGCTCACCAACGGTGACCTCTACCGCGATCCCGGGGCCGACTACTTCACCACACGCAAGCCCGCCAGGACCAAAGCACACGCGGTCGGCCAGCTCGAGGCACTCGGCTACCGCGTCACCCTCGAACCACTCGCCGACACCGCATAACCCACCACCGCCGGACCCGGTCAACCCGTCGTAATCCCGGCGGGTCACCGACCCCTGTCCTCACCCGCGGTGGTCACCTAATTTTCGTGGGAGTCGAGGGGATTTTCGACTGACTTCCCGGAGCCTTTGCCGCGTTTTCTCTGTCTGATTTCGACTTCAGGGTGTGGGGCGGGCGGCATGAACATCGGTCGCTCGAACGAGACACGGGCCGTCCGGTCTCGATCGGATCGGTGGATCTCGGCGATGGTCGGGTAGCTGACCCACTCGCATGCCCAGATTCCGCCCACACGGTGGACGACGGGGTCGGCTACATCGTCCTCGTCGATGTTGACTCTCACATCCACGGATGGGTCCGCGTGACCGTAGAGCACCCACCACGAGGGGCGACCAAGTTCTCCCGGGTCGGCTTCTATGAAACTTGAGGTCGTGCCCGGGCCGTGTGGTTTCTGCCAGATACCGTGCGGACTCGGAGGATCTCGTTGGAGGATCGCGTCTAGGTCGTCTTCCTGGGCTACGAGGCTCGTGCCGTCGGCGCGCCATTGCACAACCACGCGGGAACGCTCGAGTACGAGTCGGAGGGGGGCCCCGGCGTCATCGTCTGCATTCATATGTGTCACCAGTTCCATCCTGCATCCTCGCGGTCCCCGGGCAGGTTGTCGGCCGACATGAATCGGTAGATGTTGTCAGGGACACTATCGTCGTAGTGTGACACTGGACTCCGGGCGTAGAAGTAGAAGTATCCGGTTGGGTATTCGCTGAATTCGACAGATACCTGCACCGCATAATTGTGGTCGTCATTCTTGAAGTCCGAGAGCGTCAGCGCCGCTTTGTCTGTCAGATTGATCGGGCGGTTGGTCATGAAGGGGCCCTCTTCGAACTGTGGTTGAGTGCGATGGATTTGCGAGCCAACGACTCCGGCGGCGCCGTTGTACAGCGCCCCGGTGAAAGTCACCCTACCGATGGGTGCGTCGGGGGAGGTGATCCTCGCCTCGAGGATGTCGGTGTAGGGGCCTGCGAGTTGCCAAACGATGAGAGCAGTTCCGGTGCCGAGATGCTCGGGCCCACGGCCGTAGAACAGATCGACCTCATAGCTCGCTTTGAAGTCATTATGAACAGTCCAACAGCCGCCGAGCCCCGTTCCAGAGCACCATGTCCCGGGATCGCTGAGCGCTTGCGGCGGGGCTGGGGCTTCGAGCGGAGCTGATGGCCCCAGTGCCCCACACACCCATGCTCCAACACGCGATGCCTGGGGCAACGGGCACTGGTCAGCCCCGGTGGACTGGAGTTGGTAGTCGGCGTACTTTTCGGTGGCAGGCTTGGGGCTGTAGAGCTTGCCATTCTGGAACTGTTGTTCGAAAGCGACGCCGGAGACGTCGGCCTGGTCGGCAGTGGGATAGCCGAAACTGCTCTGCTCGTAGCCTGCTGCTGACCATTGATCAAAGATGGCGCCGGTGACCGGATGCGCCCCGAATGTGGGGTGCCAGTAGAGAACGCCGCGTTCGAAGCGGTTCATCCGGCCGAGCCCTCCGGGGAGCACGATCTCGTCGGAGATCGGGTAGCCGAGGAGGCTGCCGGGTCGTTCGGCGTTGACGGTGTTCCATTTGTCGCGAATGGCTCCGCGGACGGCATAGGCCTCGTTCAGTTTCCAGTAGATGGCTGCGGTGTTCTGGAACTCCTGGCGTCGGCCGAGGCCGTCGGGGTTGACGATCTCGTCGGTCGTCGGATACCCGAGAGGGCCGCGTTCCCAATTGTTGCGTTGCCACGCGGCGAAGAAATGGTTCACCACCGGGTGCGCACCGCTGGCTGCAGACCAATAGATGGGTCCATTCTGAAACGTATTTCTACGCCCAAATCCGTCAGGATTGACCAGTTCGTTGCTGGTGGGGAGCAGAAGGAAACTGGTCGGACCGCCTAGCGAATCGTACTTGACCCGGATCGCGCCGCACACCTGGTACATCCACTGGGGGAAATAAGTCATGCAGTCCGTTGGGGCGGCCGCGGCTATAGCGTTGGTGGCCGTGGTGGCGGTGCGCGCGTTGCGCGACTTCGATGCCGCCAGAATTTTCGCCTCGGCGATCTCGGCTTTGTCGGCGTCTTCTTTGGTGAATCCCTCGGGCAGTTCTTCGCGATCCGAACGCATCTTGCCCGGGACAACTGTTGCGTTGGGGTTCTCGGTCGGTTTGCCGGTAGGGAATTTTCTTCCCTTCCGCCGGCGGCGCGGAGGTCACACTCGGAGCGGACTCTGCTGGCGTCGATGTCGGCGTACTGTTTTCCGTCTGAGTGCTCGGCGAGGGCACCGCAGTCGGTGCGGCACTGCGCTGAAGTTCCGGTGACGGCGACGGCGACTGTGTGGTCGATGAGGTCGCCGGCGCCGATGCAGGCGATTCCGGCGGTGTGGTGGTGGACCCACTGGGTGCCACCCGCTGGGCCGGGTTCTCCGTGGGCGCCGCCGCTGACGGTGTTGTTGTGGTACTCGGAGTGGGTGTGGGCGATGTGGTGGGTTGGGCCGCGGCGATGCCTCCGCCTGTCGCGAGCATCGCCACCGCCAGCGACGCTACGATCAGGGGCTTCATGGGTGAATCGCGTTGTGAACACGGAAAATGCAGGTATTTCGTCGTTCTGGCCATCTGACACCTGTCTCCAGTGAGGACTTCGGTCAGCGGCGGGCCCGTCGCTCCTTAGCAACGTAAACCAAGACCCTCAGTAATCTCACAGGAATCATCAGTCACTCCAGCCACAGATGGCTGAGGTCCGCTCTCGAATAATCAGTGACCAGCATCTTCGCGCCGGGAAAACTTACGTGCCGAACTGACGCTCCCGGCGTGTCGGAAACAGGAAGAGGGATTGTGATGCAGCGCTTCGCATCAGCTCTCAACCTGGACCGCCAACCTGCGGGTGAAGTAGACGACGCTCGAACACCACGAGGCGTGCCACTTCGTTGGAAATGAGACGGTCACCAATCGCTGGGTTCGTCCGAACAATGCCCTGGTCAGATCGTCTCAAAAGTTAGCTCCACAACTACGTGTCAAAAAAGTCGTACAGTCCTGACTTTCGGTACGCTCCGCCTATGGAGTTGGGATACGCGCGGGTGTCGACGAGCAAGCAGGACCTCGCGCGGCAGATCGACGCGCTCACCAAGGTGGGGATTGACCCGTCGAACGTCTACGTGGACAAGAAGTCTGGGGGCACCACCGAGCGGCCTGGGTTGCAGGCGCTGCTCGGGTACGCCCGCGAGGGCGATGTCATCGTGGTGCATACCCTCGACCGGCTCGGCCGCACGGTCCGCGACACCCTCAACCTGATCCACGACCTGCACCAGCGCGGCATCGGGTTCCGCAATCTGGCGGACCCGATCCGGATCGACTCGACGAATCCGGACGACCCGATGGGCCAGTTGGCGGTGGTGTTGCTGGCGTTGTTCGGTCAGATGGAACGCACCTACGCGGTCGAGCGGGCCGCCCACGCCCGCACCGTGGCCACCGAGAAAGGCCGCCGCACCGGCCGGCCCAGCGTGGTCACCGACGCCCAACTCGCCTACGCCACCCAGCTACGGAACGGCGGCGCCACCATCGCCGAAATCACCGCCAAGACCGGGCTCACCCGCTCCACCCTCTACCGACACCTCCCGTCACGTCCGCCAGAGACACCTGCCGCCGGGACCGCCACGGTCGAAGAACAGCCCTCGCAGTCAACGGTTCCGGTGGCCGCATCACCCGCCCCCGGACCGTCGGCCTGCCCGACCTGCGGATATCAACCCACCACGCGCCGAGACCTCGTCCCGCATCGCGCCGATCTTGCCACCGTCTGGCTGCACCTCGACGGCGGCGGCCACCTGCGGCGGGCGCGGCACTGCGCCCGCTGCCAGCCGCACAGCCACGTTCTGGTGATCAGTTGCAGCCGGTGTGGTGACGGCCCGTTGCTCACCGGATCGCCCGGTGACGACCTGCCCCCGCAGGCCCTGACCTGGCTCGAAGACCACGGATGGACCACAACTCCAACGCTCGTCTGCGACGCTCACGATCGATGACATGCAATCGCCCACTCCGGGGCGCCGTCCTCCGACACCCTTGGGTGATATCATTGGTGTGATATCGGAGGTGGTCACGGTGGAACAGATCCTGATCCGCAACCTTCCGGCGGGAACCAAGGCCGCTCTGCGCGCGCGTGCCGAGCAGCATCACCGGTCGGTCGAGGCGGAGGTACGCGAAATCCTCGGCGAGGTCCTCGAGCGGGAACCGGTCACGCTCGTCGACTTGTTGAGCACCGATGAGGGTGCCGACATCGAGTTCGAGCCCGGACGCCTCGGTTTGACCGCCCGAACTGCTGAGTTGTGAAGTACGTCCTGGACACCAACGTCGTGTCCGCGCTGCGGGTTCGGGGCCGTAACCGGTCGGTCGAGGTCTGGGCGGCGTCGGTGCCGGTGGCCGACCAGTTCGTGACGGCCATGACTATTGCCGAGATCGAGCGGGGCGTGGTCGCCAAGGAGCGATCCGACCCGGAGCAGGGAGAGGTCCTGCGCCGGTGGTTCGCCGAGCGGGTGCTGCCGGCTTTCGCCGACCGTGTGTTGCCGTTCGATCTGCCGGCCGCACGGGTGCTGGCTACCTACCGGGTGCCCGAGCATGCGCCGTTCGACGACGCTCTCATCGCCGCTGTCGCTCAGGCCGCCGAGATGACCGTGGCGACGCGCAACACCAAGCACTTCGACCCGCTCGGTGTCCGATGTGTCAACCCGTGGGAACCGAATGCCTGAAGGTCCGACTTCGGTGTAAACGCCCGTCTCCCGAGCGATAACTCGAGTGCGGTTACCGGGGCTCGCTGAGCTGTCCGGTACGGCCGGCCTCGCTCGGTGGACGAATCGGGATGCCGTATTGCTTCGCGATCCGGCTCATCTGCGGCACGTCGCGGCCCGCCTCGTGTCCGAGTTCCCGCAGTGTTCGCCGCTGGGTGACGTACTGGTCGTGGAACCATGCCGGATCGACCGGCGGCCGACAGGATTGGGGTGTGATGCCGTGGTGTCGTGCCAGCCGGCCTGCCGACTTCCTGCTGATTCCGATCATCGCGGCGATCTCGGCGAGGGTGCGGCGTTGTACGCAGTAGAGGTCGACGAACTGTGCCCGGCTCACCGCGTCTTCGGCCGCGGCCAGGGCCGCACGTCGTCCGAACCGCTGTGCGGCAGTGGACGATGCGGGTGCGGGGTGGTTTTCGAGAAGGTAGCGGACCACGTCAATGGTGGTGCCCAATTGCCGCGCGATCTCTGACAGTGCGGTGTGTTCGTGGCGGGTCAGGTCATGGAGGGCGGCGAGGTCCACGGCGCCCGGATCGGGTCCGGGTAGGTCGAGCCCGTCGAGCAGATGTGGGGGTGGATGCCAAGACAGAGGTTCCTCGCCCAGTCCGTGGTCGTCGAGGAACTGCCGGGCCGCCGCCGCGAGTAACGCGGCCAGGACGGGGGTGAGTGCGCGCGGGAACTCGGCCCGTTTCGCGCGGACGTCGTAATCGTCTGCGAGGAATGGGGACTGGGACGCGGGGAGCCCGCTGAGTCGTTCGAATAGCAGGCAGCGGGCGAAGTCCGCCTTCTGGCCGGCGCCGGGCGGTGTTCCGGTCCGGCGGCAGATCTGATGCCACAGGTCGTCGGGCAGCAGTGCGCAGTAGTTCAGGTGGCGGCGCCGGTCGTAGTCGATCGGGGGCGGCTCCGCGGCGAGGTGGTCCGCCAGCCGGGTCAACGCGGTCAGACTGTCGTCCCACCGAGGGGAGTTCCGCAGGCATGCGAGCGTGCGGGTGACTCCGCCGGCTCGGACCGCCGAACCCAGGCGGTCGGCGGCCTCACCGAGCCCGACTGCGGTGCCCACCAGCACCAATGCCGCCGACAGGGCCGGTCGGACCTGCGCCGAACTGCACGGGGCCACCGTGAACCGCAGCGACCATTCCGGCCAGAGCAGGGCCGGGATGCGGCGGGCCGCAGCGCCTACCGCGACAGCACTTGTCGACGGGTAGCTCGGGAGGGCGGCGGCGCTGCGGTACCGCAGCTGATCGACGGCACGGACGAACAGCGGCCGCAACGCGGCGAGCTGAATGGCCGCCAGCGTCGTACTGGTGGCGCTGCCCCAGTCGCACATGGTTCCGGCGGCGACAGGCCGACCCAGACGCCGACCGCCGTGCACCAGCCACCGCAACGCCTCGCCGGCCCCGGCGATGTCGGGCCGATCCAGTACCGTCATGGCCGTGGTCACCGCGACGGCGGTTGCGATCGCCCCACCGGCCCCCGACAGCTGCGACCCGCGCAACGCCGGTGCTTCCGATACGGGCGCCGACCGAATCCGGGCCAACGCATCGGCGAGGTCGGCGGGAACCCGAGCGGCGATCTCCTCGATGCCGCCGTAGACGAGGACGCGGGATGCGATGGCATGCAGATCGGCCAGCACCACGCGGGCCCCGATGGGGCGGTCGGCGTACACACCGAAGGTGCCTCGGCCGGCGGTGAGGACATCGAGCACGCGTTGCTGGGCCAGGATCGCCGGGTGATCCGGGCGCAACCGCATCATCGGTGCCGAGGTCAGGGCGGCACCGCACCGGGTGAGGCCACGTGGGCGGGCGGTGTCCGCACTCCGATGGACGCAGCGGCCCGGACTCGGCACGACCTCGCGGAGGGGACGGCTGCACCGTTGGAAGCTTTCGCAGCGCGGGCAGGTGTCGGCCAGCAGGCGGTGGTGTTCGGTGCAGGCGAAGACGCACCCCAGCCGCCACTGCAGTTGCCACCGACCACCGGACTCGGCGAGGCAGTCCGGACAGTACCGGGATCGTCGTCCGCGACCCCAGGGCAGGCCCGCGGCCGCTCGTCCCTTCCGGCCGTTCAGCGACAGGGCGATGCCGTCGTAGCGGGCCAACGTCATCGCCTCGACAACGGCCACCGGCAGGTCCGCCGCCGCGGCGATGGTGTCCACGTCGTTCGGGCGCAGGTGCATCGGCCACAGGTTCGGGCGCCTAACCCTGTCGGCGGCAGTGCTGTCGTCGGGGCGCAGGGCCTTATCCAGGTCGACGAACGCCGTGCCGGTGCGGTGCGCGATGGCCTCGAGCCAGGAATCGATCGCCTCGCCGGGCAGCGGGGCGACCCGGATCGGCAGGGACCGCACCCCGGTCATCGGCGGCGCTGTGTCGGCCGGGTGGTGATGCGGCGCGCGTCGAGGGCTGCCGCGAGTTCGCGCCGCGCGGTCTCGGCGTCCTCGTCGTTGCTGACGGTGTCGAGTACGTCGGCATCGAGGCGTTCGCGGCCGGTGGCGACCGCGCGGTGGCAGCCGCGGTTGACCAGCACCATCAGCGACCCGATGTGGCCGGTGCTGCGGGTGAACAGGTAGTCCGACAAGTCGTCGGCGAGCATGCCGGGGTACTTGTCGGCCAGCACCAGTCCCTGTTCGATCGCCAACAGCATGGTCCGCCATTCGCGGCGGCCGGTGTCGGTATCGATGACGAACGGCCGCATCCCCACCAGCGTGGTGCCGCGCCGTCTGCGCCTCGGCGAACAGGCCGCGTTCGGCCAGCTTCACCCCGACAAAGACCACGGTGACCGGGAACTCGTTGGCGATGTACTTGAAGCGGTTGCTGATCTCCACACCGCTGGTGGCGTGCATCCGCAGGAAATGCAGATCATCGACCACCAAAAGCCTTGTCTCGCAGGAGGTAACACAGTCCAATGTGCGGCGGGACAGGTCGGCGCTGGTGCCGCGGGTGATCCCGGGGTGGGCCCAGAACTCGAGCATCGCCCGGTTGAACTCCTTGAGGCCGGTGTTGCCGGTCAACCCGACCCGGCACACCGGCCACCGCTGGTGGCCGTCGCGGGTGTGGGCGCCCTTGATCCGGATCTCGCGGCGGTGGAACTCCTTGGCGAACGCCAGCACCGATGTCGTCTTGCCCAGGCCGGGGTAGGCGTCGATCGCGACCGCACCCTTGGCCTTGTCGCCGAACTGGAGGTTGCTGTCGACCACGGTCGAGAGTTGCTCGTGCAGCGCGGTCAGTTGCGGGGTCCGGATCGGGCCCAGGTTCGCGTGCCACAGCTGCCGGAAATGGTTGTAGACCTCGGTGTCGTCCGCGCTGAGCGCCCGCAGCTGCCGGCGGGTCAGCACCTGCGGTGCGACCAGGGAAGGGGCGTCGGCGAAATCGCGCCACCCCTCCTTGCGGGAGAGCGCCACGTTGCCCAGCGGCGCGTAGTCCTGCAAGTGCTGCCGGATCAGTGCGATGGTCACAGGTACTCCAGCGCATCGGCGTAGAAGTCGCCGTCGTCGGGCAGCTCCGGCTCGTCCTCGGCGTCGTCATCACCGATGTCCTCGCTGGTCTGCGCGGCGTCGACCGGCGCCGCCGTGCCGTGACGCGTCACCGATGGCGGTCCGGTCGGGTCTGTCGGTCCGTCCGGGTCGAGGTCGAGCGCCGCGTCCTCACGTGCCATACGCAACGCCATGCGCCGCTCGGTCATGCTCGACCCGAGGCCGAGGTTCCACCGCTCGAGTAGGTCGGCGACCGCGATCCGGTCGTCGGGGTAGGTGTACTTCGCCTTCGCCAGCCTGCGGGCGAATGCCAATGCGTCCTCGCTGAGCGGCATCTGCATCGACCGGGCGTGCTCCCACTCGAGCGGGTACCACCGCCGGGAGGTCGGATCCCGCAGGTAGATTCGGGTGATGTCGTCCGGGTCGACGTGCAGTGGCCACCACCGGCCCTTGCCCTTTCCCCGGTCCGGGTACGGGCTGGCACCGTCGCGGCACCCGGGCGGCAGGTCTCCGTGGTAGCGGCGGCCGTGCACCTCGAACCCGTAGTGCTGGAGGGTGCGCCACTCCACCTTGAGGAACTCGTACCCCAGGTCCGGATCGCGAGGGACCTCGATGTAGCCGGCGCGGGCGATGCCGTGCTCGAACATCACCGCCGGCGACATCTTCACCGACGGCAGATGCGGATCGAGCAGGCTCTCGTGCGGCCGGTGGTGATACACCACCGCCACCCACTCCCGGATGATCGCCTCCAACTCGTCGAGGTAGAAGAACGCCTCCGACTCCGGCGCCACCCCCCGAGAGTGCACGTCCGGGCCCTTGTATCCGGGCAGTGCCTGCAACAGGTCCTCCCGGATAGTGCGGAAGAACCGCTCCACCGGGCCCTTGTCGCGGCCGGTCCGCAACCGGGCCGGCTGGATCGAGATCCCCATCCGCTGACACACACTGGTCAGATGCTCGGAGACGTAGATCTTTCCGTGGTCGATCACGATGGTCTCCGGCGCCAGCGCCGGACTCGCCGCCCCAGTCATCGGCCCGTCGATTGCGTCGACGTCGACCAGTAAGGACCGCGGAATCCCGTGCTCGGGCCACACCGCATACGCGGGCCAATCCTTACCCGCTGGACGCGGACGGAACGCCTGATACAACGTGGCCGCGGCATCGACCGCCTTCGTCGACACCGGCGTGAGCCGGATGCCGACGACACAGCGTGTGTACCAATCCATCCCGACCGTTAATTCCGCCTGCACCCACCGCAACGTCACCGGGTCCAGGGCAAACACGTCCAGCCGGGTGGTGTCCATCAACAGGTACTCACCCGGCCGGGTCGGCCGCAGCTTCCCATACGGCCCGTCCGGCCGGGTCGCGATGTCCCGATTCCGTTTGGTGCTCAACCGGAACGTCGGATGCCCCCGCTCCAAGTCCTCGAGTATCCGAAACGCCGTCGCCCGCGACGGCAGCCGCACCACGCCCGCACCGAACCGGGCCACCGCCCGGGCGTTCGCCCGCTCGATCACCATCGTCCGTGACGGCCGCGACTGATCGGTGTGCTCGACCATCACCTCCAACGCCGTCTCGACCCAGCGCTGGTCGCGGTGCTCCGTCGGCCCATTCCCGGCCGCTCTGCCCGGTACGAGGCCGGCCTCGCCGCCGCGGCGATAGTCACCGATCCAGCGCCGCAGTGTCCGCACCCCAATCCCGAGCTCCTCAGCCTTCGCCACATACCGCCTCGTCAACGGCATCGCCGGGTCGTACTCGGCGCGCGGTTCGCCCGGCGCCGATAACTGTGCGGAACCCGACCTATACCCGGTCAGGACCTCGCGCACATGCGCAGCCCGTTCGAGCACTTGATTGCGGTCGGGTTCGGTCAACATCGCCGTCACGACGGAAGACAACTCGCCGGGATCGTCGGAGGACGGCCCACCCTCCTCGGGGATCACACGCACGTTCTCCGAGGTCAGCAGCTCTCGGACGGCGAGGCGACGGATCTGACCGTTCGTCTTGGTTCTGAGCACGACCTCATTACTCGCCGCGGTTGCCATCATCTCGATCACCTCGACGATCTCACCGTCGTAGATGAACCGAGTCCCGACACCGACCCGCGCCGCTGCGCCACTCATGACGCCGTCCGCAACACGCTGGCGGCGGTCAACCTCTGGGTCATGTCCACGCTGAACTCCTGCCGCCACAGCAGATGAAACAGCGCCGCCCGTACCGACGGTTCCGGATAGGCAGACACTGCAGACAGCGCTTCTCCGAGCCTGTTCCCCTCCCGCACTGCACTTCTCACCGCGTCGAGCACATCCGGATCGAAGAACCACGCCCGCCGATAGCCGGCGAGGAACCGCACATTCTCCAGCTCGATCGGAGGCGGCTCGCTCCACACCTCGTAGCGCCATCCCCGCGCGGTCAACACCGACCTGGTCCACTCGAACGTGAACGCCACCGTCTTCGACTCCAAACGCCGGCGAGGTTTCACATCCACGATCACCGGTCCAGCGTTTGTCAGCAACAGGTAGTCCGGAATGTGCCGACGTTCCTTGTCGTCGACCAGGCACCTCAGCAGGAACGGCTGCGCGGCAATGCGCTGCACCCCCACATCGAAGTCCGCGAAAATCAGCCGCGCCAGCTCCAGCCGCGATTCGTAGATCACATGATCGGACTCGGTCGCAGTCCAATAGGTACCCGAATAGTGCTGCTGACCTCCATGCCAGCGAAAGGTCCGCCACGGCGCGGAGGCGACAATGTCATCGGCCGCAACCTCAGCCAGCGGTCGGATCTCCTCGGCGCCGTCCACTACGTGGCGGCGAGAGAGCTGCGCCGCACCCAGATTCGACGACCCGGCACGCGGCTTCGCCGATCCAGCCACCGTAGCGTTCCCCATCGCGGCATCTCCCCGCATCGGAAAGTAACTCGGTTGGATCATCCACCCGCAATCCGCTCACACCACGCAGCCACGCCGCGACAATCTCACCCAGATGGCCAACTGGCCACCGAGTGGCCATCTCGCGTGAGATCTGGCCAAGGTTCTCGAGACCCTACACGTGACCGGGCCGGCGATTCCTCCTCCGATGATCAAAACGGTGTTAGTCATAAAGTGACTATACATAGAATGACTAATTCGCAGGCGCGGATATGCTCGACGAATGTCCTCACCGCGTAGATCCGTGCTGGCGATGGCCGTGCTGTCGATGCTGTCGGAAGAGCCGATGCACGCCTACCGCATGCAGCAACTGATCAAGGAGAGGCACAAGGACGAAGTCGTCAACGTCGCGCAGCGCAACAGCGTGTACCAGACGATCGAACGCCTGCTGCGCGACGGATTGATCGAGGTCGAGTCGACGGAACGGGCCGAGAATCGCCCCGAACGAACGACGTACCGGCTCACCGGAACGGGCGTGACAACGTTGAACCACTGGCTACGGGGGATGGTCGCGGAGCCGGCTCGCGAGTTCCCGGAATTTCCGGCCGCGCTGGCATTCCTGCCGAGTCTCGACTCCGACGACGCGCTCGATGCCCTGCGTGCGCGGATCACGGTGCTCGAACAGCAGCTGGCCGGGCTCGACGCCGGCCTCGCCGAATCCGCGTCGCTCCTTCCGCGACTGTTCCTCGTCGAGGACGAGTACCGGCGCGCGGTGCTGGTCGCCGAACTCGACTACGTGCGGTCGCTGGCCGACGACGTCGCGGCCGGCGAACTGCGCTGGTAGGGCCCGTCAGAACCGCAGCGACAGGATGCCGTCGCGGTCCGTGACGTGAACGGACCGCCCGATCACCGATCGCGCCGGGGTCTCCGCGAACGCGGACAACGCGGCCGCCTCCGCAGGGCCGGTATGTCCGGCCAGACGCCGGCCGTCGGGGGTGTGCGCGACGACGAAGCCGGTCGCCGGGGCGCCGTCCCGGCCGTACTCCACCGTGGATGTGACGATCTCGGCTAGTCCCAAAGCCGTGTAGTTAAGTCGTGGGTTGTGTTGTCAAGGGTCGATGTCGGTGAGGATGTTGATGGCGATGGTGGCCTTGAGACTTGGCCCTCGAGTGCGGCCGCGGGCAGTGCTGGCGACGAACTTGGAGATCGCTCGTTTGACCACGCGGGGGTTGGTTCGTGATCGTCGGGCGGGCATCAGGTGGTCGAGGACGCGTTCGCCGATGATGCCGACGAGGTCGACGACGGTGGTTTCGATGACACCCGCGGCGTGAATGAGTTGGTCGCGGGCCGCGTTGAGGGCGATGGTGAAGCTGGCACGGTCGGGATCGACGTCGGGGCACCCGAGGGTGGCGTCGGTGATCGCGACGCGCAACGCCTGGTAGGTGACGAGCAGCGCGTAGATCTCCTGCTCCACCCCGCGTGGGGTGCGGGCACGCAGCACCCGGCCACCGAGGATCGTCGATTTCAGCTCCAGGAACGCGGTCTCGATCTCCCACCGATCGTGGTA
>NZ_JBHXWI010000005.1:0-261469 GCF_042671975.1 Rhodococcus sp. NPDC127593 | reverse complement strand
ACCCCACGCCCACCCCCCCGCCCCCCGCGTTAGTGGACTCCCCCCACCCGCCCGCCCCGGTGGTGGTGTTCTGCCGCCAACCAACCGCCAAACCGTTGGGGGGGGCGGCCCGCGCCCCCCCCCCCACTACGTTGTCCGGATGTGAGCTCGTCAGACCTCCTCGACCTGGGCGGCCGGTTGGGGAGAGACCTCTACCGCGGTGCTCGGTGCTCTGCGCTTGGTGACGGCGAAGACGGCAAGGAGGACGGCGAGGACGATCAGCACGACCCAGGACATGGTGTCGGCCGGCGAGGGCGGTGGGTTGATCACCCCGTTGATGTACATCCACGCGGTCGCCACTGCTCCGAAGACGGACGCACCGATCAGGAACGGTCTGTTCTCACGGGCTCGCACGGTGAGCACAATGGCGCCGATGGTGATCAGGACGTACGGAAGCACCCACAGGTACACGACCAGCGGAGCGACTGTGTAGTACGCCGACACCACATCTCCTGCGGCAAAGACCAGGGCAGCGACGAGGACGAACCCGGCGACGGACATGACCGCGATGCTGACGAAGGGGCTGTGGTGACGAGGATGGATCTTCCCCAGCGAAGCGGGCAGGACACCGTCGTCGGCGAGTGTCATGGCGAAACGCGCACCGTAGTTGATGAATCCGATCAGTGCGGCGAAGGTGGCGACCGCGAGGACCAGATCGCTGACGGTGGCGACCCCGGAGCCGAGTCCGGCATGCAGCGCCAGCGCCGCGGGCGCCGACATCCCGGCCTCCAGTTCGGCGGACGCCGCCTTCAGCCCCGGGACCTGGAGGATGGTGACCAGAGGAAAGACACCGCCGAGGAGGACTGGGACGGACATGACCGCGAGAGGAACGTTGCGGCGAGGATTGCGAGTCTCTGCTGCGAGGGCGGTGCACGATTCGAATCCGACCAGGAATGCAGCTCCGACGGCCATGCCCTGGAGCGTTCCGCTGAGACTGAACTCGCTCAGGCCGAACTGATCGGCGAGATCGAGTCCGGTCTTGGCAGCGCTGGCGATGGTGATCACCAGGACTAGGGGGAACGACAGCACGGCGAGGGTCACCGCGATCCACACCGAGGTGTCGAGGCCGCGGTAGGCGATCGCGGCGGCGAGGGCGAGAGCGACGAGGAAGATTGCCAGTTGCGGACCGAAGGTGAGGGCCTTGTCGACCCCGTGCGAGAGCAGGAAGCTACCGGCGAAGATCCCCACGACGGCGGCGAGTGCTCCGATCGCGGCGATGAACCCCGCCAGCAGTGCGGCCGCGGTCAGGTATCGGGCCCAGGGCCCGAATACCTCCCCGATGTAGGAGTACAGCGATCCGGTGGCGACGTATCGCCGGGCGAAGGCGGTGACTGCTCGTCCGACACAGATGACGGCGATCGTGGAGAGCAGTGATGCCTGCCACGCATTGGCGCCGGCGGTGCTGAACACGAGCAGGGGCACCAAGGCGATGCCGACTGCGGGGAAAAAGGATGCCAGAGAAAGCGATACGAGTGAGGCCCGGCTCAAACGTCCCGACTCGAGATGCGCCTCAGCGGTGAGGTCGCCGCCGGTTGTGGGCGTGGATGGGTTGGTCATTTCAGGCCGCCTTCGTCGCCGTGCTGACGCACGCCGTCCTCAGGCAGTTCCGTCCACTCCTGTGGATAGTGGATTCCCGCTCGGTCATGTGAACTCCTTCGGTGAGGGTGACTGGCCGGCTGCGTGACGACACGCACTCCGATCGATGAGCGAGAACGCTACTGCTGTGATACCGCTAACACAAGAGGTTTTATATTAAAAGTTTAAGCGATAGGTTTTCACCCGTCCGGTCACCACTCTCGTCAGTTCTGGCGTGCTGGAACGAAGCTCACAGGAAGCTCGATCGGTCCGGTGTTCCCCGTCGGAGGCCGATTGCTGGGCGGGGCGGAGTATCGCGGCTGGGTGAGGCGCTGCGAAAGGGCTTGCAGCGCTTCGCGGATGTCGAGGCGGGCGACGAAGTGCCCGAGGCAGTGATGCCGCCCTCCCCCGAAACCGAAGTGGGGGGCGCGCTTGGCCGTGATGTCGAAGCTTGCGTCTCCGACGGCGAGGGGGTCGGTGCCGGAGGAGTAGGACATGAGGTGGAGCACCGTCCCCTCCGGGATGTCGACATCTTGGAAGGAGAAGTCCTCGATGGCCAGTCGGGTGGTCCAGTGGATCGTCGGATTGAAGCGAATGACTTCCTCGACAGCCTGGGCGGCGAGTTCCGGCTGGTCGGCGAGCAGCGCCCATTGATCGGGGTGTTCGACGAAGGCCTGCATCATCAGACCGAGTTGGCTGCGGGTGGTGTCCATGCCGCCGAAGATCAGGCTGGTGATCAGCTCCCGAAGTTCCTGATCGCTCAGCCGGTCCCCATTCTCGTCCGTTGCGATAACCAGTTGCGAGACGAAGTCGTCGGTGGGCTGGCGGCGGCGCTGGGCGACGAGTTCGTCGGCGCGGGCGTAGAGGGCGAGGATTGCGGCTTCGATAGTGGCTCGCTGCTCGGCGATCTCGGGGCCGAAGGCCAGCCCCATGTCGGACGAGAGCTGCGTGAGCTCGCGCCAATCCTCTTCGGGTAGGGCGAGCAGTCGGCACAGGGCACGAGAAGAGTACGGTTCGGCGAAGTCCGTCATGAACTCGCATGCGCCGGAGGCGGCAAACTGGTCGATGACATCGTGGGCGAGCTCGCGGAAACTCTCGGTCATCGTCGCGATGACCGAGTGGGAGAACGCGGGGTTGACCAGCTTGCGGATGCGGGCATGGTCCTCACCCTCCATGCCGACCAGGGAGTTCTTCCACCAGTCCGAGAGCACACCGTCGGTGATGCCATTCTGCGCGGGCCACGACCAGCTTCCCTGCCGGAGGCGGCGATCCTTGAGCAGGGCGGCGACTTCGCTGTGGCGCAGTACAGCGAGACCGTAATTGGTTCGGGCATACCAGTTTCGCTCCCTGGCCGCACGGATCTCGTCGCCCATCGCGGAGAATCCGGGGTCGGTGATCTTCAGCAGTTCGCCATCGGTGGCAGATTCGATACTCATGCTAGAACTCTAACATTAGATGTTAGAGTTGCAAGTAGTCGACGCGGTCGATCTAGACCTATATGATGTGAAGATAATGGATACAAATGACTCGGCGTCCGATACCCGGGCCCCCTCGCCGGCGTCCTTGCTCGTTCGCAGTGTCATCCTGTCCCCGATCGGCGGTGAGGGGCTGGTAGCGCAGACCGTTCGCCGACTCGGTGAGGCCATCGGCCTGGGAATCTTCGATGTCGGAGCGCGACTTCCCTCCGAGTCGGAACTGGCCGAGCAGCTGGGGATCTCCGCGATGACGTTGCGCGAAGCGCTCGCGGTGATGCGCGAAGCCGGCTACGTCGAGACCCGACGCGGTCGCCAGGGCGGCACCTACGTCAAGCAGCTGGCACTTACGGTTCCCGAGCGCGAGGCGCAGAAGCGGATCGCGACGATCACCGACGAGTACATCACTGACCTCACCGACTACCGCATCGCCATCGGCGGGGAGAGTGCGGCACTCGCCGCCGAACGCGCGACGACCGAGGATCTCGCCGGGATGCGGGAACTGGTCGAACGTATGGATGCCGCAGAGGCGTTCGAGGAATTCCGCAAGTGTGACGCAACCTTTCACGTCACCATCGCGTCCTGCACGCGGTCGCACCGGCTGGCGAAAGCAGAGACGGAGCTGCAGGCCGAGTTGACCCCACTGATGGGGGCATTCCGAGTGGGCCCGCAGGCCCGGCATACCACCAATGATCAGCACCGCAAGATCTTCGCGGCGATCGAAGCCGGAGACGGCGCGCGGGCGCGCCGCCTGATGGCCGAGCACATGACCAGCAGCGCGGAAGCAATTCTGGGATTTACCCGCGCCGCAGCGGGCGCCGGAAGCTGACGCGATCCCCAGGCGCGCGTGGACAACGAAACACGCACGCCCGGGCTCGGGATCGACATCTTGCGCCACCATCTGGTCGCCGCGTTCGTGCAGAGACACCGGCGGATAACGCTCTGTCAGAGCGGATGCGTGTGCTCCGGCCGGCTCAGCGACCACAGATCGACCTCGCAATTCGGGAGGGTGTGCGCGCCCCAGTTGCGTTGATGCAGCCCTTCGTCCCGGTCGGCCCACAGCAGCAGGGTGCGGTGCCGGAGCGTGGCGTCGGCGGTCAACCCGAGGGCACCGTGCAGTTGGTGTGCCTGCGTGGCGACGTCGGAGGCGACATCGCCCGCGAGCGCCCGGGCTGCGGTGGCAGCGAAGTGAATCCGATCGGGGGATGCGGTGTGCAGTCGGCGGGCGAACTCGGCGATCGCCTCGTCGAGTTGCAGCTGTGCGATTGTCAGTCGGCCCAGTTCCTGGGCCACGGCGGGAAGCTTGATCAGGGCCCGGCCGAACTGCACCCGGCTGGAAACGTAGTTGCGAGCCTGCTCGATTGCACCGCGCGCTGCGCCCGCGATTTCCTGGACGAGCAGGAACTGGGCCAGCACGCCGTCGGGTCGATCCCCGAGGTCCTCCGGGTGGTCGGTTCGGTGCAGCGGGCGTCCAGCGACGTCGCGGTCCACCGATCCCAGCGCCACCCGGTCCTGGGTGGTGCCGTCGGCAACGACGAAGGCGGTCGCGATCGGATCCCAGACCCCGAACGAGTGCGCGCTGACAACGATCGGCCCGGGGGCAATCGGCTGGGAGGCGAGGGCGCGCGCAACAAGGGTCTGGCGGACGGGAAGGGTGGCGCCCGCGTGGGCGAGGGCGCGGGTGACGGCGGCGGCGGCGTCGATGAGTTCGGCCGACTCGGCCAGCCCCTCGAAGCTGGTGCAGTCGACGTCGTCGAGGATCGTGGTCCATCCCAATTCCTCGGCGACCTTCCACTGAGCGTGGAAGTGTTCGGCCTCCGAGACGAGGCAGCCCGCGACCGGGAGAGCCCAGGTCGCCACCACATCGGCGACGGTCGCCGCCAGTTGTGCGGCTTCGTCGGTGAGAATCGTCGTGCTCATTGCATTTCCTTCGTGACGATGGACAGCATGACCGGGGCGGCGCCGCCGCGCAGGCCCGACTTCGGGGAGGCGATCACAGCCGCGTCGAACAGTGCGCGTACTCGCCCATCGCACCGAGCCAGCAGGGGCCGGACGAACTCGAGCACGGCCAACTCGAGCCGGTTTCCGAGGTACTTGCTGGTGGCGGCCTCCGCGACCGGGCTGCGCCCGGCGTCCAAGGCGGCCGCGATGTCCCGCGCGAGTGAGCGCAGAACCGTCAACTGTGCAGTCAGCACGCGAAGTGCGCCGCGGTCGGTGTCGTCGAGCACTTCGGCGTCGAGGACCGCGCCCAGGACCGGATACATCGACAGAAACCGTTCGGGGCCACCGCGTTCGAAGGCGAGCTGCGAGATGACCTGTTGCCAGCCGCGTCCCTCGGTGCCGATCAACCACCGGTCGGGCACGTGCACCTCGTCGAAGACGACTTCGTTGAAGTGATGTCCGCCGTCCATGCCGATGATCGGTTGCACGTGCACCCCGGGCGCGGACGTGTCGACCACGAACTCACTCAGGCCGGCGTGCCGACCCTCACCTTTGGAGGTGCGGGCGAGGACGTAGAGGTAGTCGGCGAAGTGGGCGCCGCTCGTCCAGACCTTGCGGCCGTTGATGACCCAGCCCTCGTCGGTGCGGGTGGCGGTGGTGCGGACGGCGGCCAGGTCGGAGCCGGCGTCCGGTTCGCTCATCCCGAGCGCGAAGCTGATCTCGGCCCGGGCCAGTCGGGGACAGAATTCGTCCTGGAGCGCCCGGCTGCCGTGGCGGATCAGGGTCGGGCCGATCTGCCGTTCGCCCGCCCAGTGGTAGGAAACCGGGGCGCCGGCCCGGAGCAGTTCCTCGGTGACCGCAAGGCGGGAGAGGTTCGATTCCGCGGCCCCGCCCAGGTCCTTCGGCCAGGTCAGCGCGAGGAGTCCACGCCGCCCGAGTTCCCGGCTGAAGTCGGGGTCGGCCTCGCCGCCCCAGGCGTCGCATCGGGGTTCGTAGTCCCACTCGGCGCACAGTTCGCGCACCGCGGCACGCAGCGCTTGTTCTCGTGTAGTCATCGTGTCCTGGGTTGTCATCGTCCCTCGAAGGCAGGGGTTCGTCGGGTGGTGTAGGCGTCGAGTGCCTCGATCGAATCGGATGTGGTCATCGCCACCGCCTGGTGTGAGGCGATGAGATCGAGCGCTGACCGTAGATCGCCGGTATCGGCTTGGCGTACTGCGTTCTTGATCATCTGGACCGCCACGGGAGGCTGCCGGGCGATCTGGGCGGCGAAGGAGTCGAGTCGGACGTCGAATTCGTCGGCGGCGCAGACTTCGTCGACGAGATTCCAGTCGAGAGCTTGCTCGGCGGTGATGAACTCGCCGGTCCACAGCAGCCGCAGCGCGCGGGGTCGGCCGATCAGCCGCGGGAGGTAGAAGCAGCCGCCGTCACCCGGTACCAGGCCGACGCGGATGTACCCCTCGGAGAACCGGGCCGCAGCCGAGGCGATCCGGTAGTCACACATCAGGGCCATATCCATCCCGGCGCCGACGGCGGGCCCGCTCACACCGGCAATCAGTGGTTTGGTCAGGTCGTCGACCGCGCGAGCCACCTGGTGGACCGTGTCGGTCATCAGTTTCCGGTTGGTCAACGGTGTGCGATCGATCTCGCCGATGTCGGCGAGATCGGCGCCGGCGCAGAAGGCCTCACCCGTGCCGCGGACCACGATCACCCGCACCCGCTCGTCTCGCTGGAACTCGCGCAGCGCCTGCGCCCAGTCCTCGAGCATGTCCACGGTGAACGAATTCTTCTTCTCGGGTCGGTTGAGGGTGATGCGCCCGATGTGGTTGTCGATGGTGACGACGAGGTCGCCTCCGGAAAAGGTCATGGCAGGGCGTCTCCATTCACGGTGATGCGACAGGTGGTCATGCTCTGCTCCGCTGCCGATGGTCGAGTTCGTCGAGGATCGACTCGGTGTGCTGCCCCTGTGCCGGGCAGTGTCGGCGCAGTTGCGCCGGTGTCTCGGAGTACCGGACCGGGTGACCGATCAGGTGGTAGGGCCCTTCGGTGGGGTGGTCGGTCGTGGTCAGCAGCCCGCCGTCCTGCGCGTAGCGGCTGGTCGCGCTCTCGGCGAGGCTGTAGACCGGATGCGCCGGAATGCTCGCGTCGTCGCACATGCGTTGCCACTCGGCGGTGCTGAACTGTGCTGTCAAGGAGCGCATTCTGGCGTACAGGGCATCGGCGTGTGCGACCCGGCCGGCCATGGTGGTGAACCGGGGATCGGTCGCCGCGGCGGGGTCGCCGGCGAACTCGAAGAAGTCCCTCCAGTTCGCGTCGTTGTAGGGCAGGATGCACATCCACCCGTCCGCGGTTCGGCAGGCTTTGCGTTCACGGCTGAGCACCCGCCGGTAACCGTAGTCGCTCTCGTTGGACGGATCGAGTGATGCTCCGGCGAGGTGCTCGACGAGATTGAAGGCGATCATGGTGTCCGCCATCGGGATTTCGACGTGCTGTCCGCGTCCGGTGCGGTCGCGGTAGTGCAGGGCCGCGAGTACCGATTGCACCATCATCAGCCCGCACACCTTGTCGGCCACCACCGATGGGATGAAGTTCGGCTGTCCGGAGACTTGCTCGTTGAGCCACACCAGTCCGGTGGCCGCCTGGATGATGTCGTCGTAGGCCGCGTTGTCCCGCATCACCGAGTCGGAACGAAATCCTTGTGCGGTGGCGTACACCAGACGTGGATTGACTGCGACCACGTCCGCCCATCCCAGCGACAGCCGCTCGAGGGCGCCGGGGCGGACATTGGTGAGGAAGACATCCGCGGTCTCGAGCAACGCGAGTAGCGATTCTCGATCGGACGCATCCTTGAGATCGAGTGTGACACTTCGCTTGTTGCGGTTGAGATTGAGGGTGGGGCCGCCCATCCCCGGATGGCGTTTCGGTTCGAACTGCCGTGTCGGATCCCCGCCGGGAGCCTCGACCTTGATCACATCCGCGCCGAGATCGCCGAATTGCTGACCGGCGTAGGGGCCCATGATGACCGTGGCCAGTTCGATCACGCGAAGTCCTTGCAGAGGACCGCCTGCCGCACCGGGATGGGTGGATGGTTTCCGCGGGCCAGGGGGAATGGATGTGCTCGATGCGATCGAACCGATGTTGTCGTGCTTCACACCATAATGAAAGCCCCGATGACGATCTATATCCAATACTAATTATGCCAACATTAATATTATGGAAGATATGGATTTTTCGCGACGGCTGCTCGAGCAGTTCGTCGTGGTCGCCGAAGAGCGTCACTTCACCCGTGCTGCCGAGCGTCTGTCCATGAGTCAGCCGCCCCTCACGCAGGCGATCAAACGCCTCGAGAAGGCCATTGGGGTGCCGCTGCTGGAACGAAGCACTCGCCAGGTGCAACTCACCCCCGCCGGACAGGCGTTCGCTCTCGATGCACGGCACCTCCTGGACGCGCAGAGCTCCGCAACCGAACGCGCCAGACGGATCGCACGAGGAGCCGAAGGGACTCTGCGCCTCGGATTCGTCAGCGGGGCCTCCTACGTATCCGTCCCCGGCCTGATCGGCATGGTCCACGACAACTTGCCCGGGCTGCACATCCACCTCTACCAACGCACCTCCGCCGAACTCGCCGATATGGTCCGCAGCCGGCGACTGGACTTCGCTATGGTGCGAGCTCCACTGGCCGACCCGGACCATCTCGATATCCGTCTCCTGCACGACGAACCGCTGGTATGCGCACTGCCCGCCGAGCACGATCTCGCGTCCCGGTACAACATCACGCTTGCCGACTTGCGGCATCAGCATTTCGCGCTGCCTTCCGCGACCGCGTTGCCCGGGCTCAGCCAGTTGATCTACTCAGGTTGCCGCGCCGGAGGTTTCGAACCCAGAGACGGCGGGCGAGCGGACAGCCTGATGGGAATGCTGGGCCTGGTAGCCGCCGCCCACTGTGTGTGCCTGGTTCCACGGGAGATCTGCGACGGGGTCGTCCCGGGGGTCACCTACCGGCCTCTCGTCGACGCCCCGCGCCTGCAAACACTCGTCATCGCCAGTGCGGCACGTAACGACCCCCTGGTCGACCGAGTGATGGCGCTCGTCGGGCGCTCCGCGTAGGAGGTGTCGATGGCACTGGAGGGTGCGTCGTCAGCCTGCCAGGGGTTCGGCGGCGGGAGCGTTGATGGCGTCGTAGAACTGGAGTGCGCTTGCAACGGCGACTGGCCCGCCCACGATGATGGTTCCGGCGACGGCTCCGATTGCGCCCGCGGCGGCTCCGGTAACCAGGCATCCTCCGAGAAACCCGGGGACCGCGAGGGTACCGATCGTCGGGACGGCGACCGCGGATCCGACGAGCGCTCCTCCGGCGACGCATCCGATGCCGGCACCGATCGCCGTTCCGATCAGACTGCCGATACCGACTCCCAGCGCAACTTCGGTTCCGAAGTTGATGATGGCTGCGCTGAATTCCGGTGACCGAACGTCCAGGGCGGTCGGCTGCAGTGGAAGCGCTGCATCTTCGAGCGGTGTGGCAGTTGCGGGTTCAGTGCTCGGTGTGAGGGTGGCGCTCCTGCCGTCGATCTGAGCCGCGACCGGCCATTCTTTCCCGTCCCGGTAGTAGGTCAGCGGGAAGCCGGCTACCAGATTCCCGGCGGCATCGAGGACCTGGAACTGGTTGCCGCGGCTGGTCAGTGAGCCGGCATCGGTCGTCAGGACGACGGACTTGTCGACGACGCTCGCCGCGTAGTGAATGCCGGGAAGGATCTCCGTTTCGAGGGCTGATGCATGGTGGGGGTCGGTCTGTTCCGGGGCGGCACCAGCGGTGCTGGTGGTGGCGACCGCTGCCGTAATGGCAAAGGCTGTCACCGCAATGAGGCGTGTCATCAGCATTGGAATCTCCATTGTGAAGGGGTGGGAATGGGCATGCGAGTGTGAGTTGCGGGGGGTGTGCCGCCGGGAACGTGGGGCGTGAGTGACGGTGCGTACAGCAACGGCGCCCTGAGAGGTCCCCGGGCGCCGCTGTGTGTTCTTTCCGTCAGTTGTCGAAGACTCCGAGCTGACGTAGCAGCGTCCCCGAGTCCCAGTACGAGCGTTCTTCGAGCAACTGTCCGTCGGGGTTGCATTTGAGCAGGTTGACGCCGCGTACCTCGATGCGGTTGCCGGTCGGTGCGATTCCGTCAAGGTCGCCGGTATGCACTCCGGTCACGGTCCACTCAACGGTGGCCGTCTCACCATCATCGGCAACGACGTAACTCCGGAACTCCATCGAGGAGAAGGCGTTCGTGAAGGCGCTCAGGGCTTCGGCGATCGCGGCTCGGCCGGTGGCCGGGCCGGGTGAGGTCATGTCGTGCAGGACGCCGTCCTCCGCGAAATGCGCGGCAAGAGCCTCATGGGGCTGCGCGGCAGCCCATGCCTTGTCCATATCCTTGACGAAGTTGTGCAAGCCGGGGCGCACGGGATTCCCTTCTGTGCCCCGGGTGTGCCGTGTTCACGCACGGCACACCCGGGAAAATAGTTGTCGAGTGTGGGGTTGCGAATGTGATCGGTGGGCGCGACGTCTCTGTCGTGTCGCCGGAAAGCGGGCGGCCCTCAGGCCCGCGGGCCGCCGGTCGCCTGATCGCGCACCACATTCCGAGCGGCGAGCGCGCCGCTTTCGAGAGCCCCCTCGATCCACCCGACGAACGTTGGGGCGATATCGCTGCCGGCGAAGTAGACGCGGCCGTGCGACTTCTGAATGTCCGGAACTGCCGACGACAACTGCCCGGGACGCATCATCATCCAGGTACCCTGCGAGAATTCGTCGTCCACCCAGTCGTGCCCGTCGGTGTCCACGACCTCGAGGTCGGGCACGTACGCGCGCAAAGCGTCCTGCACCGCGCCCTTGTCATCGGGGTCGATCGCTGTGGAGTCGGGACAGAAGCACACGATCAAGGTGTCACCGTCGAGACGGTATTCGGTCATGGCGATGGTGATGGGGTTCGCTCCCAACGGGGCATAAGCGGTGAACGCCTCGATTTCACCCTTTGCCCGGACCCACATCTTGCGGTTGCGCATCGGATGCCCCTCGTCCGAGAGGCGCTGGCTGCCCTCGCTCAACGCGGGCGAGAACTCGATCATGTTGAGCGCGTTGATCGGAACGGCCACGACGACAGCCTCGGCGCGGATCGTCCCACCCGATCGGGTGGTGACGAGCACTTCGTCGCCTTCGTTCGCGATTGCCGAGACCGGAGTCGACAGCCGAATATCGGCTGAGGATTCGGCGGCAATCGCCTCGATCAGGCTCTTGGTTCCGGTCGCGATACGCCAGTAGGCGCCCGACTCCCAGAGAACTCGCCAGTCACCGAAATATAGTGCGGCCCAACGGAGGAGTTGCGACACCGCCTGCTGGTCGGGTGCCGCCACGGTGTACGAGAGAATGCCGTCGAGCATGTCACGTTCCGCCGGGTCGAGATCGAGTCGCTTCATCCGATCGGTGAAGGTCTCCAGATCGATCTCCCCGATGTCCGTCGCGTGGACATCGTAGGGAAACGGGAAATGGTCACGGGCGTCCTGGACGAACCGCTCCATACCTGGGCCGGCGAGGGCGTCGAATTCCGCCTCGGTGCCCGAGTGCAGTGCGCCGTCGGCCAACCAATGGACCCGTTCGATCGGCACGGGAGTCGACAGTTCGAGACCGTGCCGCTGCATCTCTCGCCACAGATTCGGCTGTGTCCAGTGCACGTAGGCGCCGCCGAGTTCCACCGGCCGCCCGATCTTGTCATCGGTGTAGGTACGGCCACCGATGCGATCGCGTCCCTCGAGAACGACGACTGACTTCCCCTCCGCGGTCAGGTCTCGGGCGGCGGTGATGCCGGCGAATCCGGCTCCCACGACAACTACGTCAAATACTTCGTTCATCGACACTCTCTCCTTCATTAACTATGAGCGCGATCACAACCTAACATCTCATAACCTCATATACTAGAGGTTGTAGTGTTAAATCCTGGAGAGTTGCGATACCTGTGATGAAGATGCCGAAAGAGCCGCCGAACGGGCCGTGCCACGCGCCCACCTTCCAACAAGGTTCGGCGCGTGGAACGGATCGTTCGGCGGCCCGTGGACAGCCGTCGGATGTGGGAGAGTGCGGATCCGTCAGACGGTGAGGGCGTGAGCCGACGCGAGTCCGTGTGCTTCCGCGACCGGGGCGTAGGTCACCTGCCCGGCGTGGGTGTTCAGACCCCTTGCCAGCGAGTGGTCCTCGCGCAGCGCCTGCTCCCAGCCCTTGTTCGCCAGGGCGAGGGCGTAAGGCAGCGTCACGTTGGTGAGGGCATGAGTGGAGGTGTGCGGCACAGCGCCGGGCATGTTCGCCACGCAATAGAAGTGCGAGTTGTGCACTTCGTATGTGGGCTGGGCGTGCGTTGTGGGGTGTGAGTCCTCGAAGCAGCCACCCTGATCGATGGAGATGTCAACCAGCACCGATCCAGGCTTCATCCGGCTGACCAGCTCGTTGGAGATCAATGTCGGGGCCTTGGCGCCGGGTACCAGCACCGCCCCGATCACCAGGTCGGCGTCGAGGACCGCGGCTTCGATCGCATAGGCGTGGGAGGCGACGGTGCGCACGCGCCCACGGTAGATGCGGTCTGCGGCGCGCAGGGTGTCGACGTTCCGGTCCAGGAGCGAGACCTCCGCTTGCAGGCCCAGTGCGATCGTTGCGGCGTTCATGCCCGAGACGCCGGCACCGATCACGACGACCTTGGCCGCCGGTACACCGGGCACCCCGCCGAGAAGCACGCCCCGACCGCCACCGGCCCGCATGAGGTGGTACGCACCGGCTTGCGGCGCCAGTCGGCCGGCGACCTCGCTCATCGGTGCCAGGAGCGGCAGGGCGCCGGTCGGAGTCTGCACTGTTTCGTAGGCGATGCCGGTCACCTGACGTTTCTGCAGCTCTTCGGTCAGCCGCTTGTCGGCGGCCAGATGGAGGTAGGTGAACAGGACCTGCTCCTCGCGCATCCGGTGATACTCGTCGACGATGGGTTCTTTGACCTTCAGGATCAGGTCACCGGTGGCCCACACATCGTCGGCCGAGGAGAGGATCTTCGCGCCGGCGGCGAGGTAGTCCTCGTCCGGGATCGACGACCCGACGCCGGCCGACTCCTCCACGAACACCTCGTGCCCGGACGCGATCAATTCGTGCACGCCGGCCGGGGTGATGGCCACGCGGTACTCGTGGTTCTTGATTTCCTTGGGAATGCTGACCTTCACAGGACCTCACTTCGATCGTTCGTGGTTGGCGAAAAGGGTGGTGCCGCAACTGCAGCGGACATTCGGCGCGGCGCACAGAAAGGCGACAAGTGCCTCGGAGCTGCGGTAGGCGTGGGCTCAGCCCACGCTCTCGAGAAGGGCCTTGTGCCGCAACCGTTGCGCCGGCGTGCCGCCGGCAATGACGACGCCGGTCATCGTGGACTCTGTGAAGTAGCCGACCACGACACCCTTCGATGGCCATCCCGGGGTGAATCCGCCCTCCAGGACCTCGATACGGTCTGCGTGTTCGGTGCGCCCGAAACCCTGGATCCTGACGTCGAATTGGTCGCTCCAGAAGGCTGGCAGCGGCGCGAACGGTGCCGGATCTCGGTCACCGCCTTCGGCAGGGCTCAGCCCGCGGATCAAGGTGGTGGCGGCGCGCTGCGCGGTGTCGGCCGGGATGCACCAGTGCTCGACGCGGCGCGGAGTGCTGTCGAATCTCGGGTTCGGGAATCGAGCCACGTCCCCGACGGCCACCACCTCGTGGCGACCTTCGACCCGCATCATGTTGTCGCAGAGGACGCCGTCGGACAGATCCAGGGCGTTCCCGTCCAGCCATTCGACGTTCGGCTGCGACCCGACTGCCTCGACCAGCACGTCGGCCTCGAGCGCGGAGCCGTCGTCGAGGACGACCGTACCGAGCGCCTCGGGATCCGATGACCGCCCGACCAGGGCCGATACCGACCTGCCCAGTGCGAAGGCCACGCCATGCTTTTCGTGGAAGGCCTGCAGGGTGCGGGCGAGGTCGGTGCCGAGCGGGCGCAGCATCGGTGCGGCGAACGGCTCGACGATCGTGACCCGGCATCCGGCGCGGCGGGCACTCGCGGCGACCTCGCACCCGATGAAGCCGCCGCCGACGACCACCACGGAGGTCCCTGCCGTCAACTGCTCACGCAGTGCGATCGCATCGTCGAGAGTGCGTAGTACGTGCCGGTGAGAGCTGAAACCGTCGATCGGCAACCGGCGGGGCCGCAGACCGGTCGCAACGACCAGACCGTCATAGCCGAGTGTGCGCCCGTCCGCGGTGTGCAGGACCCGGTTTGCCAGCACGGCCCCGGTTAGCTCGGTGCCCGTCACCCAGGACACGTCCTCGACGCGCGCGCGCCGGCGCAGGGCCACACCCGGGTAGTTCACGAGTTCGGCCGCGCCGAGTGCACTGGCGTCGGAGGCGACCAAGACGTTCTTCGACAGCGGCGGACGATTGTAGGGCAGGTGCGGTTCGGCGCCGACGACTGTCAGCTCACCCGACCAGCCGTTCACGCGCAGTTGCTCGGCGGCACGCAGCCCGCCGAGGGATCCGCCGACGATGACAATCCGTGGCGACATCGGTTAATCGTCCACACTGATCGCCTGAACGGGGCACACGTCCGCGGCTTCTTCGACGGACGCGCGCAGCGACTCGTCCGGCCCCGGTTCCCAGACCAGCTTCCCGTCGTCGTCGAAGTGGAATACTTTCGGCGCGCTGAAGATGCACTGTCCGTGGTCGGCGCACACCGCGGTGTCTACGGTGACTTTCATAAGGGGGGCCTCTCTTCCCTGGGTGGTCGGCGGCTGTACCGCGATGGGTACGGTCGGGGTCTGCCGGGTGTGCCGGCGGTCAGGACTCGTTGTGGTCGCGAACCCGACCGTCGACACGGTCGAGGAATGCTCGGAACAGTGGGCTCATCGGGTCCTGCTCGGGATGCCACAACACACCGAGCGCGAACGCGTGCTCGGGAGACTCGATGGCCTCGATCACCCCGTCCGGCACCGAGTGCGCACTGACCGTCAGTCCGGTGCCGAGTCGGCCGACGCCCTGATGGTGTGCGGAATGCACGGTCGCGGTGTCGGATTGGCAGGCGCCCGCGACGACGGTGTCCGGAACGAGGGTGACCTCGTGCTTGCCGAACACGCCGTCGTGGGCCGCGTGATCGTCGTGGGCCAGTGAGTCCGGCAGGTGCTGGTCGAGCGTTCCGCCGAAAGCGAGGTTGAGCATCTGCATTCCGCGGCAGATGCCGAGGATCGGGACGTCGAGTTCGAGGGCACGGCGAGCCACCGCGAGCTCGGCGCGATCGCGCGTGAGGTCGGGTTCGGCCGTCGCGGTGTGCGCGGGTTCGCCGTAGGTCGCCGGGCCGATGTCACGCCCCCCGGCCAGAATCACTGCGTCGACGAGATCGAGGACTTGGTCAGGGTTTTCGGCGATGTCGTCATCGGCGGGGAATAGTAGAGCAGTCGCCCCGGCGCGCCGCACGGCCTCGACATAGGTGGTCGGCAGCATCGCGCTGGGCACGTTCGTCCACATACCGAAGTCTCCGTGTTCGACGCCGACGACGATGCCGACCTTCACGCGCCCGGAATTCGAGGAATCCATCGGGGTCACCTCAGCCGATCGTGAAGGGGTCGCGGGTGGCGCCGGTCAGTTCGACCCAGACCGCCTTGGTTTCGGTGTATTCGAGGGCTGCCTCGGGTCCGTTTTCTCGGCCCCAACCGCTGCTCTTGAACCCGCCGAACGGCACGCCGGGCCCGACCACGCGGTAGGCGTTGATCCACACGGTGCCGGCAGTGACCGCGGCCGCGACGCGGTGTGCGCGCTGCAGGTCACGGGTCCACACTCCGGCGGCAAGGCCGTACTGGGTGCCGTTGGCCAATGCGAGTGCTTCGTCCTCGGTCGAGAATCGTGTCACGGCGAGCACCGGGCCGAAAACCTCCTCCTGTGCGATGTGCATGTCGGGCCGGACGTCGGTGAGCACGGTGGGTGCGACGAACAGTCCGCCGCGGCTGGACGATTGGCCACCACCGGTGGCGACGGTGGCGCCGTCGGCGACCGCCTTCTCGATCATTTCGAGCACCGAGACGAGCTGCCTCTGGTTCGCCACGGGTCCCATCTCGGTGGCCGGATCCGTCGGGTCGCCCAGCACGATGGTCTGCGCGCGGCGCACGATCAGCTCGACCAGTTCGTCGTGGACGGATTCGTGGACCAGCAGGCGTGAGCCGGCCAGGCAGGTCTGACCGGTGGCCGCGAATACGCCGGCGATGACACCGTTGGCGGCGGCTTCCAGATCCGCGTCGGGGAACACCAATTGGGCGGATTTACCGCCGAGCTCGAGCAGTACCCGGGTCATGTTCTGCAGGGCCGCGCGGCCGACCTGGACACCGACCGTGGTGGAACCGGTGAAGGCGATCTTGTCGATGCCGCGGTGGCCTGCGAGTGCCTTGCCGACCTCCGGCCCGGTGCCGGTCACGACGTTGAAGACACCCGCAGGGAAGCCCGCCTCGTCCATGCGCTCGGCGAATTCGAGGGTGGAGGCGGGGGTGTAGTCGGAGGGTTTGACGACGAGGGTGCAGCCGGCGGCCAAGGCGGGCGCGAGTTTCCACGCCAGCAGCATCAGGGGTGAGTTCCAGGGCAGGATGGCGCCGACGACGCCAACCGGCTCGCGTCTGGTGTAGATGAAGAAGTTCGGGCGATCCGACGGCAGTGTGTCGCCGCCGAGCGTCTCGGCGATCCCGGCATAGTACCGGTACCACTGGGGCAGATAGGCCATCTGGGCGGCCATCTCGCGCAACAGTTTGCCGTTGTCCTTGGTCTCGATCGCGCCGAGGGCGGCGGCATCGCGCTCGAGTAGATCCGCGAGGGTGCGCATCAGCCGTGCGCGCTCGGCTCCGGTCGCGGTCGACCACGGTCCGGTGGTCAGGGCGGCGCGGGCGGCGGTGACGGCGCGGTCGACGTCGGCGGCGCCGCCGTCGGGGGCCGTCGACCACGGCTCCTGGGTGTAGGGGTTGGTGGTGGCATAGCGGGCTCCGGTCCCGGCGGGGACCCAGTGCCCGTCGATGTACATCTGGTACGCGGGCAGACCGGTGGTGTCGATCGTGCTGCTCATCAGGTTTCTCCTCGGGTCAGTCGGTCGGCAACGAGAGCGCCGCGGCATCGACGAGTGTCGATCGCAGGATGGTCTCGATCTCGGCGAAGTGTTCGGGGCCGGCGATGAGCGGCGGCGCCAGTTGGACCACGAGATCCCCGCGCATGTCGGCCCGGCAGATCAGACCCCGCCGATAGAGTTCGGGGGCCAGGAAAGCCAGCAGCGCCCGGCCCTCGGCCGGCGAGAAGCGTTGCCTCGTCGCTGGGTCCTTGACGAGTTCGATCGCCCAGAAGTAGCCCGCCCCGCGCACGTCACCGACCAGGGGAATGTCGCGCAGCGACTCGAGCATGGCATTCAACGCCGGTTCGTTGGCCCGCACATTCTCGAGCATCTTCTCGCTCTCCATCAGCTCGATGTTGGCCAGCGCCACCGCCGATGCCACCGGATGACCACCGAACGTGACGCCGTGCATGAACACGTTGTTGTCGGCGAGGAACGGCTCGATGACGCGATCGGAGGCGATGACCGCCCCCATGGGCGCATAGGCGGAGGTGAGACCCTTGGCTGTGGTGATGATGTCGGGCACATAGTCGAACCGCTGGGCGCCGAACCACTCCCCCAGGCGCCCGAACGCGCAGATGACCTCATCGGAGATCAGCAGGACGTCGTACTGATCGCAGATCTGCCGCACGCGCTGGAAGTAGCCCTCCGGCGGGACGAAACAGCCTCCCGAGTTCTGGACCGGTTCGAGGATCACCGCCGCGACGGTGTCCGGCCCCTCGAACTCGATTCTTTCCCGGATCGCCTCGGCGAGCGTGTCCACCGCCTGCGGGTCCAGCCGGTAGACGTTGGTATTCGTCACGTGGCTTCCACCCGCGGGCAGCGGTTCGAACGGCGCCTTGGCCGCGGACAACGCGGTCGCCGACAACGCGCCCAGCGTGGTGCCGTGGTAGGCGGTGTTGCGGGAGATGACTTTGTACTTGCCGGCATTTCCGCGAAGGCGGTGATATTGGCGGGCGAGCTTGAGCGCGGAGTCCACGGCTTCGCCGCCACCGCCGACGAAGAACACTCGGTTGAGATCCGCGGGTGCCAGGTGGGCGATCTTCGTTGCGAGCTCGATCGCGCGAGGGTGAGCGAAGGACCACGTCGGGAAGAAGGCCAACTCGGTAGCCTGCTTGGCCGCGGCGTCAGCCAACTCGGTGCGGCCGTGACCGACGTTCACGCAGTAGAGCGAACTCAGGCCGTCGAGGTATCGGTTCCCATGTCGGTCCCACACATAGCAACCCTCGCCGCGGACGATGACTGGGACTTCGGCCCCCTGCGCATACGCCCCCATGTTGCTGAAATGCATCCACAAATGTCTGCTCGGGTCGGAATCGACGGTGTGCACAGGATTTGCACTCAACTCGACTACCTCCATTCTCATTACTCAATGAGCCTTGCCTTCTAACCTCTGACATTATAGGTTTGAGGTAACGATGTCAACGAAGGAGCAGAAGCATGACACTGGTGCGCAGTCAGAACTTCATCGGCGGGCGGTGGGTCGATCCCGTCGACGGTGCGCGTGCGCCGATCACGAATCCGGCCACGGGGAAGGCTATTGCCGAGGCGGCCGTGAGTTCACGCTCCGACGTCGACCATGCGGTCGATGCAGCCGAATCCGGCTGGCGGACTTGGCGGGACACGACCCCCCGGGAGCGATCGGAGTTTCTCTTCGGCCTGGCCGAGGCGATGGCCGCGCACAAGAACGAGCTGGCCGATCTCGAATCGGCGAATGTGGGCAAGCCGATCCTGCTCGCGCGCGGCGAAGTCGACGAGGCGATCGACGGTCTGCGTTTCTTCGCCGGCGCGGTGCGTAGCGGAGAGGGTCTGGCGTCCAACGGGTTCCGTCGCGGTACCACCTCGGTGGTGCGCCGTGAGCCCATTGGTGTGGTAGGCCTGATCACGGCGTGGAACTTCCCCCTGATGGGCGCGATCTGGAAAGCGGGCGCCGCGCTGGCCGCGGGTAACGTGTGCGTACTCAAACCCGCCGAGCAGACCCCGCTGACGACGCTGGCACTTGCCGACGTGGCGGCTCCGATCCTGCCACCGGGGGTACTCAACGTCATTACCGGGCAGGGTGATCCAGTCGGCTCCGCGCTCGCCCAGCACCCCAGGGTCCGGATGGTGTCGGTGACCGGCGCGGTCACTACCGGGAAGGCGGTGGCCGCCGCGGCGGCCCACACCCTCAAACGGGTGCATCTCGAGTTGGGTGGCAACTGTCCCGCCATCGTGTTCGCCGATGCCGACCTCGATGCGGTGACCGCGGGGATTCGTCATGCCGCCACGGTCAATTCCGGCCAGGTCTGCCTGGCGGCGACGCGTCTGCTGGTGGAGAAGTCGTGTTACGACGACCTTCTCGATCGCCTCGTGCCGGCGTTCGAGTCGGTCCGGGTCGGTGCACCCGAGGAGGGTGAGCACATCGAGATGGGGCCGCTCGCCTATCGCGGGCACCGCGATCGAGTGGCCGGCTACATCCGCAACGCCGAGAACGCGAAGATCCTGACCGGGCACCTCGGCCCGGACGCCGACGGCAATTTCGTTGCCCCGACACTGATCACCGGCGTCGAGCAAGGTGACGCGATCGTTCAGGAGGAGATCTTCGGGCCGGTCGTGACCGTACAGCCGTTCGACAATGACGCCCAGGCGGTCGAGTGGGCGAACGGTACCCCCTTCGGCTTGGCCGCGTCGATGTGGACGGGCGACCTCAGCCGGGCGATGAGCAGTGCCCCTCGCCTCGAGTTCGGCACCGTCTGGCTGAACGATCACTTGTCGATGCTTCCCGAGATGCCGCACGGCGGGGTAAAGGACTCCGGCTACGGCAGCGAAGGCTCGAGCTACGGTATCGACGAGTTCACCCAGGTCAAACATCTCTGGATCAACCACGGTTGAGGTCTGAGGCATTCGTACAGACCGGTCTGAACGGTGAATCCATCGGTACTCGGGTCTTGCGAAACAGGAAACGAGCGGATAACATCTAATTCCAGATGTTATATTCCTGACTCAGGGCTCGGCCCTGGATTCCCCGCGCGCCGCACGCAACATCGGCCCGAACGCCCGCTTGATCGGGCGCGGCGCAGCACACTATGTTTGAGACCCGGAGGCCAAGTATGCCCACCACCCGCGAACACGCGACCCCACTCGAGCTGGCGCTCAGCGATCCCGCCCGCGAATCCGAACTGGAACGGTGTCGGCGGCTGTTCGACGAACGCGGTGTCACACACGTGCACTGCCAGTACGTGAGTGTGCAGGGCCGCGTCCTCGGAAAGGTGATGCCGGCCAAGTACTTCCTCGGCACCGCGGCCCGCAAGGGCGTGCCGTTCGGCTACGCCGCGGCAGGTGGGCTGCAGGCCAGCCTCGCCGGTGAGCTGCTCGGACCAGGTGGTATCAGCACCCGCGAGGGCCTCCTGGTGCCCGACCTGACCACGGCGCAAATCCTGCCGTGGGACCCGAGCGTCGCACGAGTCTTCTGCGACCACTACCGCTCGCTGCGTGAGGAGGTCGGGCCGGGTGAACCGGAAGAGGCCGACGCCCGCGGCAACCTCAAGCGCGTCATCGCCGCCTTCCGGGAGGAGACGGGGCTCGAGCTCCGGACCGGGTGCGAGCCGGAGATGAGCTGGTTCAGCGGTCCGGACGCCATCGACAGGTCCGCCTCCTTCTTCCCCGATTGGGTAGGCCCGTCCTACCACCTCGAGCACATCGCGGAGATGATGCCGATCCTCAAGCGCATCACGCAGTATGCCCAGGAAATGGGCTTCGAGATGATCCAGTCCGACTACGAAGACCCCGGTCAGCTCGAGTGCAACTTCCTCTACGACAACGCCCTCGCGACGGCCGACCGACTGATCACCTACCGGCAGATCTGCATGGCGGTGGCCAAGGAGTTCGGTGTTCTGGCCACCTTCATGCCCAAACCGGTCCCCGGGATCATGGCCAACGGCTGCCACCACCATGCGAGCCTGTGGCGTGGCGAGGAAAATGTGTTCGCCGACGATGACGATCTCACCGAACTGGGCCGCCACGCGCTCGGCGGCCTGCTCGAGCACACACGCGGTATGACCGCACTGCTCGCGTCGACGACCAACTCCTATGCCCGCTTCTGGGACGTCGGCCTGTTCGCGCCTGCAGTCACCAACTGGGGATATGACAACCGCACGACCAGCTACCGTGTGCTACCCGGACGCGTCGAAGTCCGCTCGCCCGACGCAGCCGTCAACCCCTACCTGTCCCACGCCGCGCTGATCGGCGCCATGGCCGACGGCATCCGACGGAACGTCGATCCCGGCAAACCCGAACTCGGCAACGCCTACGCACCCTCCGACGACGATGCCCCCTCGACCTTCGCGCCGCCGCCGCTGACCTTGTCCGAAGCCCTCGACGCCCTCGAGGACGACAAGGCGGTTCGATCCGTTCTGCCCGGTCCGCTCTACGAAACCTTCACCTCCTGCAAGCGTGACGAATGCAACCGGCGCTCGGGCGCGATCACCGACTGGGACTTCAACACCTACCTGCGTTACACGCCGTAACACACCATTTCGGACCCCGCCAGAGGGCGGGGCCCGATCCTCCATGCCGGTTCACCGGAGAAGGATCCTTACCGTGAGCGATCTCGAACTCATTCAATCCGGAACTCTCGTCCTGTGCTCCACGGACATTGCCGCCCCGCCCATGACCTCCGTCGTCGACGGTGTGCGATTCGGCTACGAGCCCGACCTCGGTCGTGCACTGGCCAAGCACCTGGGCCTCGAACTGCAGTGGGTCGACGTACGTCGGTGGTCCGATTTCGTGCCGACACTGACCGAACGGCGGTGTGACGCGATCTTGTGCAACCAGGCCATCACCCCCGACCGCGAGGAAATTGTCGACTTCACCATCCCCTACGGACGGTTCAACGAAGGAGTTGTCGTCCGGACCGACAGCCCCGTCCACTCGGCCGCCGACCTCGTCGGCCGCAAGGTCGGAGCCATCACCGGGACCACCAACATTGCACTGGCCGCGTCGTTCGCCGGAGCCGAGGTCGTCGAATTCGGTTCCGGTGACGATGCATTCCACGAGATGGCCGACGCCGCCGTCGACGGCACCATCGATGCGTTCGTCGACGACGAGATCGTGCTGCCCGCACTCGAAGCCACCGGCACGCTGCGTGTCGCCTTCATCGCACCCACAGGAAACCCGTACGGCATCGCGGTGCGCAAGGATTCGCACGCGTTGCGCACCGGCCTGAATGGAGCGATCAATCACCTGATCTCAGACGGCACGCTCGCCGAAATCTGGAACAACTCCTTCCCTGCCAAAGCCTTTCGGTTGTGACCCCACCCAGACCGGCCACGATCCTCTAGGCAGCTGGTTTTCCATGTCTGAACCGCGCACCACAGCACGCAACTTCCGTCCTGACTCCGAGTCGGGCAGGAGCCTCGCCGACAGTCCCGCCACCGATGAGCACCCAACGGCGCACCGACTCCCTCGCCGTCAGCGGCTGCGTGACAAGATCCGCGCAGAAAGACACTCCCGCGTTCCGCGAGAGGCCGACCAGCTGATTCGTTTCGCGCAGAGCTGGATCCCGTATGGGGGGCCACCGCCAGATGAAATCTTGGTCCAGTTCGGGATGACCACAGCCCGCTTCTCGGAGGCCCTGCGACAGGCGACTTCCCTGCCCGACTGCGATCCCGGTATCGCGCGCCGAATACACACCGCCTACTTCATCCGCCCGAGTAGTCTGTGCTGGTATGGCACGGGATGAGCGCGGTGTGGGCGTAGTCCGATCGCGGGGATTCTGCCACGGCGTATCGATGGATGCTCCTTACGCGCAGGCCGCGGTCTGGGTCGCCGACACCGCGCAAGGCGAGCTGACCGGCTATGAGTTCATCCAGTGGCCATCGCGAGGACGGCACATCCTCAACCCCCGCCTCCGCCAGGAAGGACCGGTGTGGGTCGACCCGCACACCGACGCCGCGGTCGCCTCGATCGGCGAACTGTGCGAGCAACGCAGCGCCTGGGACTCCCTCGACCGGCGACCGGGGGAATGAAGGCCCGGGTCCGCTGTCGACCTGCCTTGACGCCGCCGAGGAACCTTCTGCCGGTCAACGATGACCGGATGGTGATTGCCCCACCCGTACACCGTCTTCGCACGGGCGCGGCGGCCGCGTTCGTGTCCTCAGCGACATCGCTCCTCTCAGCATCAGTGAGGTTCGCGAGCACCTCCAACACGAATCCGCCCACAGTCCCACCCCAGGCCCCACCCACTGCACCCCGCGCCGCCGCGCACACAGGCCAGAACCTCGAAACCTCCTGTCCGCGACCGCATCATCGACGCCCTCGAACGACCCGAACAGCTATGGGAATCAACACCGAATGTTGCAGGGTCTCGCGCGGATGCACCCTCGCCCGCGGAACCTCGAAATAGTACTGGAACCCGCCCGGGATCACCGTGAGAGCCTAATGGGGGTGCCAACGCATCTCCGCGGCCTCTCAGTTGGGATCAGACGGACAGCCTTCAACTCGGTTGTGCATCAGAGTTATCGACAATTCGATGTAAATCCGCCACATGAAAACGGTGCAGTGGTTCGGATGGAGGTGAAGTGGACACTTCAACGAGGAAGTCCATGGCCTCGTGGCCGAAACTACGCGGGGCAAGATCTACTGCGAAGATCTGAGAACTTCCCAACTCACTGACAGGGTCGCCAGCCAGGGAAGCCACGCGAAAACCGCGCTCGCTGTTGACGTCGGGAGTCTTCCCGAGCGCGTGCAGCATCGGAAGGGCGCGCCCGGCCAATCCTTGGGGCCCGAACACGATTGCGTCGACGGCGCATTCACCAGTCAACTTCTCGAGAGCAGCGAACAGTTCGTCCTCGTTGGGGTCTGTGGGTAGGAGGAACATGTGCGGCTCGATGCCCTCACGTAGGCACCACTCTTCGAAGCTGCTCTTCGAGTCGGCGGCCCAATGGGGGCCGTGCAGTGATTCCAGGCCAACGTAGCCCGGACGCCGTGTACCTGTTGATTTGAGTTGCTCGAGAACAAAGTTGACGACGGCGCGATGGTCGATCTCGATCGTTCCCACCGGTTGCGTGGGCAGTGGAAGGGGGCCGCTCCGTCCGGCGAAGACGATCGGGATCGCAGCGCGGAGCATCCTGTCGACTACCGGGTCGTCGTCGAGAGCATCGATGACGAGCGCGCCGTCGACCTGGAAGTGTTCGGACGTACGCGTATGGAGCGTGAGATCTCGTCCGACGGATGCCGCTGCGTCCGCTGCTCCGAAAGCGAAGTGCATGTAGAAAGACAGCCCTCGGACCTCCGACGGAATGTACAACCCGAATGCCCCCGTCGTTCGCCGACGCAATGACCGGGCGGCACGATTCGAAACGTATCCCATCGACTGTGCAGCCGTCATCACCCGCTGCCGCGTGGCCTCCGACACCCGCCCGGATCCGATCAACGCATCGGAGACCGTCGTCTTCGACAGACCGAGTTCTCGAGCCAGATCGATGATCGTCACTGCCGGCATGCCGCAATCGTACTGAGGTTCCGGTTTGGAAACCTCGCCACCACACCTTGACATGTGACCGGGGTTACGTGACGATAAAAATCTGCCGGAACGTTCCGGCAGATGCCCTGAGGGCCCTACCACGGAGTTTGCACATGTCATATTCAGCTCGACCGTCCGCGAGAAGGTCGCGTTCCGCCCTGATCCTGGGGCTCCTGGCGCTCGACTTCGTCATTGGGCTGGCACCGCCGCTGCACTGGCTGGCCGGCAACGGCACCGCCGTGGTCTCGATCGGATATTTCCTCGCGGCCGGTGTGTTCATCACGCTGAGCCTGTTCGTGATGACCACGCTGGACGGTGGGAGCGGGGGCGATCGATGATGAACATGCTCATCGGATACGGAGGCGTCGCCGTCTTCTTCGTTGTCGTCGTGACGGCCTTGGAGCTCACCAAACGGAAAGACGCAACGTTCAGTGAGTACGCGACGGCCGGGCGATCCTTCGGATCGTTCTTCGGAACGATGGCGTTCCTCAATACGTGGTTGCCCGGGACGATGTTCATCTCGTTCGCCGGGCTCGCCGCGAGCGCCGGAGTCATCGGCTTCTACTCGATGATCTACTCCCTGCTGGCCGTCGTGCTCATGTTCTTCCTCGCCAAACCCGTCCACGATTGGGGTAAGCGGTACGACCTGAGATCCCAAGCCGACCTGCTCGGCGCCCGTTACAACTCACGCGCGGTCCGGGTAGTTGCCGCAGTGATCGGAATCGCCGCATCGTTTCCGTGGATCGTTCTCGGGATGCAGTCGCTGGCTCTGGTCTTCAAGTATCTGTCGTTCGGGCACGTCGGAGCGAGCGCGGCTGTCGTGATCGGCATCGTGGTGATCGGCCTCCGCCAGATCTGGACGATCAGATTCGGCATGCGCGGGGTGATCATCAGCGACATGGTGCAGGGCATCGTCGCCTACCTCATCGGGACCCTCATCATCCTCGGCCTACTCACCTGGCTTGTCAGCAACGGGCACGGTTTCGACGCCGTCGCCCCGGACCACTTCGAGCTCCCCGGGCCGGGAAGCTCGCTCGGACCTCTCTACCTCTCGTCGCTGATTCTCACCGGCGCGCTGGGAGGTTGGTGCTGGCCGGACATCTTTGTTCGGCTCTTCACAGCAAACAGCACAGCCACGATCAAACGCTCGGCGGTACAAGCGGCGCCGGTGCTCCTGATCTTCGGGGCCGCATTGACGCTGATGGCGATCGCCGCCACCAGTGTTCCCGGTGTCACCGAAGCACCAGATGACGTGTGGTTCATCACGGCCGGTATCGGGGGCGTAGGCCTGATCACCCTGGCGGGCATTTGCGTGGTCGCCGCCACCATGGGCAACGTGGGCGCCAACCTCCAGGCCCTGGGCACCCAAACCGCCAACGACATCATCGGGGTAGCCAAGGGAGTCCGAGTCACCGACCCCCGGATCGGACGCATCACAGTAGGCGTGCTGACACTTCTTGCCGCCATCGGCGCCGTCGCCACCGTCGGCACCTCCTCCGGACTGATCACCCTCGCCCTCATCTCCTACCAGGGCATCTGCCAGCTCGCCCCCACGTTGTTCCTCGGGATTTTCTGGAGAAGAGGCACCGCCACGGCAGCGGTCGCCGCGATGACCAGCGGTTTCGTGACTGCAGGTGTCCTGCAGCTGGTCTACCCGATCTCGATCCCCTGGCTCGGAGGCCTCACCTCCGGTGTCGCAGCACTACTCGTCAACGCCACCGTCTACGTCGCCGTGACCTACGCAGCGCCGATGAGCACCGCTGAACGCCGGAGAGTGGATCTGCTGTTCGACCGGCTGCACGCGTCGGACGCCGATCCGGACCCCCAGACCCACCCCGACCCCGAGGTGGACCTCAATTCCCACACACCAGCCCATTAACACCCGCACCGAGAAGGCAATCCACATGAGACCCACCCAGCAAACGAACCCACGGCCAGTGACCGTGGCCGCCACCCAGTTCGCCTGCACCTGGGACCTACACGAAAATCTTGCAACCGCCGAGCGCCTGGTGCGCAAAGCCGCCGACGCCGGCGCCCAGATCATCGCCCTCCCGGAGTTATTCGAGACGCCCTACTTCTGCCAGAGCCTCGACGACGAGTACTTTTCACTCGCCGCACCCATCGACGAGAACCCCGCGGTGCAACTGGGCCGCGACCTTGCCCACGAACTGCAGATCGTTCTACCGGTGAGCACATTCGAACGCGACGGTCAGAAGTACTTCAACAGCGTCACCATCATCGACGCAGACGGCACGATCCTCGGAACATATCGGAAAACACACATACCGGAAGGCCCCGGATATCACGAGAAGTTCTACTTCAATCCCGGCGACACAGGCCTGAGAGCGTGGCGCACGCGCTACGCCACCATCGGCGTCGGTATCTGCTGGGATCAGTGGTTCGTCGAATCGGCGAGAATCATGGCGTTGCAAGGAGCGGAAATGCTGCTCTACCCCACCGCAATCGGATCAAGCCCCACCCCGAACGACCACCACGGCGACCATCACACCGAACCGGGAGACTTGCAGAACACCGAACTGCGACACACCCACTGGCAGAACGTGCAACGCGGACACGCCGCCGCCAACATGATGCCGGTCATCGCAGCCAACCGAATCGGCGTCGAGACCCAAGGCACCACGCACATCGAATTCTTCGGGCAGTCCTTCATCACCAACCAACGCGGAGAAGTCGTCGAGGAACTGTGCAACGACAGCGAAGGAATCATCCTCCACGAGTTCGATCTGGAGAAGCTGCGCACCCAGCGAGCAAGCTGGGGCCTCTTCCGCGACCGCCGCCCCAGTGCCTACACCGACCTGGCCGCCGGTTCATACCCGCCATCGAATCGAACGACTCCTCCCCCACCCCAACGCAATCACGCCTCGGCGTCGTCAAGCGTCTTCTGACAGTGGACGGACCCGTCACCGCGCCAACCCGATCAACCCAACACCGGCATCGGTCACCGCGCGGTGGCGTGTCCACCCGCCACGCAAGTCGAAGCCCACGCGGGCGAAGGCGCCCGCGCGGCGGGTCTGAGTGAGCCCCAACGCCACTCATCCTGGCCTGAACCGTGAGGAGTGGGACTGTGCGCATCGACAGCAATGATCACGGCTCACGTCGTGTACCCGGCCCCGTCGACGACACGCAGAGCGAGCTTTCCGAGATCACCGAACCTGCCCTCGCCCACACTGCCGACCAAGGCCACGGTGTGCACGTCCTCCGGCACGGCGGACAGGTCGATCGCGATCCTCGCCTGCGCACCTTCCTCGGTGCCGCTCGTACCCAGGAACCGGATCGACCCGTCTGTCGACTCGGGCTGGCTGTAGAACACGAAATCTTCGTCGGAGCGGACCTTGCCGCCGGAGTTCAGCAGCAGAGCCGACGCATCGACCTCGACTTCCGACTCGGTCCACCCGAGCACCACATCGATCTGCTCCACCTCAGCGGGCAGCGACACGTTCTGTCCCTTGGACAGCATCGGAAACTCCACCAGAATCCACCCTCGTTCGACCCGAAACCGCACCAACCCTGCCGGGGCCGGGCAGAGCCTGAGCCGACCACCGACGTCCGTCGCATCAACTGCGCACACTAATCGGTTCGTTTCATCTGTGGACACCACCTGGCAAACATCGTGTCGCCGCGTGACCACACAGCGCCAGCATGCCGTCTTGTCCCAATAGAACACTGTCATCCGCGCGAATAACATTGCAGACGATGCAAAGTGAGCACGGGTGGCGGTTGTCCACGACGCGCAAGCTCATCACGTGTAACACGTGGCTAGCCTCGGTCAAGCCGAGTCGCCCGATGCAGCTAACGGCAGGTCTCCGCCGACCGGTCGCCGCATCAGACTCCGAGCAACAGAATCCCGGTCACCAGCAACGCAATGACCTTGACAATTTCCAGGCCGATATAGATGTAGTGCGCGTGCGAACGGGGGCTGTCTTCACCGGCGAGGACGCGGTCGGTTCGACGTGTCAACCGGGGTCGAACACCGACCAGTTGCACCACGAGCACCGCGACTGCCGCCGCTCCTGCCACCACCACCCGGGTAGGTGGACCGTCGAAGAGGAGCCCGGCAACGAGCAGCGCCGACCAGACCACCTCGGTGGCGTTCAGCGCACGAAACACGAGCCGGCCGATCCCCAATCCGAGGGGCACCGTCACCCCGGGTGCGCGAAACTTCAGCGGCGCCTCGAGGAACGAGATCGCGAGCACCATTCCCAGCCAGGTGAAGGTCACCGCGATCGAGACGGCATGCGCTGCGGACATCCGCCCTCCTTTCTCCTACTCTCGCCGGTGCGGCAAGCTTGATCTCAGACAGTGTGCACCCGAACTCGTAATTCGACAGCTGCGAGTGGCTGATCCTCCCGAGTAGTCTGTGTGGGCATGGCACGGGATGAGCGTGGTGTGACAGCCCAGAGTGAGGACTTCGCTGCCTGGTACAACGAGGTGGTCTTCAAGGCGGGCCTCGTGGACCGAGGTCCGGCCAAGGGCACCATGGTGATCCGACCGTACGGATACCGGCTGTGGGAGCTGTTGCAGTCCGAGCTCGACAGCCGCATCAAGGACACCGGTCACGAGAATGCATACTTCCCGTTGCTGATTCCGGAAAGCTACCTGGGCCGGGAAGCGGAACACGTCGAAGGGTTTTCCCCGGAGCTGGCGGTGGTCACCCACGCCGGCGGGAAGATGCTCGAAGAACCGCTGGTGGTGCGGCCGGCGTCGGAGACGGTCATCGGCGAGATGATGGCGAAGTGGATCAGCTCGCACCGCGACCTGCCGCTGCTGTTGAACCAGTGGGCGAACGTCGTGCGGTGGGAGCTGCGGCCGCGAATGTTTCTGCGCACCACAGAGTTTCTGTGGCAGGAGGGCCACACCGCGCACGCCGACGAGGCCACCGCCCGCCGCGAGACGATGCTGGCGCTGGACATCTATCACGAGGTGGCGCGCGAGTTGGCCGCGATCCCGGTCGTTCCGGGTGAGAAGACACCCGGTGAACGGTTCGCCGGTGCGGAGGCGACCTACACGATCGAGGGCATGATGCGGGACGGCCGTGCGCTGCAGTCCGGCACCTCGCATTACATGGGCACCAGGTTCGCGTCGGCGTTCGACATCCGTTTCACCAGTGAGTCGGGGCGAGAGGAGTTGTGTCACACCACGTCCTGGGGAATGAGCACCCGGATGATCGGTGGCATCGTCATGACTCACGGCGACGACAAGGGTCTGGTGTTCCCGCCGCGGTTGGCACCCCACCAGGTGGTGATCGTGCCGATCACCCGTGGCGGCAACGTTGCGGTCGAGGAAGCGGCCGACGAGCTGGCCCGCCGCCTGCGGTCGGCAGGGGTGCGGACCCACGTCGATGCCCGCCCCCAGCTCACTCCGGGGTTCAAGTACAACGAGTGGGAGATGCGCGGCGTCCCGATCCGGCTCGAGCTCGGCCCGCGAGATCTGGAGGCCGGCACCGTGATGATGGTGAAACGACTCGGCGACGACGGTAAGCAGGCCGTGCCGATCGGCGCCCTGCCCGAGACCATGCCGGGGGTCCTGGACGACTTCCAGGCCTTCCTGCTCGATCGTGCCACCACGTTCCGCGACAACCACACTCGGACCGTCGACAACTGGGCGGATTTCGCGGACGCGGTGTCGACCGGGTGGGCACTGGCACTGCACTGCGGGATCTCCACGTGCGAGGAGGAGATCAAGTCCCTCACCGCTGCCACCCCGCGGTGTGTCCCCCTCGGCGGCGAACCGGAGACAGGCGGGTGCGTGCGATGTGGCGCGGCGTCAGCGTACGGCAAGCGGGTGATCTTCGGGCGCGCCTACTGACGGAACGGGGCGGTACGTGAAGGGGTGCCCATCACCACCCCTCGGGGGACTATTCGCATGCCCGGCACTCGACGGACGCTGGGGATCGCGAAAACCGACCACTCGGAGAGAGACTCCCCTCGATCGGAAGGAACCTTCCACCATGCCCCGAATCCTCGGCACCACCGTCCCCGACGTCCACGAACACGATCCGCCGGGCGCGGCCCTGCCCGCCGTCGAATCCGTCCGGAAGGCGGTCCGTCACCACTGGGCCTTCGCCCGGATAGGCCTGTACCTGCTGCTCGCTTCCCTACCGTTGCTCGCGATCTCGGCGCAGGTGTTCGGTGTCGTGCCGATGAATGCCACCGGTGCCCTGGTGATCATTCCGCTCGCCGCCACCCTCGCCGTGTTGTGCGTGTTCGCTCCGCACCCCATCGACCGCATCGTCGGCCATGGCCTCGGCTGGGGGATGTTCGCGTGTCTGGCCTACGACGTCTTCCGCCTCGACACCGTGTATCTGCTCGGGCTGTGGGGCGACTTCATTCCGAAAATGGGTACGTGGCTGCACTCGGGAACCGATACCCGGACCGGCGCGATCGTCGGCTACCTGTGGCGGTACCTCGGAGACGGCGGCGGTATCGGAATCGCCTTCTTCCTCATCGCCCTCGCGCTCGGCCTCCAACATCGGTCGCGCCGCGTCGTCCTCTTCGCGTTCGTCACCTTCGCGGTGTTCCCGGTGTGGGCCGGGCTCATCGCAACGGTCGCCCTGTCGCCACGCGGACAGCACGACATGTTCCCGCTCACGCCGACGACGATCACGCTGTCGCTGGTCGGGCATCTGATCTTCGGGCTCGTGCTCGGCCTCGGCTTCCTGCGTGCGCGGGGTCGCCTCGGCCAGCACTGGCCGTGGCCGCCGCTGCTCCCGGTACGGTCGCCGGCCGGTGCGGCACAGCCGCGCAGTGAGGCACTGGTGCCCGCGTGCGGCGAATGCGGCGTGGCCGAACGGTAGCGACCCTCGGTAGGTGAGCGGCGAAGCGTGCCCTGGCACGCTTCGCCGCTCACGTGTGGGTGAGGTGCCGGTCCTTCACCCTCCGGCCCACTGCCACGGACAGCAGCATCAGCAGTGCCGCCCCCACGAAGCAGGTGGCGTAGCCGACGTGCGGCGCGAGGAGTGAGATGACGAACGGGACGGCGAAGCCGATGTAGATAAGGCAGTAGAACACCGCCACGGTCTGCGCGAGTTCGTCGGCCGGCGCCAGCTTTTCGACGGACGCGAGACCGGAACCGAGCAGGATGCCGTAGCAGGATCCGAGGAGGAAGGCCGCGACGACGATCGCGGCGACGGACAGCGCACCGTCCGTGTATGCGGCCACGGTCGCGGCGCCGAAGCCCAGCACCCCGAGGGTGATGCCGACCCGGATTCCGGCGGCGGCGTCGTCCTGCTGCGACCACCGTGTGGCCCACGGCTGGATCACCGCCCCGGTGATCAGGGTCAGCGCCGCGACGAGCCCGGTGAATGCCACGGACGCGGAGCGCAGCGACTCGGAGACGAGCGGCGGAAGGGTCGCGAACGACACGGTCGCCACACCGAACACCCACGGCGCCCAGGGCGTGATGCCCCACCGGAACTGCGGTGCTGCCAGCGCCGACAGGGGTTTGGCGGTGAGGTCCGTCGCCCGGACCCGTGCGTCGGGCACCGTCCACACCAGCGCCAGTGCGCCGATCATCATCGCGATGTGCACCAGGTACGGGAGCAGTTCGGGGGCGGGAAGCCACTGCGCGATCACGCCGGCGAACAGGGCTCCGCAGCCGAATCCCGCGGACAGTGACACGGCGGCGCGGCGTGCACCCGCCCCGGCCGGCGCGGTGGAGCTGAGTTCCTTCATCCAGGCGGTTCCGGCGCCGAACGCCATGCCGGACGCGAGTCCGGCCAGCACCCGGCCCAGGTAGAGCAGGTCGGGGACGGCGGCGCCCGCGATGAGGACGAGCGAGGAGACGATGCCGACGGGGATCATCGGGCGGATCACGGCGCGCCTGCCGAAGCGGTCGGACACGCGCCCGAAGTACAGCAGGGCGGGTACGAGCCCGACGACGTACGACGCGAGCATCGCGGTGAACGAGCCGTTTCCGAGGCCGAGATGTTCGCGGTAGACGAGCTGCATCGGGGCGAACTGGTTGGCACCCCAGCTGACCGCGAACAGCGCGGCAGCGAGGCGAACCCAGGGCGAGAGCATCACCTGATCCTCCCAGAGCCTGTAGCGCGGCGAAGTATCAACTCTTCACAGCCCGGGGCGCTCATTCCTGTGCACACTGGCCGTGTGCGGCGGGTGCGGGGATGTCTAGCGTCGATCCCTGAGCACGAGCCGAGGAGGACATGTGTGGGGTAACGACGGAAGCTGGGTCGGCTCGGACGCGCACGCGATCGCCCGCGCCGTGACGAGCCGGGAGGTGTCCGCGAGCCAGGTGCTCGACGACCACCTGGCGCACATCAAGGCCCGCAACCCGGAGCTGAACGCCGTCGTCACCGTCGCCGAGGACCAGGCGATCCGGGCCGCCGACGACCTCGACACCCGGATCGGCCGAGGGGAGGACGTCGGGCCGCTGGCCGGAGTCCCGTTCACGGTGAAGGACCTGATCGCGACCGCGGGTGTCCGGACGACGGCGGGATCGCGCGCACTCGAGCACAACGTGCCGCGCGTCGACGCGCCCGCGGTGGCCGCGATGCGGGCGGCCGGCGCGATTCTCGTCGGGAAGACGAACACCCCGGAGTTCGGGGCCAGCGGCCTCACACACAACGACCTGTTCGGGTACACCGTGAACCCGCTCCGGCCCGACGGCGTTCCCCGCTCCCCCGGCGGTTCGAGCGGCGGCGAGGCGGCGGCGGTCGCGTCCGGGATGAGTGTCGTCGGTCTCGGCACCGACTTCGGCGGCTCGGTCCGCTGGCCCGCCCACTGCACGGGACTGCGGTCCGTGCGCCCGACGATCGGCCGGGTGGACCCCGACGGACAGTATCCGGGCGTTCCGTCGGGCGATCACCTGTTGACCAACCCGGCGACCATGCACGGCACGCTGCAGACGATCGGTCCGATGGCGCGGACCCTCGACGACGCGGCCCTCGTGCTGCGGGTGCTCTCGTCCCGGCAGTACAACTGGACCGACCCGGGTTCGGTAGACCTCTCGCGTCTCGACATCACGTGGGCGCCCGGTGAGGGGACCGTCCCGGTCGACAGGGAGATTTTCGCGGCCGTCGCCGGTGCCGCCGGCCGGCTCGGTGCCCGACCGTACCGGGGTGCGGCGCTGTCGGAGGGGAACGACCTGTTCGGAAGGTTGCGTTCGGTCGAAACCCACACCGACATCGAAGAACTCGGCACCGGATTCGGGACGAACATCACTACGATGCTCGCCGACGCGCGGGACGTGGATCGGCGCCTGGTCGAGCGGCTGTGGGCGCAGCGATCGGAACTCGTGCACCGGCTGCTCGGCGAGATGGGTGACGTGCTCGTCCTTCCCGTCGCCTCGATCCCGGCGCCGCCGCTCGGCGAAGAAGTCTTCGACGTCGGTGGGCAGTCGCTCACGTGGGCGCAGGCTCTGGCGAGTTGTCGCGCGATCAGCGTGACGGGTCTGCCGTCCGTCGTCGTTCCGGTGGGAATCACCCGGTCCGGGTTGCCGATCGGCGTGCAGATCGTGGCGCGGCCGTGGTGCGAGCACGTGGCGTTGGCCGTGGCCGCCCGGTTGTGAGGCGACCACGGCCGACGCGGGTGTCAGATCACCCGGTCTCGCCGCAGGCCCTCGATGTCTTCGTCGCTCAGCCCGAATTCACCGAGCACCTCGGCCGTGTCCTGCCCCAGTACCATCGGCGGCGCATTCCGGATCGGCAGGGTCTCGTCGTCCACCCAGAACGGACCCCGGACCAGCGGCACTTCACCGCCGTCGGGGGTGGTCACCGGCTGCACCATCTTCAGCGCCTGCACCTGCGGGTCGGCGAAGGCCTGATCGATCGTGTGGACGGGACCGCACGGGATGCCCGCCGCGCGAATCGACGTCACCCATTCGGCGGCCGACCGCACGGACAGCAGTTCGAGAAGTTCCTTGGTGAGCCGATCCCGGTGCGCGAGTCGTGATTGGCCGGTGCGGTATTCGGGCCGGTCGGCGAGGTCGGGATCCCCGAGAACCTCGCACAGCGACACCCAGTGCCGGTCCGAACCGGTCGCGATGATGATGGGAAAATCGGCGGTGTCGAACGTGCCGTACGGCGTGATCGTCGGGTGCGTGTTTCCGTTCGGCTCCGCGACGCGTCCGGTGCTCAGGTAGTTCTGCGCCTGGAACGACATGATCGACAGGGCGGATTCGAGCAGGGACGTCTGCACGTGATGACCGGCGCCGTCGCGGCCGCGGGACACGAGTGCGGCCGTGATGCCCAGCGCCGCATAGATACCGGACACCGTGTCGATGATCGGGATGCCGACGCGCATCGGCGTGTGGTCGCCGGCGCCGGTCACCGACATCAGACCCGACATGCCCTGCGCCACCTGATCGAGTCCCGGCGAGAACTGTTCGGGTCCGGTCGGGCCGAAACCGCTGACGCTCATGACGATCACTCCGGGGTTGTCCTCTGCGAGCGACTCCTGGTCGAGCCCCATGTCCGCGAGGACGCCGGGACGGAAGTTCTCCACGATGACGTCCACGTCGACGGCAATGCGGCGCAGCAGTTTCCGGCCCTGCTCGCTGCGCATGTCGAGAGCGACGGAACGTTTGCCACGGTTGACGGAGGCGAAGTACAGGCTGTCGCTGCCGTCGAACGGCGGCCACTGCCGGGAACTGTCGCCACCGGAACGGGTCTCGACCTTGATGATGTCGGCGCCGAAATCGGACAGCAGTGCCGTGCACAGCGGACCGGCGAGGGCCCGCGTGAGGTCGAGGACCCGGATCCCGCTGAGCAACTGATTCATGGTGGATCCTCGGTTCTCTGTGAAGGAAGGGGGACCGTCCGAGAATTGCGGACGCGTCGATCGATAGCGATGGCGACAATGCACAAGCGGCCGCTGGGGATTTCGGCGCATTGTGTGCCGCGACGGCCGGTCGTCGCCGGTTAGCGTGAGGTTCCCGACGAAGCACCCGAGGAGTACGAGACGATGCGCGACATCCTGACGGGCCTGGAAGCGTGGTTCGACCGTGGCGAGAACTTCGCCCTCGCCACGGTGGTGCGCACCTGGAAGTCGTCTCCGCGGGCACCGGGCGCGGCGATGGCCGTGTCGGAATCCGGTGAGGTGCTCGGAAGTGTGTCCGGTGGGTGCGTCGAGAGTGCGCTGTACGAGACGGCGCGGGACGTGCTGGCCGACGGGCGGAGCCGGACGGAAGTGTTCTGCGTGGCGGACGACGACGCGATCGGTGTCGGTCTGACGTGCGGTGGCACCATCGAGGTGTTCGTTCAGCGCATCGGGCACAACGACTTCCCGGACTTCGCGGACGTCGCGCGACGCATCCGCGGCGGTGAGTCGATCGCCGTCGTGACGGAGACCTGCGACGGAGCCCGGACCCGGCGCTGCGTGATCACCGGGGACGGACCCGTCGGCGACCTCGACCTGCCCGAGACCGATGTCGAGAGCGTCCGCCGTCGCCTCCAAGCCGGTGAGTCGCTGGTGTATCAGCTGCAGTCCGAGACGGTGTGCATGGTCGAGATCTTCGCGCCGCCACCGCGGATGTACATCTTCGGAGCCATCGACTTCGCCGCGGCCATGTGCACGCTGGGCGCGTTCGCCGGCTACCACGTCACGGTGATCGACGCCCGCGCCGTGTTCGCGACGCGTGCCCGGTTCCCGGACGCCGACGACGTCGTCGTGATGTGGCCGCACCGATTCCTCGAGACCGCGGCGGTCGACCACCGGACGGTCCTCGCGGTACTCACCCACGACGAGAAATTCGACATCCCGCTGCTGGAGCTCGCCCTGCGTTCGGGCGCGGCGTACATCGGCGCAATGGGCAGCCGGGCCACGCACGACCGCCGGGTCGCGCTGCTGCGCGAACGGGGGACGACCGCGGCGGAGCTGGTGCGGCTGCATTCCCCGATCGGCCTCGACCTCGGCGCCCGCACCCCCGAGGAGACCGCGGTGTCGATCCTCGCCGAGATGATGAAGACGACCCGGGGCACGACGGGGCTCGAGCTCCAGCAGCTGAGCGGTCCGATTCACCGTGACGCGCCGGCCGGGACCGGCCGGCCGCTCGAGTGCACCGCGTGAACACCGTTTGACGGGTATTCGGGTCGCGACTTAAGGTCACAGTTTCGCGCCATCCGGGGCGAGTGTCGGATCAGGTGAGCAGGGTGTTGCAGTGACGACGAGGGATGCCGGTAGTTCCGCTCCCGGGTTCCGCGCAGCCGCCGACACCGGCAACGGGCCTGGTCCGGGCATTGCGCCGCAATCGTTCGCCGACGTGCTGGTGTCCGATCTCCTCGTCTCCCCGACCCTGGTCGCCGGCGAGACCGGCACCTCGCGAGAGGTGTCGAACGTCGCCGTGATGGCGGTGCCGGACATCGGACCGTGGCTCCGGACCGGACAGTTGCTGATCACCACGTCCGCGGTTCTCGGCCGGCTGGTCGAGCCGATCGACGTGTTTCTCGCCCGGCTCGACAGGCGAGGCGTCTCCGGGCTCGCCGTCCGCCTCGACGACCCCACCGCGGCGCTGCCGGCCGAGATGTCCGATGCGGCCGACGAACTCGGGCTTCCCGTCGTCGTGGTCGCGGACCTGTACTCGCAGGCACACCCGCTGGCGGGTGCTCTGGCGGAGCTGTCGGCCCGGCAGGTCGACGCCGTGTTCGAGGCGGACCGGTTGCGGAGAGTGCTCGTCGACGTCGTGATGGCCGGCGGAGGGTTCGCCGAGCTGTCCGTCGCCGTCGCCCGTGAACTGGGCGGTGCCGTGCTGATCACGACACCCGACGGCCGTCAGTTGTGCCGGGCCGGGGACGAGTCCGAGCTGAGCCGGCTGGCGTCGAGTGCGGCGCTCGACTCCACCGGGCGGGTTCGCACCGATTCGACGGAGGGCGGGCTCGGCCTGCACCGGCTGGGCGACGAGTTCATCGCGGTCTCATCGATTTCGGCCAACGGCATCGATCACGGGCGGCTGGTGCACTTCAGCACCGGGCATGCGCTGCGCAGCGAAGACCTGTATCTCGTCGAGCAGGCGGCGGCGGTGTGCGCCCTGGTGGTCGCCCGCGAACTGGTGGTCTCCTCGGTGGAGGAGAAGCATCGCGCGAACTTCGTCCGGGACCTGCTGCTCGGCCGCGGCGGCGAACACGAGCACGTCGTCGCGCACGCCAAGACGTTCGGCTGGGACCTGGACCGTCCCGTGGTCGTCGTGGTGATCGAACCCGATCCGGTCGGTGAGGACGAGCCGTCGGTGCCCACTCGGATGCCTCTCGTCGAGCGACAGGCGCGGGCATTCACGAGTGCCGTCGCGGGCCGTGACACCGGCGCCGCGGTCACCGCACTGGCGTCGGAGACGGTGATCCTGATGGGTGTCGGCACCGACACGATGAACCTCGTCCACGAACTCGTCGCCAACGTGCGCGGCGCCGGCGGCGGTGGTCGCCGGGCGTTCGGGGTGGGCGTGTCCCGGCCGACGGACTCGGTGGACGGCATTCCCGCCCTCTACGGCCAGGCCCGGACCGCGCTGAAGGTGGGGCGGCAGATCACCGGCGCCTGGGCGGTGACACATTTCGACGACCTCGGCGTCTACCGACTGCTGAGCCTCGTCGAGGACGACCGCGAACTCGAGTCGTTCGCCAACGAGACCCTCCGCGAACTGACCGCGGACACAGCCGAGGCGCAGGACATGCGCCGCACCCTCGAGGTGCTGCTCGCCACCAACATCAACATCGCCGAAACCGCACGTCAACTGCACTTTCACTACAACACCCTGCGGTACCGGGTGGTGAAGCTGGAGAAGATGCTCGGGTCGTTCACGGACCACCCCGAATTGCGCCTCGACCTGTCTCTCGCCCTCAAGATCATGGCGATGCGCGGCATCAATTCCTAAAGTTGCCAATTTCGCCGGGCACGCACTGGCAGATTCTTCTCACGCCGGGTGGCTGACGCTGTAATAACGTTGCCCTCCTATCGAGGTGCAACTGTGACATGCGGCACATCATCGAAGCTGGCCGCCGGCACCCCTGCACCGTCACCTGTCTGAAAGGTCCCCCTATGCCTATCTGGACACTGCACGGAGATGGCAAGACCATCGCGCCCGGGGAGGTCGTCGCCCCGAGCGAACGGCTGAGCTGGGGTCGCACGATCGGGCTCGGCGGGCAGCACGTGGTCTCGATGTTCGGGGCCACGTTCGTCTTCCCGATCATCATGGGTCTCAATCCTCAACTGGCCGTGATGTTGTCGGGGTTCTGCACCCTCTTCTTCCTGCTCGTCGTCAAGGGCCGGATTCCCAGTTATCTGGGGACGTCGGCCGCGTTCGTCGGCGGCATCGCCGCCATCCGCGCCCAGGGCGGCACCTCCGCGCAGGTGACGGGGGCGATCCTGGTGTCGGGTCTCGTGCTCGCCGGGATCGGCGTGCTGATCCACTTCCTCGGCGGCGGGGTGGTGTTCAAGATCCTGCCGCCCGTGGTCACCGGCGCCGTCGTCATGCTGATCGGGTTCAACCTGGCCCCGGTCGTGGCCGGGACGTACTGGCCGCAGGACCAGTGGGTCGCGTTGACGGTGATGGTCGTGCTGGTGGTGGCGAGCGTCGCGCTCCGAGGATTCCTCGGAAGGGTCGCGATCTTCCTGACGCTGCTCTTCGGATACGCGCTGTCGTGGGTGCTCGACCTGACGACCGGCATGATCACGTCGTACGACCCGGTCGCAGGCGGGGTCACCGAGCACTTCCGCGTCAACTGGGACGGAGTGTCCTCCGCCTCGTGGATCGGGCTTCCGCCGTTCTCCGACGAGGCGAACGGCATCGTGGGCATCCACGCGCCGTCGTTCAGTCTCACGTTCATCGTCCTCGTGCTGCCCGGTGTGATCGCCCTGATCGCGGAGAACGCCGGACACGTCAAGGCCGTCGCCGAGATCACCAAGACCGACCTCGACCCGATGATGGGACGCGCCCTGATCGGGGACGGCCTGGCCACCACCATCGCGACCAGCCTCGGCGGATCCCCCACGACGACGTACGCCGAGAACATCGGCGTCATGGCCGCGACGAAGGTGTACTCGACGGCCGCGTACGCCGCGGCAGGTGTCATCGCGATGCTGCTGGGCTTCTCTCCCAAGTTCGGCGCCGTCATCTCCGCGACCCCCGGCGGGGTGCTCGGCGGAATCACCGTGGTGCTCTACGGGATCATCGGCCTGCTCGGCGCGAAGATCTGGAAGGAGAACGGCGTCGACTTCGGCAATCCGCTCAACCTGATGCCCATCGCCGCCGGCCTGATCATCGCGATCGGTGACACGGAGCTGACGTTCACGGACAGCTTCTCCCTCAGCGGCATCGCGCTCGGCACGATCGTGGTGATCGGGATGTACCACCTGTGCCGCGTCATCGCCCCGAAGGATGCCGACGACGCCGGCACCGGCCGTCACCACCCGAAGCCGACCGCGGACGATGGAACGGTCCCCGATCGGGTCGGTCAGCTCACGTGATCTGCCATCGGGGGGACGTGAGTTTTGTCACTAGTTCACGAAACGTCGAGCGTACGATACGGGCAGGATCTGAGGAATGAAACCGTCGCCACTGACTTATCACCGACCTCGGTCGATCGACGAGGCCTGTCAGATCCTCGCGGACGTGGCTCACGAGGGAAAGGTGCTCGCGGGCGGGCAGTCGCTGATCCCGTTGCTCTCGATGCGGCTGGCCGCGCCGGCGCACCTCGTCGACATCGGATCGATCCCCCGGCTGGACGCGGTGTCGTCGTCACGCGATCTCGGTGTCACGTTCGACGCACTGACCACCCACTCGGTGCTCGAAGCCGACCGCGGCGCCGCCCAGGTGCAACCCCTGATCGGCCGCGGGCTGCGTCTCGTCGCACACCCGACCATCCGCAACCGCGGCACGACGGTCGGATCCATCGTCCACGCCGACCCGTCCGCCGAGATGCCGGCCGTGCTCGCGCTGCTCGGTGGCTCGGTCACCGTGCGTTCCGTGCGCGGGGTCCGGGAGATCCGCTCGACCGACCTGTTCGCCGGACCGCTCGAAACGACGCTCGAGGCGGACGAGATCGCCACGAGCGTCGCCGTCCCGGCCGCCGAGCCCGGTGTCGGAACGGCGATCGACGAGATCGCCCGCAGGCACGGCGACTACGCACTCGTCGGGGTCGCGGCGCAGGTGCGGGTCGAGGACGGTGCGGTCGCAGAGGTCCGGATGACGTACGTGTCGGCCGGCGAGCTCGGTGAGGTCGTCGACTACACGGACGTGCTACGGGGTGCGTCCGCGACGGACGACCGGGACCCGTTGTGGCGGAATCTGTCCGAGTTCGCGCGGGAACGGATCGATACCGAACCCGACATCCATGCCACGGCGCGGTACCGGTCACAGCTGGTGGCGGCGCTGACCGCCCGGGTCGGGTTCGCGGCCGCGCAGGATGCAGTGCTCGACGGTGCCGCCGTGCACGCGTCGGCGGGAGGAAGGTGACCATGGCAAAGGCAACACGCAGCATCGACGAGCAGCTCGCCGAACTGCAGGAGGAGACGGGCGAACAGCACGTCGCGGTGACGTTCACGCTCAACGCGGTGACGCAGACGGTGGTGCTGCCGTCGCGCACGCTCGCGTCCGACGCGATCCGGCACCATCTGCGCCAGACGGGGACACACGTCGGTTGCGAGCACGGGGTCTGCGGCGCGTGCACCGTGCTGCTCGACGGCAAACCCGTGCGGTCGTGCCTGGTGCTCGCCGCGAGCCTCGAGGGCCGGGAGATCACCACCGTCGAGGGTCTCGTCGAACCCGACGGCACCCTGCATCCGGTGCAGCAGGCGTTCATCGACTGCCACGGCCTGCAGTGCGGCTTCTGCACGCCAGGCTTCGTCACCACCATCGCCGCGTTCCTCGAGGAGAACGATTCGCCCACCCGCGAGGAGGCCACCGACGCGATCGCGGGCAACCTCTGCCGGTGCACCGGATACCAGAACATCAGGGCAGCCGTGCTGCGCGCCGCGGAGATCAAGCGCGAGCGTTCGGGCGAGTTCCCGCTCGGCGCGGACGACGAGTCGTCGCGGGCCTCACTCGACCCGAAGGTCCGCGGCACGACCAACCCGGTCGGTGGAAGGGCAGGGCGAGCATGAGCGTCACGAAACCCCGCACCGAGCCCGCGCCCACCAAGGGAGCCGACGCGCCCGCCGCGTCGGAGAAGTTGTTCGGCAAGCCGATTCCCCGCACTGAGGACGCCCGGCTCCTGTCCGGCAACGGCCGCTACCTCGACGATCTGGGCCACAACGCGCTCATCGCCGCGTTCGTCCGGTCACCGCACGCGCATGCCCGGATCACGGGGATCGACATCGATGCCGCGCTCGATCTGCCCGGTGTGCACGCGATCTACACGTACGAGGACCTCGCGGACGACTCCCCGGAGATGGCGGAGAACCTGCCCCTCCTCATCCCGCATCCGGCGATCACCGCACCGCGCAACGGGTATCCGCTCGCCAAGGACGAGGTGAACCACGTCGGCGAGGCGATCGCGATGGTGGTCGCCGACAACCGGTACATCGCCGAGGACGCGTGCGCCAAGATCGACGTCACGTACGAGATGCTCCCACCGGTCGTGGGCGTCGACGTGGCGCGGCAGGCGGGCAACGCCGTTCACGCGGACGTCCCCGACAACGTGGCGGCGCACCTGCAGCACGGATTCGGCGACGTGGACGCGGAACTGGCGAACGCACCGCACCGGCTGACCCTGAACCTCGAGATCGAGCGGTCGGCGTCGATGCCGATGGAGGGCAAGGGCGTCTACGCTCGCTGGGACACCGACGAGCAGGCGCTCACGTTCTGGACGTCCACGCAGACGTCGACGTCGGCCCGCGCCGCGATCGCGGCACGACTGAAGATGGCGCACAACAAGGTCCACTGCATCGCACCCGACGTCGGCGGCGGTTTCGGCGTCAAAATCGTCCACCCGTGGCCGGAGGAGGTCATGGTCACCTGGGCCGCGCGGCGGCTCGGGACGGCGGGCATCTCGAGCGAGGTCAAATGGGTCGAGGACCGGCGCGAGCACTTCGTGTCGAGCGCACACGAGCGCGGCCAGATCCAGGAGGTGACGGTCGGATTCGACGACGACGGCACACTCCTCGCTTTCGACTTCACGTTCTGGCACGACAACGGCGCCTACCTGCCGTACGGCATCATCGTCATGCTGAACACGTCGACGCAGGTGCTCGGGCCGTACAAGCCGAAGTCGTTCCGGGTGGACGCGTACTCGCTGTACACGAACACCGTCATCGTGACGCCCTACCGCGGCGCCGGCCGTCCGCAGGCCGTGTTCGCGATGGAACGGGCGATGGACGCGATCGCGAAGTATCTCGGCAAGGACGTCATCGAGGTTCGTGAGCACAACTTCATCCGGCCCGAGGAGATGCCGTACGACTTCCACCTCACGTTCCAGGACGGCCGCCCGCTGATCTACGACACCGGCGACTACCAGGCCGGGATCGACAAGCTGAAGAAACTGATCGACTGGGACGGGTTCGCCGAGTACAAGAAGCAGGCGAAGGCCGAAGGCCGGGCCGTGGGCATCGGGATCGGCGCCTATGTGGAGGGCACCGGACCGGGCCCGTACGAGGGCGCACACGTTCTCGTGGAAACGTCCGGGAAGGTCAAGGCCGCAACGGGTCTGACCACCCAGGGTCAGGGCCACCAGACGGCGTTCGCGCAGATCGTCGCGGACGACCTCGGCGTGCCGGTCACCGACGTGGAGATCGTCACCGGCGACACCCGCCGATTCGGCTATGCCGTCGGCACGTTCGCGTCCCGCGGCGCCGTGATGTCGGGTTCGGCGTTCCACGTGGCCGCGCAGATGGTGGCGGAGAAGGCCCGCACGATCGCCGGTGAGGCGCTGAACCTCGATCCCGCCGAACTGGAACTGCGCGGTGGGCACGTGTGCAAGATCGGCACGCTGCCCGGCGCCGAGGGCACGTCCATCTCGCTGGGTGTGGTCGCCGTGCTGTCGAACCCGCTGCGCTACGCGTTCGACGACGCGTCGAGGCAGGCCACCGGATTCGCGAAAGCCGACACGGACATGACGATTCCGCCGGTCCGGGAGGGCGAACAACCCGGGCTCGAGGCGACCGGCTACTACTCGCCGCCGACGTCGACGTTCGCGTCCGGCGTGCACGCGGCGATCGTCGAAACCGATCCGGTGACGGCCGAGATCCACGTGCGGCGGTACGCCGTGATCCACGACTGCGGCAACGTCATCAACCCGCGGATCGTCGAGGGCCAGGTCATGGGCGCCGTCGCGCAGGGTATCGGCGGCGCACTGTACGAGAAGATCGTCTACGACGAGCACGGCCAGCTGCTCAACGCGTCGTACATGGATTTCCTGATGCCGTTCGTCACCGAGATGCCCGACTCGCTCGAGATGGACCACACCGTCACCCCGTCCGGCCTCAATCCCCTGGGGATGAAGGGCGCAGGCGAGGCGGGCGTGATCCCGACGTCCGCCGTCATCGCGGCAGCGATCGAGGACGCGGAAGGCATCCCGATCACGTCCATGCCGATATCCCCGTCAGAGTTGTTCGAGCTTCGCCTCGCACACGCGTCGTCACAGAGCAAGGAGAACGAATGAGAATCGCCGGCACCGCCCTACTGACGGCCCCACCGGAGGCCGTGTACGACAACCTGCAGGACGGACGGGTCCTCGCGGCGACCATCCCCGGGGTGCAGTCCCTCGAGCAGCTCAGCGACAACCACTACAAGTTGTCCATCACCGCGGGTGTCGCGTCCATCAAGGGCACGTACGACGGCGAAGTGATTCTGTCGCAGCAGAATCGGCCCGAGTCGTTCGTGATGACGGCATCGGGTGCGGGTGCTCCGGGCACCGTCAAGGCGGATGTGACGGTGCGGCTCGAGGAACGTGACGGCGGCACCCTGCTCAGCTACGACGCGGACGCCGTCGTCGGCGGCATGGTCGGCGGCGTGGGGCAGCGGATGATCACCGGCGTCGCGAAGAAGATGGCCGGGGTGTTCTTCAAGGGCATCGACGGCGTGATCGCCAACGGCATCCCTGCGGCCGAGGTCGTCGCGGCGTCGGGCGAGGTGCCGGCGGCCGCCGGCGTCGCAGCGGCAGCCCCGGTTCCCGCGGCAGCCGCCGCGCGGGTGCGGGTACCCGAGGGAACCTCCACGACAACCGTTCTCGCGTCGGCCGCCCTCGGCGCCGGCATCGCCCTCGCCGGTGTTCTCGTCGGCGGCATCCTCGTGCGGGGCACCTGCTCGAAGTAGCGCCGCGAACACCTCGTCACACAGCACCCCGAACCGTCCGGTTCGGGGTGCTGTCGTCTGTCCGGGTTCATCCGGTCGCGGGCAGCGCCGAACGAGGACCGGTGAGTTCGGCGATATGTGACAAAGAAACCGGGCGGCGAAAGCGGTGCAATTGCTTTACGCGAGACGAGCCCAGGAGGAATCGTGGAATCCAGAAAGATTCGGGTCGGTATCGACACCGGCGGAACATTCACCGACGTCGTGGCTGTGGACGAGGAGTCCGGAGCAGTCGTCACCACCAAGACACCCTCGACGCCTGCCGACCCGGCGCAGGGATTCCTCACCGGAATCGAGAAGGTGCTCGCCAAGCTCGGCGAGACCGGCGACGCGATCGGCGCCGTCAGCCACGGCACCACCGTCGCCACCAACAAGCTCCTCGAAGGCAAGGTCGAAAACCTCGGGTTCATCACGACCGAGGGTTACGAGCACGTGCTCGAGATCGCCCGGCAGTCCGTCCCGGACGGCTACGGCAACTCCTACTTCTGGGTCAAGCCCGACCGCATCGTCCCCGCAGACCGGGTCCGCACCATCGGCGGCCGGCTCGCGTTCGACGGCAGCGAGATCCGCCCCCTCGTCGAGGACGACGTCCGCAAGGCCGCCCGCTTCTTCGCCGAGCGCGGCATCCGCACCATTGGCGTGTGCCTCATGCACTCCTACGCCGACCCGAGCCACGAGAACCGCGTCCGGGATCTTCTGCTCGAGGAATACCCCGAGGCCACGGTGAGCATCTCCAGCCAGGTGCTGCGCGAGTACCGCGAATACGAGCGGTCCATCACCACGCTGGTCGACGCGGCCGTGAAGCCGAACATTCGCAACTACGTGAACAACATCGCCAACCGACTGCGTGAATTCTCGTCCGACGAGGGCGAGGCCCGCGACATCCCGTTCTATGTGATGAAGTCGAACGGCGGCGTGCTCTCCGCCAAGGAGGTCGTGCACCAGCCGATCACGACGGTGTTGTCCGGCCCCGCGGCCGGCGCACTCGGAGCGGCGCTCATCGCGAGTGTCGCGGGTGTCGAGCAGGTCCTCACGTGCGACGGCGGCGGAACGTCGACCGACGTCACCGTCGTGGTCCGCGGTGAGCCCGCGCTGACCACCGAGGGTCGCGTGGGGGCGTATCCGTCGAAGATCCCGATGATCGACGTCGTCACCGTCGGCGCCGGCGGCGGGTCCATCGCCTGGCAGACCCCCGAAGGCACGCTGCGCGTCGGACCGCAGTCGGCGGGCGCCGACCCCGGCCCGCTCTGCTACGGCAAGGGCGGCAGCGAGCCCACGATCACCGACGCCCACGTGCTGCTCGGCCGCATCCCACCCCACCTGCTCGGCGGCGAGATCCCCCTCGACACCGAACTGGCCCGCAAGGGCGTCGAGCAGCTCGCGCACCAGCTGAAGCTCGACTTCGAGGCGTGCGCCACCGGCATCCTCGAGGTGTCGGCGTGGAACCAGGCCAACGCGCTGCGGCAGGTCACCGTCAAGCGCGGCCTCGACGTCCGCGACTTCACTTTGGTGACGTTCGGCGGCTCCGGTTCGCTGCTCGCCTGCCGGCTCGTCGACATCCTCGGGCTCAAGGACGTCCTCGTCCCGCTGAACCCGGGCAACGTGTCCGCATTCGGGCTGCTCACGGTCGACGTCCGCAACGACTACGTGCAGACCCACGTCTGCAGGCACGACCGGTTGAAGATCGAGGAACTGCAGTCGGGGCTGGACGCGCTCGCCGCCGAGGCGGAACGCGCACTCGCCGACGAGGGCTTCGGCGAGGCGGAGCGCAAGTACGCGCGCTCGGCCGACCTCCGCTACCTCGGCCAGGCCTTCGAGGTCCGGGTGCCGGTCGGTGAAGGTCCCGTCACGCAGGAGTTGATGGACGACGCCGCGGACAGGTTCCATCAGGCGCACAAGGAGCTGTACGGCTACGACTTCCGCGGCGACCCGCACCAGCACGTCGAGTGGGTCAACCTGCGCGTCAGCGGCATCGGCCCGATCAAGCGCCCGACGCTGAACGAGATCGCGGCGGGGGCCGGAGCCGAGTCCGCCGTGACCGGCACGCGTCCGGCGTACTTCGACGAGTGGGTCACCACCCAGGTCTACGACCGGGCGCGGCTCGGCGCGGGCGACGTCCTCGAGGGTCCGGCGGTAATCGAGGAATTCAGCTCGACCATTCCCGTGCACCCCGGTTTCCAGGCGCGGATCGACACCTTCGGAAACATCCGCATCACCAAGATCGCCGACTCGAACGGAGCGAACCGATGACCGTCACCACCGAACCCGTTGCAGTGCAGGCGGCCAAGCCCTACCGGCTGACACCGGTCGACGGAAAGACGCCCGACCCGGTGCTGGTGGAGATCGTCGCCGGCTACCTCGCCAGCGTCGAGATGGAGGTCGAGACGTCGATCTCGCGGACCTCCCGCTCCCCCATGATCCGCGACGCGCACGACTTCCGTGCCGGCATTCACGACCGTAACCTCCGGAAGCTCACGGGCCGTTCGTATTCGGCGCTCGTGCATCCGGTGGCGCGGGACTTCCCGCTCGACACGATGAAGCCCGGCGACGTCTACTTCCACAACGACGTCTACCTGTCCGAAGGCGGCATCGGCCACCTCCCCGACCTCTGCGTCACCGTCCCGGTGTTCGCGACCCGGCCGGGCGAGGAGGAACCGTCCGTCGTCGCGTTCGTGCAGGCGTTCGGCCACCACGACGACATCGGCGGCTGCTGCCCGGGATCGATGCCCTCGGGCGCGACCACGGTGTACGAGGAGGGCCTGATGGTCCCGCCGATCAAGCTGTGGGATCAGGGTGTGCCCAACGAGGCCGCACTGCGCATCATGACCCGCAACTCGCGGATGCCCGACGCGCTGGCCGCCGACCTCGACGCCGAATGCTCGGCGTGCCTCATGGGCGCCCGCCGCCTCACCGAGCTGTTCGAGCGGTACGGCTGCGACACCGTCGAGGCCTGCTTCGACGCGATGATGGACGCGACCACCGAAACGTACCGGCGGGAGATCCTCAGCAAGATCCCGAAGGGCGAGTACACGTGGGAGGACTACGCCGAACACGACGGCGTCGACGAGCCCATGCTGCACCGCCAGCGGATCACGCTCACCAAGACCGGCCCGGAGGACGAGGGCGGCGAACGCCTCATCCTCGACTTCAACGGCACCGGACCGCAGGCCAAGGGGCCCATCAACCACTGCGGTGACTACGCCGACGGCAACTTCCTCATCAAGTGGCTCGCGCCGATCCTGCGCAACCTCGCCGACAGTCCCGAGCGGATGGCGGAACTCGACGTCAACGAGGGTGTCGTGCCGTTGATCGAGATGAAGTTCCCGGAGAAGGGCACGCTGATCACCCCGATCTTCCCGGCGCCCACCAACGCCCGGACGTTCGTGATCCTGCGTCTGCTCGGCGTTCTCGCCGGTGTCGTCGCGAAGGCCGTCGACGGGAACATGCCCGCCGACCAGGAGACCATCCGCTACACGGGTGTGTACGGCGAGGACTTCGACGGGCACTCGTACCTGATGCGGGAGGTGCTCGGCGGCGGGTCCGGTGGCAGGCACTACGCGGACGGTGAGGACACCATCCACGTCGTTCCCGATTCGCGGAACCTACCGACCGAGTTCACCGAGAGCCGGTTCCCGTTCATCGTCGAGAAGCTCGGCCTGGCGAAGGACTCCGGCGGTGCCGGACGCTACCGCGGCGGCCTCGGCTACGAGAAGCACATCCGGATGCTCAAGGACGCGAACTTCATGTCCATCGCCGACCGCTCGATCCTCTCCTGCTGGGGGGTCAAGGGCGGCAAGGCCGGACGTCCCTTCTCGGTGGTCCTCGACCCGGGCGGCCCGAACGAGCGCGAGTTCGATGCGCTGACCGACGCCGAACCGATCAAGGCCGGCGAAGTGGTGCGCATCCGCACCACCGGTGGCGGCGGCTGGGGCGACCCGCTCGACCGTCCGATCGAGGAAGTCGTCCGGGACGTGCTGTGGGGCAAGGTGTCCGCGGAGGGTGCACGCGTCGACTACGGTGTGGTGCTGGCGTCGTCGACCGAGGAGCCGGTCGCGGACGTCGACGCCACCGACGCGCTGCGCGAGCAGATGCGCGCGGACCGCGGCCTGGACGAGCCGTTCTTCGACCGCGGTCCCGGCTACGAACGTCTCTCCGGCGGTGCGAAGTTCGCCGAGTTCGACTTCATCGACCGGTGATCCGATGACCGAGTCGCTCTCCCGCGGTGCCGAGATCGCCGTCATCGGCGCCGCGGGGAAGACCGGAGCCGCCGTCGTGGCGGCGCTCGAGGGGCTCGCCGACGTACGCCGGGTGGTGCACACCGCCCGGCGTTCCGGCGATTTCGCCGTCGACCTCGAAACGGGTGCGGGACTGGAAGAGGCGCTGTCGGGTTGCCGGGGCGTGTACTTCATCGCCCCCAACGTGCACCCCGACGAGCCCGCGCTGCTGCGGAACGCGATGGGCGCCGCAGCGTCGGTGGGTGTCGAGCACCTCGTCTACCACTCCGTGGCCTGGCCTTACACCCCGCTCATGCCCCACCACGTCGACAAGGCGCGGTGTGAGAACGAGCTCAGGACGTTCGGCGGGCTCCGGTGGACCGTCCTGCAGCCGTGCGCGTACGCCGAGAATTTCGGGGCGGTGCTGGCGGGCTCGGCGACGACCGTCGAACTGCCCTACAGTCCCGACGCGGCGTTCTCGTTCGTCGCACTCGCGGACGTCGCCGAGGTGGCCGCGCGAGTGCTGATGGAAGGCCCGGACATCCACCACGGCGCCACGTACGAACTCGGCGGTCCGGAGGCCCTCAGCGTGCGGGATCTGTGCGACCGGGCGGGTGGTCCGGTGTCGGTGAAGCAGGTGTCCGTCGACGAGTGGATGTCGCGGCACGGGCGGGACCTGACGGACGACGGTCGCGCGCGGTTGTCGGCGATGTTCGAGTTTTACGACCGATTCGGGTTCCTCGCAGGCGGCGTGATGTTCGAGGCGCTGCTGGGCCGCCCGCCCACCCCCGCCATGTGAGCGGCAAAGCGTGCCGGGGCACACTTTGCCACTCACCTGGGGTCAGACGCCGATCCGGCCGCCCGACTTCCACACCGCCACGACGGCGGGACGCGGCTGCGAGTCCCCGCCGTCGGGCCAGTGCGACGCCGGGTTGTCGGCGCTCGCGTCGTCCAGTTCACCCGGGTGCTGCACGCACACCGTGACCCGCTCCTCGCCGACGATCGGGCCGCACGTCTCGGCGCCCTTGGGCACGGTCAGAAACTGCTTGGTCTCCCCGCGGTTCGGGCCCTCGAGGACGACGCTGAACAGGCCGTCGTTGGACTTCAGCGCGTTGCCGTCGGTGGAGATCCACAGGTTGCCGTGCGGATCGAACGCCAGGTTGTCGGGGCAGGAGATCGGGCTGACGCTCTCCTTGTCGAAGCCGCCGAAGTAGGTGTCGGCCACCTTCGGGTCGCCGCACACGAGCAGCAGGTTCCACGTGAACGCGGTGCCGGCGTGGTCGTCGGTGAGTTCGAGGACCTGGCCGTTCTTGTTGTTGTTCCGCGGGTTGGCCTCGTCGGCCGCCGCGGCGCCGTCGACGCCGCGCTTGGTGTTGTTGGTCAGCGCCACGTACACCTTGCCGGTCGTCGGGCTGGGTTCGAAGTCCTCGGGACGGTCCATCTTGGTGGCACCCACCTTGTCGCCGGCCTGACGGGTGAACACTGCCACCTCTTCGGCGCTCATGCCGTCGACGAGCGACTCACCCCGGCCGTCCTCACCGGTGCGCAGCAGCGGGATCCACTCACCGGTGCCGTCGAACGTGCCGCTCGACGGCAGCGTGCCCGACCCGTCGATCTCGTCCGCCGAGTTGCCGCTGAACTTCGCGACGTACAGGGTGCCTGCGTCGAGCAGCGTCATGTTCTGGCGCACGGCGGCCTGGCTGTTGCCGTCCATCATCTTGCGGCTGGAGACGAACTTGTACATGTAGTCGAAGCGCTCGTCGTCGCCGCTGTACGCCACCACCGTGCCGTCGTCGGTGACGTGGATGGTGGCGGCCTCGTGCTTGAACCGGCCCAGTGCCGTGTGCTTGACGGGTGCGGACGTCGCGCCCCACGGATCGACCTCGACGACGTACCCGAAGCGGTTGACCTCGTTCGGCTCCTGGACGAGGTCGAAACGCTTGTCGAACCGTTCCCACTTACGCTCGGACGCAGCACCTTCCACGCCGTACCGCTTCAGCCGTGCGGCGACGACGGGGTCGGTGACCAGTTCGGCGTTCCCGAAGTACTGGTTGAAGTTCTCCTCCCCCGACAGCACCGTGCCCCACGGGGTCACGCCACCCGAACAGTTGTTCAGTGTGCCGAGCACCTTCGTGCCCGTCGGGTCCGTGGACGTCTTCAGGAAGTCGCTGCCCGCGGCGGGACCGGTGACGGCGAATTCCGTCGTCGCCGTGATGCGCCGGTTGTACGGTCCGAAGTCGGGAGTGAGCGTGCCCGAGCCGGATTCGCCCTTCACCTGCACCACGGACAGCCCGTGGGCGGCGAGCGCGGTCTGGAACTGCTCCGGCGACGGGTTCTCGGCGTCATAGCCCTTGAACATGAACGGCTCGGTGGTGTACTCGTGGTTGACCACCAGCAGGAAGGTGTTCGGCTGCCCCTCGACCGGCAGAAGTCCGGCGAAGTCGTTGTTGAACCCGAACTGCTGCGCCTGCGCCTGGGCGGTCTGGTTGTCGAAGTCGAACGCGGGAGCCCCGGGCAGCACCGCGTCGCCCCAGCGGATCACCACACCCTGCTCGTACCCTTCGGGGACGACGAGGGCGTCCTCGGTGTTGGGGGCGACGGCGTCGAAGTTCGTTCCGGCGGGCGCGCCGCCGTCCGAACCGCCCGTGCCGGAGACGCTTCCCTCGCCGGAGTCGTCCGAGCAGGCCACCAGCGCACTGCCCGCGCCGACGGCGAGGACGGCCATCCCCGTCCCGCGCAGCATCCCGCGCCGCGACAGGGCGGTACGGGCGATGTCACGGAAGTACTCGCCGTGCGAGGTGTTGGGCACGTCGTGGGAGCACGCGTTGCCGCACTTGTACTGACAGGTGACGGATGCGCGCGAGGACACTCCGGCGTGATTGACGAACAGTGCGAGGGGTTTCAAACTCACCGTGGCTCCCGATTCGAATGTGGACAACTCCGGCACCGTAGAAGTCGTAAGCGAGACGAAGGGAACGGTTGCATGAACGTGCGGACAACGAGGTGACCCTAAGTTCTGGCAGAAATTGCTTCTAGCCAGCAGCCCGGCAGCCGTGCACCATTGAAAGATGGACCCCGTCGAAGCGCTGCGGGAAATTGCGTTCTGGCTCGAGCGCTCGCGTGACGAGGCACAGAGGACCGCCGCATTCCGGCGGGCGGCCGATGTGCTGACTTACGCGGACGAGGACGAACTGGCCGATCTGGAGGAGCGCGGGTGGGTGTCGCCACCCGACATCGGGTCCGAGGCCGCCGCGATCATCCGTGAGTGCGCCGAGTCGGTGCCGCTGTACCTGACGTACCTGCGCAATGCGGCCGAGCCGATCGGACTCGGCGGGACGGAACTGCTCGACGCGCTCCGCGGCGACCTGCACACCCATTCGGACTGGTCGGACGGCCGGTGCCCGATCCGGGAAATGATGCGTCGGGCGGCCGCCCTGGGCCACGAGTACTGCGCGATCACCGATCACTCGCCGCGACTGACGGTCGCGAACGGGCTGTCGTCGGAGCAGCTGCTCTCCCAGCTGAGCGTCGTCGCCGAACTGAACGCGGAACTCGCGCCCTTCCGCGTGCTCACCGGCATCGAGGTCGACATCCTCGACGACGGTTCCCTCGACCAGGACGACGACCTGCTCGCCGACCTCGACATCGTGGTGGCCAGCGTGCACTCGCACCTGGACACCGACCGTGCGACGACGACCAAGCGGATGCTGCAGGCCGTGAAGTCCCCGCACGTCGACGTCCTCGGGCACTGCACCGGCCGGCTCGTCGAGGGTGCGCGGGGACCGCGGGCCGAATCGAAGTTCGACGCGGAACGGGTGTTCGAGGCGTGCCGCGAGTACGGCACCGCGGTCGAGATCAACTCCCGCCCCGAGCGGCGCGACCCGCCGGGACGCCTGATCGACCTCGCCCTGAACAGCGGTTGCAAGTTCTCCATCGACACCGACGCGCACACCACTGGTCACCTCGCGTGGCAGGGCTACGCCTGCGAGCGCGCCGCCGAACGCGGAGTCGAGCCGTCGGACGTGATCAACACCCTGCCCGTCGCCGAGTTGCTGGAGTGGGCCGGAGCGCCGATTCGGCAATGATCCGCGTCGGCATCGTTGCGCTCGCAATCGTCGCTCTGCTGGTCGCCGCCGTGTGGGTGTTGCAGCGTCGACTGATCTACTACCCAGACACCTCCCCGGTGCCGCCTGCGGACCGGCTGATCGCCGGGGCCGAGGACGTCACGCTGACCACGTCGGACGGCCTCGAACTCGGTGCCTGGTACGTCCCACCCGCGAGCAGGGACCCGCTGATGACCGTCCTCGTGGCCGCCGGGAACGCCGGCAACAGGGCTGACCGGGCGCTGCTGGCGTCGGACCTCGCCGCCGCGGTTTCGCCACGCTGCTCTTCGACTACCGCGGGTACGGCGGCAACCCCGGTCACCCCAGCGAGGACGGGCTGGCACTCGACGTCCGGGCGGCCCGCCGTCACCTCGTCGACGAGCGTCGCGTGCCGCCGGAGCGGCTGCTCTACTTCGGGGAAAGCCTCGGCACCGGCGTCGTCACCGAACTCGCCACCGAGCATCCACCTGCGGGCCTGTTGCTCCGGTCGCCGTTCGTCGACCTCGCGTCCGTCGGCGCCCGGCACTACCCGTTTCTGCCGGTCCGCCTGTTGCTGCGCGATCGATTCCCCGTCGCGGAGTTCGTCGCACGCATCGATGTGCCGACCACCGTGGTCTACGGCACGGCCGACATCGTCGTCCCACCGGACCAGAGCGCACGCGTGGCCGATGCGGCGCTCGGCCCCGTCGAGACCGTCGTGCTGACCGGGGCGGGGCACAACGACGACGTGATGTTCGGTGGCGCGGAGATCGTCCGCGCCACCGCCGATCTCGCCGCGAGGGCGCTCCGCGCCCCGTGAGCCTTTTTGGTACCCGGGACTACCAAAAGGGCGCACAGGCGTGTCAGCGCACTATGACGACGTCCAGCGTCCGGGGACCGTGGACGCCCTCGACGCGGTTGAGTTCGATGTCGCTGGTGGCGCTGGGACCGCTGATGAACGTCAGCGGCTTGGTCGCGTCGAGGGTCTGGAAGGCCTGCGGCACGGTGTCGACGATCTGATCGGTGCGCACGATGCAGATGTGGTGATCCGGGACCAGGGTCAGTGCCCGCCGCCCCTGACCGGCGCCGCCGTCGAGCACGATCGTCCCGGTGGCGGCGATCCCGAGGGTGCAGCCGGTGACGACCACGTCGAGCGCGTCGAGTTCGAGCGTCGACAGTTCGGCGGGTGACCCGTCGACGACGACGTCGCGTCGCGGCCGCCACGACAGCGGCAGGTCCGGTGGGACGACGGCGCGCGCCCCCTCCGCGATCAGCCCGGTGACGATCTCGGCGACCGTGTTCTCGTCGGCGCGATGGACCTGCGCGCGGTAGTCGTCGACGGTGTGGGCGAAGAACTCGACGTCCCCGGGACCCGACGCGGGCTGCCGGTGGTAGTCACGGGGAACGGGTTCGGGGGCGGGAGCTTCGGCGAGCGCCGACCGGATCCGGGTCAGTATCTCTTCGCGTGCGGTCATCGTGTCGTGTCCTCGTGAGTGCGGGCCCACCACTGTCGGAACGTTTCCTTCGGCGGGGACGGCAGGTCGCGGCTCGCGGTCCACTTCGACCCCGGGTACGGCAGCGACGTGATGCGTCCCTTCTTGCCGCCCAGCACCCGGCCGACCTTGGACGCCGTCTCTGCGGCGGCGAACCGCTTCTCCGACCCCATCACGAAGCCCGCGGCCTTCATCGCGAGGTCCTGGCCGCCCGGAAGTCCGTGCCGCTCGGAATCGACCTGTTCCGCGCGCAGGTGCACCAGAATGCTGGGGATGTCGATGCGCACCGGGCAGGCGTCGAAGCACGCGCCGCACAGCGTCGAGGCGAACGGCAGCGAGGCGTTCGGGTCGTCGTGACCGGTGGTCCCCGTGAGTTGCGGGCTGAGGATCGCGCCGATCGGGCCCGGATACACCGACCCGTAGGCGTGGCCGCCCGCCCGCTCGTAAACGGGGCACACGTTCAGGCAGGCACTGCAGCGGATGCAGTGCAGAGCCGACCGCCCGACCTCGTCCGCCAGCACGTTGGTGCGACCGTTGTCGAGGAGGACGACGTGGAAGTTCTGCGGGCCGTCGCCGGGATGCACCCCGGTCCACATGGAGGTGTATGGGTTCATCCGCTCGGCGGTGGACGACCGCGGCAGCAGTTGCATGAACACCTCCAGGTCGGTGAACGTCGGGACCAGTTTCTCGATGCCCATGAGGGTGATGAGGGTGTCGGGGAGGGTGAGGCACATCCGCCCGTTGCCCTCCGATTCGACCACCGCGAGCGTCCCGGTTTCCGCGACCCCGAAGTTCGCGCCGCTGACCGCCACCTTGGCGGAGAGGAACTTTCGCCGAAGGTGTGCCCGCGCGGCCATCGCCAGCGCCCGGGGGTCGTCGGTGATGTCCTTGTCGATGCCGGGCATCGATTTCAGGAAGATCTCGCGGATCTCGGCGCGGTTGCGGTGGATGGCGGGAACGAGGATGTGGCTCGGCTTGTCCTCGCCGAGTTGGACGATGAGTTCGGCGAGGTCGGTCTCGATCGCCGCGATCCCGTTCTCCTCGAGGTGCTCGTTGAGGCCCGTCTCCTGGGTGGCCATCGACTTGACCTTCACGACCTCGTCGGAGCCGGTGGCCCGCACGAGGTCGGTGATGATCCGGTTCGCCTCCTCCGAGTCGCGCGCCCAGTGGACGGTGCCGCCGCGGGCGGCGACGTTCTCCTCGAACTGCACGAGCAGTTCGGGGAGCCGCGCCATCACGTCCGCCTTGAGGGCGCTGCCGGCCCGGCGCAGTTCCTCCCAGTCGTCGACCTCGGCGACCGCGGCGATGCGCTTGTTGCGGATGGTGGTGGTGGCCGCGCCGAGATTGGCGCGCAGCTGGGTGTCGGCGAGCGATTTCCGCGCCGCGTCGGGGAAGGATTCTGTGCCCCGGATGTTTCCGGTGCCCGCATGGAACGTGGGTGAGCCGAGGAACGTGGTCATGCGTTGCTCCCGATCTTCTCGGTGCTCGCCAGGATCTCGGCGAGGTGGACGGTGCGGACCCCGCTGCGCAGCCGGGACAGTCCGCCGCCGATGTGCATCAGGCAGGACGAGTCGCCGGCGCTGCACACCTCGGCGCCCGTGTTCAGGACGTTGCCCATCTTGTCGGCGAGCATCGCGGTCGACGTCTCGGAGTTCTTCAGCGCGAACGTTCCGCCGAAACCGCAACAGGATTCGGCCGCGGGGAGCTCGATCAGGGTCATCCCCCGCACCGCGCGAAGCAGTTGCAGCGGCTTGTCGGCGACGCGCAGCATCCGCAGCGAGTGGCACGTCGGGTGGTACGTCACCCGGTGCGGGTAGTAGGCGCCGACGTCGGTGACGCCGAGGACGTCGACCAGCAGTTCGGACAGCTCGTACGTCCGGGACGCGACCTCCTCGGCGCGCGTCGCGAGCGATTCGTCCCCGTACCGGCGGGCGACCATCGCGTGCTGGTGCCGGACGGATCCGACGCAGGAACCGGACGGTGCCACCGCGACGTCCCAGGACGGTCCGCTCTCGAACGCCTCCACGTGGTGACGCACGAGCGGCAGCGCCTCGGCCTGGTAACCGGTGTTGATGTGCATCTGCCCGCAGCACGTCTGCTTCGGCGGGAACACGACCTCGTGGCCGAGCCGCTCGAGCAGGCGGACCGTCGAGGTGGCGGATTCGGGGAACAGGGCATCCGCCAGGCACGTGGCGAACAGGGCGATTCTCATCGGGTACTCCAACCGGGCTGGGCTGTGGTCTGACCACAGTAGCGCACTGTGGTCAGACCACACCAGGTAAACTTCGTTCGTGCGCACACACGAGGTCGTCCTGCACCGCATCGAGCAGGATCTGGCCGCCGGCAAACTCACCGTCGGCGGACGGCTGCCCGCCGAGCGCGCACTCGCGGAGGAACTGGGCGTCGGACGCTCGTCCGTCCGCGAGGCCATCCGCGTGCTCGAGGCGATGGGCATCGTCCGCACGGCCGTCGGGTCCGGACCGGACGCAGGCGCGATCGTGGCCGCCGACCCGGCCGCGTCCATCGGCGCGGCCCTGCGACTGCACATGGCGACGCGCACGCTGCCGATCCGCGACGTCGTCCAGACGCGCACGCTGCTCGAGTCGTGGGCGGTGCAGGAAGCCGCCGGCCAGGCCCGCGACCTCGACTTCTCGGCCATCGACACGCTGCTCGACGCGATGGACGACGAGGACCTCTCCCCGGAGGCGTTCCACCGGCTCGACGCCGACCTGCACGTCGCGATGGCCGGACTCGCTGGCAACGTCCTCGTCGAGGCGATGATGGTCTCGCTCCGCGACTCCATTCACGGCTACGTCATGCAGGCCGTTCCGCTGCTCGACGACTGGCCTGCGGTCGCGACCCACCTCCGCTGCGAGCACCGCGGCATCGTCGCCGCCCTCCGCGACGGGCACGGCGCCGAGGCCGCCGGCCTGGTGCGGGAGCACATCGAGGGCTTCTACGGGCTGATCCGCTAGGTGCTTCGCACCCGTGCGCCTTTGTGGTTGCTCCAACTACCAGAAAGGCGCACGAGCGCGGTGCGCCTCAGTACGCCCCCAGGATCTGCGCCTCGGCGTCTTCGAGGTAGGTCTTGAGCAGCTGACCTGCGGCTTCGGTGTTGCCGGCGGTCAGGGCGTCGTAGATCTCGTGATTGCGGGTGAGGTACGGGCCGTGGAATCGGTGGGCGTCGTCCATGACGTGGAAGACGAGCCGCGCCTCGTTCCACACGCTGCGCATCAGTTCGTCGATGCGATTGCTGTTGTTGAGGCTCGCGAGGGCGCTGTGGAAGTGGATGTCGGCGGTGCCGACTCCGGTCCAGTCCTCGACGGCGTACCGTTCGTCGGCCAGGTCCAGGGCCTCGGCCACGCGCGACAGGTCGCCGGTGGCGGGGTCGAATCCGTTGACACCCGCGCATTCGACGACGCGCCGGCAGATGTAGAGCTCCGTGATGTCCTCGGCCGTGGGCACGCGGACGAAGACGCCGCGGTTGAGTTCGTGCGCGACGAGCCGGTCCTCGATCAGGATCTGGAAGGCCTCGCGCACCGTGTTGCGGGAGACGTCGAGGGCGGCGCAGATGTCGGGTTCGGAGAGTCGCGCCCCTGGTTGGAACGTTCCGTCGATGATCGCGTCCCGCAGAATGCCGGCAACCCGGGTGGTCCTGCTGGTGCGTTCGAGCAGGCCGCGGTGAGCGGCCAGGCGGGAATGCGCATCGCCGCGAAGGGCATTCGAGCTGGTCAAGTCCACTCCTCAGGTTTCGATCTCGACCGCAATCATAGTTGTGAGCTCAGTTACGCGATGTAATCCATGTTAAACGATCCTCTCAGGGTATTGCAGGATCGTTGAACGATTTGTACCGTGATGGGAGTTACACCGTTTCTTCCGGCAGTTACATCCCTTCTTCAGGCGAGGTGCCATGACCACAGATACACAGACCGAGGTCGCGCAGGCGCGCCCCTTCGACTGGTTCCGCACCCTCGGGCCGAAGGGAAAGAGAGCCTTCGTCGGGGCGTTCGGCGGATACGGACTGGATTCCTACGACTTCCAGGTCCTCCCGCTCGGCCTCGCGGCCATCGCCGCCTACTTCGGCCTCACCACCGGTCAGGCTGGTCTGCTGACGACGGTGACGCTGGTCGTGTCTGCGCTCGGCGGTGCCCTCGCCGGCATCCTCGTCGACAAGATCGGCCGGGTCCGCACCCTGCAGGTCACCGTCGCGACGTACACGATCTTCACGGTGCTGTGCGGCTTCGCTCAGAACTTCGAGACGCTGCTCGTCTTCCGCGCCTTCCAGGGCCTCGGCTTCGGCGGCGAGTGGGCGGCGGGTGCGATTCTCGTGGCCGAATACGCCCGGGCCGAGTACCGGGGCCGGGCCGTGGCGTTCGTCCAGAGCGCGTGGGCAGTCGGCTGGGCGCTGGCGGTGATCGTCTACACGGTCGTCTTCCAGCTGTTCGATCCCGACGTCGCCTGGCGAGTGCTGTTCTTCACCGGTGTTCTGCCCGCCTTCCTCATCATCTGGGTTCGCCGGAACCTGAAGGACCCCGAGGTCGTCACGAAACGTCGTGAGTCCGCGGGCAAACAGACGGGTTCGTTCGCCGCCATCTTCCGCGGCGGACTGCTCCGCACCACCATCTTCGCGTCGCTGCTCGCCACCGGTGTGCAGGGCGGCTACTACACGCTGGCGTCCTGGCTGCCCACATTCCTGAAGACCTCGCGCGGACTCGACGTCGTCGGCACCGGCGGGTACCTCGCCATCCTGATCTCGGGTGCGTTCCTCGGTTACGTCAGCGGCGGCATCCTCACCGACAAGCTGGGCCGCAAGCGGACCATGCAGCTGTTCGCGGCACTGTCGGCCGTCTTCATGGTCGGCTACACCCAGGTGCCCGAGGGTGCGAACACGTTGATCCTCATCCTGGGCTTCCCCCTCGGCTTCTGCACGTCGGCGATCTTCAGTGGTTTCGGATCGTTCCTGTCCGAGCTGTACCCGACGCAGTCCCGCGGCACGGGCCAGGGCTTCACGTACAACTTCGGCCGCGCGGTCGGTGCCGTGTTCCCCGCGGTCGTCGGTTTCCTGGCGGCCACCCAGCTGGGTATCGGCGGCGCGATGATCTTCGGTGCGCTCGGTTACGCCATCGCCGTCGTCGCCTTGTTCTTCCTCCCCGAGACCCGCGGGATCCAACTTGACTGACTCACCGACCGACCTCCGATCCGCATTCCGTTCGGGACGTATCACCCCGACCGCCGGTCTGGCGCCCGGATTCGCACAGACGAATCTCATCGCCGTTCCGCAGGACTGGGCCTACGACGTTCTGCTGTTCACGCAGCGGAACCCGAAGCCGTGCCCCGTCCTCGACGTCGGCGACGTCGGCTCCAGGGCGACGATGCTCGCCCCCGGCGCCGACATCGCCACGGACCTGCCGCTGTACCGCGTGTGGAAGGACGGCGAACTGGCCGACGAGACCGCGGACGTGTCGGCGCTGTGGCGGGACGACCTCGTGGCGTTCCACATCGGATGCAGCTTCACGTTCGAGCATCCGGTGGCCGCCGCCGGGGTGCCGCTCCGGCACGTCGAGCAGGGCAGCAACGTCCCGATGTTCGTGACCAACCGCGAATGTCGGCCCGCAGGCCGGATGAGCGGACCGATGGTGGTGTCGATGCGACCCGTTCCCGAACATCAGGTGTCCCTCGCGGCGGCGATCTCGGCGCGGATGCCCGCCGTCCACGGTGGACCCGTCCACGTCGGTGATCCCGCGGAACTCGGCATCGCCGATGTCGCGGCCCCCGACTTCGGCGATCCGGTGAACTTCGAGCCCGGCGACGTGCCGGTGTTCTGGGCCTGCGGGGTCACCCCGCAGGCGGCGGTGATGGCGTCCCGGTTGCCGTTCGCGATCACCCACGCGCCCGGGTACATGCTCATCACCGACATCCCGGACAGCGAGTACGTCCTGGAGGTTCCCGATGCGTGTTGATCTGAACTGCGACCTCGGTGAGGGCTTCGGGCAGTGGACCCTGGCGGACGACGAGGCCCTCCTCGACATCGTCACCAGCGCGAACATCGCGTGCGGGTTTCACGCGGGGGACCCGATGATCATCCGCCGGGCCTGCGAGGGCGCGGCCGAGCGCAACGTCGCGATCGGCGCGCACGTGGGGTTCCGGGATCTGGCCGGATTCGGCCGCCGTGAACTCGCAGTGGCGCCGGCGGATCTGCGCGACGAAACGTTGTACCAGATCGGCGCGCTCGCCGGGTTCGCGCGGGCCGCCGGGTCCCGCGTGTCATACGTCAAACCGCATGGTGCGCTCTACAATTCCGCCGCGCTCGACTTCGGGCGGGCCGAGGCGATCGCGTCGGCCATCGACCGGTTCACCGAGCCGCTCGCGCTGATGGGTCCACCCGGCTCGCAGTTGCAGCGTGCGGCGGAAACCCACGGCATCGAGTTCGTCGCCGAGGGTTTCGCCGACCGCCGCTACACCGCCGCGGGCTCGTTGACCCCGCGCTCGGTGACCGGCGCCGTCATCGACGATCCCGACGTCGCCGCCGCCCAGGCCGTGCGCATGGTGTCGAGCGGAACGGTGGAGTCGATCGACGGCGACGATGTCGCGGTGTCGGTGCGCAGCATCTGCGTGCACGGCGACTCGCCCGGATCCGTGCGCACGGCCCGCCAGGTCCGGCACGCCCTGGAGAGTGCCGACGTCACGCTCGGGGCCTTCGCATGACCACCCCCAGCGCCGGCACCCGGATCCTTCCGGCGGGCAACCGGGCCCTCCTCGTCGAACTGGAGTCGGAACCCTTCGTGGTGTCGTTGACCGAACGTCTCCGCAACACACCGGTTCCCGGTGTGGAGGACGTTCTTCCGGCGGCGCGGACGGTGCTCGTCACCACGACTCCGCGGACCGACCTCGACGAGGTGCGCCGCGCACTGCGGACGATGACCGTCGACCTCGAGGCGCAGGAGCGCACCGGCGTCCTCGAATCCGAACCGGTCACCGTCCCGGTCCGCTACGACGGCGCCGATCTCGCCGACGTCGCCGACCATCTGCGGATGAGTCGCGAGGACGTGATCGCGGCCCACACCGCGGCCACCTGGCGCTGCGTATTCATCGGATTCGCACCGGGTTTCGCCTACCTGAGTTGTGGTGACGACCGGCTCACCGTGCCACGGCGGGCCCAGTCCCGCACCGTGGTGCCCGCCGGGTCCGTGGCCCTCGCGGGTGGCTACGGCGCGGTGTATCCCCGGTCTTCCCCCGGCGGATGGCAGATCATCGGAACCACGGACTCCCCGATGTGGAACCTCGACGCGAACCCTCCGGCGCTGCTGCAGCCGGGGCGTCGCGTCCGATTCGTCGACGAGGAAACACTGTGAGTGAACTCGAAGTACTCGAAACGGGTCCGCTCAGCCTGATCCAGGATCTCGGTCGCCCCGGCTACCTGAGTTCGGGTGTGGGCGTGTCCGGCGCCGCCGACCGCGGGTCCGCGAAGCTGGCCAATCGGCTGGTCGGGAACGACGAGAACAGCGCGTGCATCGAGGTGCTGATGGGCGGCCTCGCCCTCCGCTCACGGGAGGTGACGATCGTCGCCGTCACCGGTGCACCCGCCACGGCGCTGCTCGACGGAATCCCGATGGGGCACGCCAGCGTCATCGTGATGCAACCGGGACAGACGCTGCGCCTGCAGTACGCGCAGGCCGGTCTGCGCAGCTACGTCGGCGTCCGAGGCGGCGTCGCGGTGCCGGACGTGCTCGGCTCCCGCAGCACCGACACCCTCTCCGGAATCGGCCCGGAAGCGTTGAAACCCAACGATGTTCTGCCCGTGGGAACCGCGGCGACGAACTTCCCGAACGTCGACGTCGCACCCGTTCCCCCGATGGACGCGGGAACGCTGTCGGTGCGCGTCATCGGCGGCCCCCGCGACGACTGGTTCACCAACCCCGAAGCGTTGACCGCCGGGGCGTGGGCCGTGTCCTCGGACACCGATCGCATCGGGGCCCGCCTGAACCGGCACGGCGACGCGCCGTCTTTGATGCGGACGTCCGAGGCCGAACTCCCGACCGAAGGTGTCGCGCTCGGCTCCATCCAGGTTCCGCCGAGCGGGCAGCCCGTCGTCTTCCTCGCGGACCATCCCATCTCGGGCGGTTATCCCGTCATCGGCGTCGTCGCGGACGAGGACATCGACCGGATCGCCCAGGCTCGACCAGGTCAACTGATTCGCTTCACCACTGCGTGATCGGCTTCGCACCGATCCCACCACAGGAGATCACCCCATCGTCATGAACAGCATCGGCACGGAACTCGACACACCCTGGTCCCACGAGCTGTGGCGCAGCACGCTGCTCGCGGAACCGCACCATCAGGGCACCGCGGTCGCGCGCCACTACGCGTCCGCGCTGCCGATCAGCTATGCCACCGAAACCGATCCGGCACAGGCGATCCGCGACGTCGCCGAGGTGGAGCGTCTCGGCGTCGACAGGGTGGCGCTGACATTCACGACCGCCGAGGCGTCCGCGCCGTACGAGAACCTGAAGATCTACGCGGTCGGGAAACCCGCACCGCTCAACGAGGTTCTGCCGATCCTGTCCAGCCTGGGCGTCAACGCGCTCGACGAACGGCCGGCCGCCTTGACCCGCCCGGACGGGCACCGCGCCTGGATCTACGACCTGACCGTCGATCTGGTCACCGTGACGGAGGGCCACGGGGTGACCCGCGACAGCCGGATCGCGGACGCGTTCCGGGCGGCGTGGACGGGTGAGACCGAGGTCGACGGGTTCAACGCGCTCGTCCTGCACGCCGGGCTCGGCTGGCGTCAGGTGACCGTCCTCCGCGCGTACGCCGCCTACCTGCGTCAGGCCGGGCTCCCCTACAGCCGCAGCAACGTCGAACGAGTCCTGCTGGGCAACAGTGTAATCACGCAACTTCTCGTCGAGTTCCACGCGCTTCGGCTCGACCCGGGCATCGAACGCGACGCCGCCGCGGAAGACGCGCTCGAGGGCCGCATCGTCGACGCGATCGACGCCGTCGCCGGGATCGACGCCGACCGGATCCTGCGGGCACTGCTCTCGCTGATTCGCGCCACCACCCGGACGACGTACTACGCCGGCGACCGTCGGCCCCCGCGCGCTCTCGCGTTCAAGTTCGATTCCTCGTCGATCGACGAATTGCCGCTGCCCCGGCCGAAATACGAGGCCTACGTGTACTCGCCCCGCATGGAGGGCGTGCACCTGCGATTCGACGACGTCGCCCGCGGCGGCATCCGGTGGTCGGATCGTCGCGACGACTTCCGCACCGAGATCCTCGGACTCGTCAAGGCGCAGGCGGTCAAGAACGCCGTCATCGTCCCGGCGGGAGCGAAGGGCGGCTTCGTCGTCAAGAACCCGCCCGTGCCGACCGGCGACGCCGCTGCCGACCGGGACGCGATGCAGTCGGCGGGCATCTCCTGCTACCGCGAATTCATCTCGAGCCTCCTCGACATGACGGACAACCTCGACATCACCACCCGGCAGGTGATCGCGCCGGAGGCCATCGTCCGGCGCGACGGCGACGACACCTACCTCGTGGTCGCCGCAGACAAAGGGACAGCGGCGTTCTCGGATGTCGCCAACGCGATCGCACTCGAGCGCGGGTACTGGCTCGGCGACGGATTCGCGTCCGGCGGTTCCGTCGGATACGACCACAAGGCGATGGGCATCACCGCCCGCGGTGCGTGGGAAAGCGTCCTGCAGCACTTCCGTGAGATGAGCGTCGACACACGCACCGACGACTTCACCGTCGTCGGGGTCGGCGACATGAGCGGCGACGTCTTCGGAAACGGGATGCTGCTCAGCCCGCACATCCGCCTGATCGCGGCGTTCGACCACCGGCACGTCTTCATCGACCCCGATCCCGATCCGCAGCGGTCGTGGGACGAGCGGGCACGGCTCTTCGGGCTCGGCAGGTCGAGCTGGAAGGACTACGACAAGGCGGTCCTCAGCGACGGCGCCATGATCGTCGACCGGTCGGCGAAGTCGGTTCGGCTGACACCGGAGGCGCGGCGTGTTCTCGGGATCGAGGACGATCGGGTCCTCACCACCGTCGAACTCGTGCGCGCCGTCCTCGGTGCGCCCGCGGACCTGCTGTGGAACGGCGGCGTTGGCACATACGTGAAGGCGACGACTGAGAGCCACGCGGACGTCGGCGACAAGTCGAACGACGCGGTCCGGCTCGACGCGCCTGCGCTGCGGGTCCGGGTGGTCGGCGAAGGCGGCAACCTCGGCCTGACGCAGCTCGGGCGAATCGAATACGCGCGCAACGGTGGTCGCGTCAACACCGACGCGCTCGACAACTCGGCCGGCGTCGACTGCTCGGACCACGAGGTCAACATCAAGATCGCCCTGGCAGGCGCCACCGCGGACAACACGCTCACCGCGCAGGACCGGCGAGAGCTGCTGTCCGACATGACCGACGACGTCAGCAGGCTCGTCCTCGCCGACAACCGCAGCCAGAACGAGATGATGAGCCTGAACCGGGCGCAGGCGGGCACACTCGTCAGCTTCCACTCCCGCATGGTCGACGACCTGGAACGCCGCGGCCACGTGGACCGCGCGATCGACGTGCTCCCGACGTCCGCCCAGTTCGGCGCGCTCGAACGTGAGCAGAAGGGGCTGACGAGCCCGGAGCTGGCGCAGCTCACCGCGCAGGTCAAGCGTTTCATCAAGAGCGAGGTGTCGGGCACGACGCTCCCCGACAACGGGGTCTACGCCGGCCGGCTGCACAACTACTTCCCGCCGCGCCTCGGCCGGGAGTTCGCGCACACGGTCGCCGCGCACCCGTTGCGCCGGGAGATCGTCACGACGTCGGTCGTCAACGACATGGTCGACCGCGCGGGGATGACGTACGCATTCCGGCTGCGGGAGGAGACGGGTGCCGACTCCGCGGAGGCGGTGAACGCCTTCACGGCGGTCACCGAGATCTTCGACCTCGGAGCGACTTTCGAGCGGATCCGGGCGGCCGCCGGCGCGACGCCGACGCCGGGCACGAATGCACTGACGGTGCAGACCCAGCGACTGATCGACCGCGCGTCGCGGTGGCTGACCACGCACCGGCCGCAACCGCTGCCGCTCGAGGCCACCATCGCCCGCTACCGGCCGGTCGTCCGCGACCTCGGGCCACGCGTGCGGGAATGGTTGCGGGGCGACGAGATCACCGCGGTCGAGCGGCGCACCGAGGCGCTAACGTCGCGAGGGGCGGACGCCGGGCTCGCCGCCGACGTGGCGGACCTCCTGCACACGTACTGCCTCCTCGACATCGTGGACATCGCGGAGATCTCACAGCACCGTCCCGAGGACGTCGCGGAACTGTACTTCGCGCTGTCGGCGCATCTGCACATCAACACCGCACTGACAGCCGTCACGGCGCTCCCCAGGCTGGACCGGTGGCACGCCCTCGCGCGCCTCGCCCTGCGCGACGACCTCTACAGCTCGCTGCGCGCCATCACCCTCGACGCGCTGTCCGTGAGCGAACCCGGCGAGGACGCAGCCGACAAGGTCGACCAGTGGGAACAGCACAACGCCGCCCGGCTCGCCCGCGCGCGTGCGCTGCTGACCGAGATCGAGTCGGAGGTCGCCACCGAACCCACGCTGGCGCTGATCTCCGTCGCGGCCAGGCGGATCCGGGCGATGACGCGGTAGGCGCTTCGCGCCCGTGCGCCTTTCTGGTTGTTCCAGCTACCAAAAAGGCGCACGAGCCGCGGAGCGGCCTAGAGCACCTGCGACAGGAACTGCTGCAGCCGTTCGGTTTCGGGTTTGTCGAACAGCTGGTCCGGCTTGCCGGTCTCGACGACGGCACCGTGGTCCATGAACAGCACGGTATCGGACACCTCGCGGGCGAAGCCCATCTCGTGGGTGACGACGACCATCGTCATGCCGCCGTTGGCGAGGTCGGCCATCAGCGCGAGGACGCCCTTCACCAGCTCGGGGTCGAGTGCGGAGGTGGCCTCGTCGAAGAACATCACCTCGGGCTTCATCGCGAGGGCGCGGGCGATCGCGACGCGCTGTTGCTGCCCTCCCGACAGGTTGCCGGGCCGCGAGTCGGCCTTGTTGGCGAGGCCGACGAGTTCGAGTTGCTCGAGCGCCACCGACCGCGCCTCGTTCTTGGACATACCCTTGAGCTTGCGGGGCCCGAGGGCGATGTTGTCGACGACGGTCTTGTGCGGGAACAGGTTGAAGTGCTGGAACACCATGCCGATGCGCTGCCGCAGCTTGTCCGGGTTGTCCTTCAGCACCGACTTGCCGTCGAGCAGGACGTTGCCCTGATCGGGTTCGTGCAGGCGGTTGAGGACCCGCAGCAGCGTGGATTTGCCGGAGCCGGACGGTCCGATCACGGTGACGGTGTCGCCGGCGTCGACGTGGAGGTCGACGCCGCGGAGCACCTTGTTGGTGCCGAACGCGAGATGCAGGTCGGTGCCAGTGAGAGAGACGGCCATCGCCTTATCCCCTTTCCACGACGATGGACTGTTCCACCGGGTCGAGCGTGCCGGACGTGTCGGCGCGGCCGGTGCGCAGACGGTTGTCGATGTAGTTGACGAGGTGGGTCAGCGGAATCGTCATCGCCAGGTAGAACAGGCCGGCGGCGACGAGCGGCGACAGGTTGCCGGTCTGGGCGTTGAGGTCGCGGCCGACGGCGAACAGCTCCCGCTGGCTGACGAGCAGGCCGAGGAAGTAGATCAGCGACGAGTCCTTGATCAGGGAGATGAACTGGTTCATCAGCGCGGGCAGCACCCGTCGCACACCCTGTGGGACGACGACGAGCGTCATCGACTTCCGGTAGCTGAAGCCGAGCGCCCGGGACGCCTCGAGCTGTCCGGGTTCGACGCTCTGGATGCCGGACCGGAAGATCTCACCGATGTACGCGGACGCGAGCAGCGACAGCGCGGCCGCACCGAGCCAGTAGGGGTTGTTGCCGGTGAGTCCCTTGACGATGGGTCCGGCGCCGAGGCCGACGATGAGGATGATGACGACGGCGGGCAGGCCGCGGAACACGTCCGTGTAGATGCGGGCGGGCCAGCGGAGCCAGCGGGTGCGGGAGATCCCGGCCATCGCGAGCAGCATGCCGAGGACGGTGCCGACGATGCCCGACGCCAGCGCCAGGATCAACGTGTTCGGCAGACCGGTCTTGAGCAGATCGGGGAACGCCCGCGTGTAGAGGTCCCAGTTGAAGAACGTGTCCTTCAGCTGCTGGAGTGTCGATTTGGGTTCCGCGACCGGGGTTTCGGTCGCGTTCTGCGAGTTCTGGGCGGCGAGCGCGGCGAAGTCCGGCAGGTCGGGCGCCGGTGCCGCCTCGCTGCCGGGCTTCCAGCCCTCGGGCAGTTCGCGGGGCACCCAGTCGGAGTACAGCTGCGCCCACGTGCCGTCCGCGATGGTCGCGTCGAGACCGGAGTTGAGGGCGTCGATGAGCGGCTGGTTCTCCTTGTTGACGGCCCAGCCCACGAAGTTGTTGACGCTGAAGGTGTTCTCGACGATCGACGTGGGATCGCCCGGCGCGATGGCACCCTCGGCCTGCTGCGACGGCGCCACCCAGGCGTCGATCTGCCCGGACTTCAGATTCGCGTAGGCGGTGGCGTAGTCGGGGAACTTCACCGGGTTCAGCTTCAGCGTGTTCACGACGTAGTCGTCCTGGACGGTGCCCTGGACGACGCCGATGCGGGTGGACGCGGTGAGGTCGTCGAAGCCCTGGATCGGACCGCCGTTGGGAACGACGAGGGAGAAGTAGCCGAAGTCGTAGCCGTTGGTGAAGCCGACGGTGTTGCGGCGTTCGTCCGTCGTCGTGATGGACGAGGATCCGACGTCGAAGCGCCGCCCGGCGACCTGGGCGAGCAGTCCGGCGAACTCGGTGCCGACGAAGTCGACGCGCAGGCCCAGTTTGCCGGCGACGGCTTTCAGCAGTTCGTTGTCGTAGCCGGTGAACTGGTTCTCCGAGTTCACGCAGATGCTCGGCGGTGCGTCGGACAGCGTGCCGACGGTGAGCACACCGGGGGTGATCAGGTTCAGTTTCGACGTGTCGATCTGGTCGATCGGGGTTGTCGACGGCGTCGTGTAACGGTCCTCGGCCGCGGCGCCGGCGGCGGCGAGGTTGGTCGGGGCGGCGGTGGCCGCGCCCACGCCGGGTGGCGAACACAGATCCTGCGATGCCGCCCCCGACGTCTCCCCGTCACTCGAACACGACGACAGGGTCAGCGCCAGCAGGGCGGTGAGCAGCAGCGCCACCACCACACGGATCTTCGCTCCGACGGAAGAAAACATGGTGAGCAGCGTAACCCTGGCAGTCGGTATTTCCGGGGTCGGAGGACGTGTGGGGCGACGCCCGTCACTCTCCTTGTTTGTCATACAAACAAAGTCGAGTTATTGTTTGTCATACAAACAAGTAGGAGTGCAGACATGGTGCCGCAGACGGGCCGAGCAGCGCGAGCCACCCGGGAGTCCGGTCGTCAGACCCGCGACGCCCTGTTCACCGCCGCCACCGAACTGTTTCTCGCGAACGGCGAGGGCGTCCCGATCACGCAGATCTGCGCCGCCGCGGGGGCCCACCCCAACCAGGTGACCTATTACTACGGTTCCAAAGAACGGCTCTTCGTCGAGGTCGCGTGTGCTGCCGTGTTGCGCGCAGGCAAGAGGGCCGAGGACGACGCGGCCACCGCGGAGACCGTCGGCGACTACACGGAGAGACTCGTCGGCTCCCTGCTCGGGCCCGGCGCGCCCAGCGTCGAACTCTTCACCTCGGCGATGCTGATGACGGGGCGGCGCAGCGAACTGCGCGACCTCATCACCGACACCCTCCGCACTCTGCACTCCTCGGGCGAGGACGCGCTGATCCGCACCCTGATGCGCACCGGCTGGCAACTGCGCGCCGGCATCGACGTCGAATCGAAGGCGTTCTGGTCGGCGATCTTCGGCCTCGTGATCCAGAAGACCGCCACCGGCGAGAGCTTCGGCTACTCGCTCGAGGAGTCCGTCGCCGTCATCTTCGCGAACCTCCAGATCCCCAGGACCGTCCGCAACACCTCCATCGACTGAACCCTCTTCTTCAAGGAGCGCGATGAACATCGTTCGCGTATTCGACAGCAACGTCCGGAAGACGCCCGACAAGGCCTTTCTCCATTTCCAGGGGCGCGACCATACGTATGGTTCCGTGCAGGACGGCAGCCGCCACGCGGCCGCCCTGCTGCGGAAACTGGGGGTCGGGCGCGGCGAGCGCGTCGCCCTCATGTGTTTCAACACCCCCGGCTTCGTCTACGCGATGCTCGGCGCCTGGCGCATCGGCGCGGTGGTGGTGCCGGTCAACCACAAGATGCAGGCACCCGAGGTCGACTACATCCTGCGGCATGCGCAGGTGAAGGTGTGCGTCTTCGACGGCGAACTCGCACCCGTGATCGAGCGACTCGAGACGCCGGTGCAGCTGCTGACCACCGACACCGCCGTGGCGGGCCACACCTTCTTCGACGACGCGATCGCGGACCCGGACGGCATCGACGGCATCGACCTCGACGAGAACGACCCCGCGGAAATCCTCTACACCTCCGGTACCACCGGCGCGCCCAAGGGTTGCGTGCACAGCCACCGCAACGTCGTGCTCGTGGCGACCACGGCGGCCGTCGGTCTGTCGATCACCCGCGACGAGCGACTGCTGATGGCCGTCCCGATCTGGCACGCATCGCCGCTCAACAACTGGCTGATGGCGACGCTCTACATGGGCGGCACCGTCGTGCTCGTCCGCGAGTACCACCCCGTCCACTTCCTGGAAGCGATACAGCAGCAACGCATCACGCTGTGCTTCGGACCGCCGGTCATCTACACCACGGCACTGAATGCGGTACCGGACTTCGCCGACTACGACCTGTCCAGTGTCCGGGCCTGGCTCTACGGCGGCGGGCCGATCGGCGCCGACGTGGCGCGCCGGCTCGTCGAGTCGTACCGGACGACCCGCTTCTACCAGGTGTACGGGATGACGGAGACGGGTCCTGTCGGGGCCGTCCTCTACCCGGAGGAACAGCTCGCGAAGGCCGGCTCGATCGGCCGGGCGGCGCTCGCCGGCGTCGACATGCGCCTGGCCGGCCTCGACGGCGGTGATGTGCCCGTCGGGGAGATCGGCGAAATCTGGCTGCGTACCGAGACCGTGATGCAGGGCTACCTCGACGATCCCGGTGCCACCGCAGCCGTGTTCGCCGACGGCGGCTGGTACCGCACCGGCGATCTCGCACGCAAGGACGACGACGGCTACCTCTACATCGTCGACCGGGCGAAAGACATGATCATCACCGGCGGCGAGAACGTCTATTCCAAGGAAGTGGAGGACGCCATCTCCGGCCATCCCGACGTCGTGGACGTCGCGGTGGTAGGCCGGCCGCACCCCGAGTGGGGTGAGACCGTCGTCGCGCCCGTCGTGTGGCGTGAACCGGACGTCGTGGGTGCCGACGACATCCGTGACTACCTGTCGGACAAGCTGGCGCGCTACAAGATTCCCCGCGACTACGTGTTCGCCACCGTGTTGCCCCGCACCCCCACCGGCAAGATCCAGAAGCACCTGATCCGCTCCGCGAGCTGACTCACGAAAGACAGTGTCATGACTACTTTTTCCGAAACGAACGTCACCCATCCCGCACCCCACCGGACGCACGCCGTGCTCAACCAGTCGGTGCCCCGCACCGAGGTCAACGAGTTCACCCTCGACACGGTGCTGTCCGAGGGCGTGCGCCGCCACGACGCCGACTGGGCCACCGGCGAACTCACCGACATCGGCGCACTCGTCGGCAGCGCCACGTTCCAGCACGACGCCGAACTCGCCAACACGATCATCCCCGAACTGAAGACGTTCGACCGCTGGGGCAACAGGATCGACGAGGTCGAATACCACCCCGCGTACCACCGGATCATCTCCGCGGCCGTCGCTCACGGAGCGCACACGTCGGCCTGGGCCGATCCGAAGCCGGGCGCGAACGTCGCTCGCGCAGCGGCATTCATGATGTTCGCGCAGATCGAACCCGGACACTCCTGCCCGATCTCGATGACCAACGCCGTCATCCCCTCCCTCGAACTGCAACCCGACGTCGCCGCGATCTGGAAGCCCCGCGCGCTGTCCCGCAGCTACACCCCCGAACTCGACGCACCCGGCAAGGCGTCCGCGATCTTCGGCATGTCCATGACGGAGAAGCAGGGCGGCTCGGACGTCCGGGCCAACACCACCGTCGCGAAACCCGCCGGTCGCGGCGGTCCCGGCGCCGACTACCTCCTGACCGGGCACAAGTGGTTCTGCTCCGCGCCGATGTCCGACGCGTTCCTCGTCCTCGCGCAGGCGGAAGGCACAGGCGGCGAAGGACTGTCGTGCTTCCTGCTGCCGCGCATCCTCCCGGACGGCACCCGCAACGTCTTCCGCATCCAGCGGCTGAAGAACAAGCTCGGCAACAAGTCCAACGCGTCGTCCGAGATCGAACTCGACGGCACTGTCGGCGTCATGGTCGGCGAACCGGGGCGCGGCGTCCGCACCATCATCGAGATGGTCGCGCGCACCCGCCTCGACTGCGTGCTCGGCAGCACCGCGGGGATGCGGCAGTCCGTCGCCGAGGCGGTGTGGCACGCCCGGCACCGTTCGGCGTTCGGCAAGGTCCTGGCCGATCAGCCCGCGATGACGTCGGTGCTCGCCGACCTGGCGCTCGAGTCGGAGGCGGCCACCGTCACCGCGCTGCGCCTCGCCCGGGCCCACGACGAGGACGCGAGCGAGCAGGAACGCAGCTTCCACCGCCTCGCGACCGCGGTCGCGAAGTACTGGATCTGCAAGCGCGGCCCGCACCACGCCTACGAGGCGCTGGAATGCCTGGGCGGCAACGGCTACACCGAGGACTTCCCGCTCGCCCGCCGCTACCGAGAGCAGCCCGTCATGGCCGTGTGGGAGGGGTCCGGCAACGTCATCGCCCTCGACGTCCTGCGCGCGATGACCCGCGAACCCGACAGCGTCGCCGCGTTCGACGCGGAGGTGAACCTGTCCCGCGGCACCAACGCGGTGCTCGACGAGCACCTCGACCGGGTCCGGCGTCTGCTCGGCGAACTCGCCGGACTCGACGCTGCGGCCGCCCAACTGCGCGCCCGTACCGTCGTCGAATCGATGGCCCTCGCGCTGCAGGCGTCGCTGCTGACCCGGTTCTCGCCCGCCGCCGTCGCCGATGCATTCGTCGACGCCCGCCTCGGCCCCGACCGCACGCACGAATACGGCACCCTCTCCCCGTCCGCCGACCTGCAGGCGATCCTCAGGCGGGCGTAGGCGGCTCCGCCGCCCGTGCGCCTTTTTGGTAGCTGGGACAACCAGAAAGGCGCACGGGTGCGAAGCGCCCTCGGGCTCGGACGGCGGTCCCTGCGCAGACGACCACGGCGACGCCGCCGAGGATGGTGGCCCAGGTGAGCTGTTCACGCAGCAGCAGGGCCGCCCAGCTGATGGTCAACACGGGTTGGACCAGTTGGACCTGGCTGACCTGCGCCATCGGCCCGATCGCGAGGCCGCGATACCAGGCGAAGAAGCCGAGGAACATGCTCACCACGCCCAAGTACGCGAACGCGGCCCACTCGATCGGTGAGCCGGTGGGCGGCTGCCGGATCGCCGACATGACTGCCAGGGTGATCATCAGCGGCGCGGCGACCATCAGCGCCCAGGATACCGTCTGCCATGCGCCGAGTTCGCGGGCGAGGAGGCCCCCCTCGGCGTATCCGACCGCGGCGGCCACGACGGCGCCGAACAGCAGTAGGTCCGCCCAGTGCAAGTGACCAACCCCGTCGCCCTGCATGGATGCGAACACGACAGACGCCAGGGCGCCCACCCCTGCCATGATCCAGAACGACAGTGGCGGATGCTCCTTGCCCCGGACAACAGCGGTTACCGCCGTGGCCGCCGGCAGCAGCGCGATGACGACGGCACCGTGACTGGCAGGCACAGTCGTCAGGGCGAAGGACGTGAGAAGCGGGAAGCCGACGACGATTCCGGCCGCCACCACACCGAGACGCGCCCACTGCACACCTCGCGGAAAGCGCTGCCGGGTCAGCGTCAGAGCTGCCGCCGCGAGCACCGCCGCGATCACTGCCCGGCCCGAGCCGATGAACATCGGCGACAACCCGGTCACCGCCACCCGAGTGAACGGCACCGTGAACGAGAACGCTGCCACCCCGAGCAGGCCCCACCAGAGGCCGGCGCGAGAAGGCGATAACACTGTTGCGCGAATTTGAGTAGCGCTACTATCTACCGTCATGGTCAACGATAGCAGCGTGCGCATCGTCACCGCACTGGGTAAATGGATCGCCCAGGCGCCACCCGGCGCGCGGCTCCCATCGACCCGGTCACTCGTCGCCGAGTACGCGGCGAGTCCGGTGACCGTGCAGAAGGCCCTGCGTACCCTGACCGCGCAGGGGCTGATCGAGAGCAGGCCCGGCGTCGGCACGTTCGTTCGCGCCGTTCGGACGGCCCGGCCGCTCGACTACGGATGGCAGACTGCGGCTCTGCGATCCCCGCAGAGCCGCCTCCCCGCGCTGTCGACTCCGATGCGCCGGGCCCCCAACGATGCGATCGCGTTGCACGCCGGCTATCCGGATCGGGAACTCCTACCCGAGCGCCTGGTTCGATCCGCGCTGACCCGGGCAGCACGCAGCGACGCCGCGCTGTCACCCTCTCCCGCCGCGGGCCTCCCGGAGCTGCAATCGTGGTTCGCCAACGAACTGGGCACCTCGACACCCGTCGGCGTCACGCCGCCCACGGCGAGCGACGTCATCGTTTTGCCCGGAAGTCAGAGCGGGCTCAGCTCCGTCTTCCGGGCCCTGGTTCCCATCGGGCAACCGCTGCTGGTGGAGTCGCCCACGTATTGGGGGGCCATACTGGCCGCGGCCCAGGCCGGAGTGCACGTGGTCCCCGTCCCCAGCGGACCCGAAGGCCCCGACCCGGACGAGCTGGCGCGAGCCTTCGCGGAGACCGGCGCGCGGGTGTTCTACGCTCAACCGAATTACGCCAACCCCACCGGCGCGCAATGGTCGAACATGGTGTCCGAAAACGTATTAGAGGTTGTCCGGGCAAACGGCGCCTTCCTCGTCGAAGACGACTGGGCCCACGATTTCGGGATCGACACCGACTCCAACCCCGTCGCCGCGCACGACGACGCCGGCCATGTGGTCTACCTCCGCTCGCTGACCAAGAGCGTGTCACCGTCCATACGCATCGCCGCAGTCATCGCCCGCGGTCCGGCCCGGGAACGCATCCTCGCTGACCGCGGAGCCTCATCGATGTATGTCAGCGGACTACTCCAGGCCGCAGCACTCGACGTCGTCACCCAGCCCGGATGGCAGACCCACCTGCGCAATCTCCGGCAACAACTCCGAGCACGCCGCGACCTGCTCGTCACCAGCCTGCGCGAGCACGTCCCCCGAGCTCACCTCACCAACGTGCCCAAAGGCGGACTCAACCTCTGGGTGCGCCTGCCCGACGCAACCGATCTCCGGCAACTCGTCCGCGACTGCGAAGCCGCAGGAGTGCTCATCGCGCCCGGCGGCGAGTGGTTCCCCGCCGAACCCGCCGGGCCATTCATCCGACTCAACTACTCCGGCACGAACCCCGGCGCCTTCCCTGAAGGCGCACGCGTGATCGGCGAAAAGCTCGCCCGCAACACCTGAGGCGGCTCCGCCTCCCTGCGTGGTCAACGAGTCTCTGGACTCCTTGGCCGCTCACGGGCGGCGGAGCCGCTTGTCTCCGGCGGACAAATCCCCGCGCAAACTCGAGCCCCACGGAATATTCCGCATCTCACTCCCCCTGCATAGTGTCGTGGATCACACCACCACTGAAGGGGATCGAAACCGTGTCGGACATCGGCTATTTCGCTTGGGACCTCGCGACAGCACGTGGTGACGCACCGTGCCTGCGCGACGACCACCTCGACCTCACCTACCGGCAGTTCGCCGACCGCGTGGATGCGTTCGCGACGCAACTGACAGATAACGGCGTCCGGAGCGGGGACGTCGTCGCCGTGATGCTGCCCAACCGGGCGGAACTCCTGGTCGCCCTGATGGCCGCGTGGCGGATCGGCTCGACCGCGACCCCGGTCAACCCCACGTTCACCGCCGTCGAGGCGGAATACCAGTTCGCGGACGCCGAGGCCGTCCTCGTCGTCAACGAGGGACCGGGCGCACCCTCCGGCGGCCGCCCGACGATCGCCGTGGCCGACATGGCGACGACCCCGCGCCCGAACTGGGCCCCCGACAGTGGCCCGTCCGGCGACGACATCGCACTCCTCATCTACACGTCCGGTTCGACGGGACGCCCCAAGGGGGTCATGCTCACCCACGACAACCTGCAGTTCATGAGTTCGTCGATGGTCGAGCACTTCTCGCTCACGGCCGCCGACCACTGCCTGCTCGTCCTGCCGCTGTTTCACGTCAACGCGATCTGCGTGAGCTTCCTCGCGCCGATGCTGGCCGGGGGGCAGTTGAGCGTCACCGGACGGTTCTCGCCGGCCCGGTTCTTCGACGACGTCGCCAGGCTGCGGCCGACGTACTTCTCCGCGGTCCCGACCATCTACGCCCTCCTGGTCTCCCAGGACACCGTCGGCGACACCTCGTCGCTGCGGTTCGCGGTCTGCGGGGCGGCACCGATCTCCAAGGAACTCCTCGACCGTGCCGAGCAGCGTTTCGGACTCGTCATCGTCGAGGGGTACGGGCTCACCGAGGGCACCTGCGCGTCGGCGTGCAACCCGCCCGGCGGTGTCCGCAAGCTCGGCACGGTGGGCCCGGCGCTGCCCGGGCAGCGGATCGCCATCGCCGGACCCGACGGCGAGCACCTGCCCGTCGGCGTCACCGGAGAGGTGATCGTCGCAGGTGCCAACGTCATGCACGGTTACCGGGGACGCTCCGAGGAGACCACACGGACCGTCGTCGACGGTTGGCTGCACACCGGCGACGTCGGCCGCCTCGACGAGGACGGCTACCTCACCCTCGTCGACCGGATCAAGGACATGATCATCCGCGGCGGCGAGAACATCTACCCCAAGGAGATCGAGAACGCCCTCGCCACCCACGACGGCGTGCTCGAGGCAGCGGTGATCGGCGCACCACACGAGGTGTACGGCGAGGTGCCCGTCGCGTACGTCGTCACCTACCCCGACAGCCCCGTCACCGGCGACCAGCTCACCGACCACCTCCGAGGATGCCTCACGAAAGTCAAACTGCCCGTGTCTATTCACGTCGTCGACGCTCTGCCGCGCAACCCCGTCGGCAAGATCGACAAGCCCGGCCTGCGCAGCCGCCACCGGCCTGCCGCCGTCAGCTGATCCAGTACGCCCCACACCTCGGGACCCACCCGAGGCGATGACCCCTACCCACCTCAGCCCAGGAGCCTCCCATGGGATTCAAAACCGGGAACTTTCCCGACGTCGACCCCGCCACCTTCCTCGACCGCCCGTTCTTCGACCGCATCCGCGCCATGTCGACGCACTGGGTCGACTACGGCTTCGGGACCCCGAAGATGGTGCACACCATCTACATCCTGAAACTACTCGTCCTCTATCTCGGTGTGGGTCTGTCCATCGCGACCTTCACCTCCGGGTACAACGTCCTCGACGTCGGTGCATGGTGGAACGCCCCGGTCGTGTATCAGAAGCTGATCCTGTGGACGATGCTGATCGAGATCCTCGGACTGGGTGGTTCCTGGGGGCCGCTCGCCGGGCACTTCAAGCCCATGATGGGCGGCGCCCTGTTCTGGTTGCGACCCGGCACCATCCGGCTGCCACCGTGGCCGGGGAAGGTGCCGCTGACGTCCGGTGACACCCGCACCGTGTTCGACGTTCTCGTCTATCTCGCCATCCTCGTCAACCTCGCCCTGGCGCTCGGGTTCGCCGGCGTGCACACACCGTCCATCGACGCAGTGCTGCCCGGCAACCACGGCCTGGTGAATCCCACGCTTCTGTTGCCGCTGATCGTCTTGCTGGTCGTGATCGGGCTGCGCGACAAGGTCGTCTACATCGCAGCGCGCGGCGAACAGTACTTCCCGGCCGTCGTCTTCTTCGGTGTCCTTCCGTTCGTGGACATGATCGTCGCGCTGAAGCTGCTCATCGTGTCGGTGTGGGTCGGCGCCGGCGTCTCCAAGCTGGGCCACCACTTCTCGATGGTCGTGCCTCCGATGCTGTCCAACACCCCCTGGTTGCCGTTCAAGTCGATCAAGCGCGCCCACTACCGCAGCTTCCCGAACGACCTGCGGCCGTCGCTCGTCGCCGGTGGGGTCGCCCACGTCCTCGGCACCGTCGTCGAGGTGGTCACGCCGCTGGTGCTGCTGTTCACCACGAACGGCACCGTCACCCTGCTCGCGGTCGCGCTGATGGTGGCGTTCCACCTGTTCATCCTGTCGACGTTCCCGCTTGCAGTTCCGCTCGAGTGGAACCTGCTGTTCGCCTACGCGTCGGTGTTCCTGTTCCTCGGCTTCCCGAACGCCAACGGCTTCGGATTGGGAGACTTCTCGTCCCCGCTGCTGCTCGCCGTGATCATCGCGGCACTGGTGTTCTTCCCCATCCTCGGGAACCTGCGCCCCGACCTCGTCTCGTTCCTGCCCTCGATGCGCCAATACGCGGGCAATTGGGCGTCGGCGACCTGGGCCTTCGCGCCGGGCGCGGAGGACAAGCTCGACCAGTTCGTCAAGCGGCCCAGCCAGAACACCCGCACCCAGTTGCTGGCGACCTACCCGCCCGAGGTGGCCGACGTCGTGATGCACCAGCTGCTGGGCTGGCGGTCGATGCACAGTCAGGGCCGCGCCTTGCTCTCACTGATGAGCCGGCAACTCGGCGACAACATCGACACCTACTCCCTGCGTGAGGCCGAATTCAGCTGTAACTCACTGGTGGCGTTCAACTTCGGCGACGGGCACCTGCACAACGAACACCTGATCGCCGCGCTCCAGCGCCGCTGCAACTTCGCCCCAGGCGAGTTCCTCATCGCCTGGATCGAGTCGCAACCGATCCACAAGGGCGTCCAGGAATACAAGGTGATCGACGCCGCCCTCGGCGTGATCGAACGCGGCACCTACAAGGTCGCCGACGCCATCGCCGAGCAACCGTGGCTGCCGAACGGTCCCATCCCGTTCGACGTGCAGTGGACACTGGAGGGAGACATTGCCAGGTCGAGTACGCAGGAGGCGACGGTGCCGGACAATAGTGCGGCGGTGCGGCCGTGACCACCGCAGTCGTGGTCGGCAGCGGGCCCAACGGGCTCGCTGCCGCGGTCCACCTCGCCCGCCACGGTGTCGAGGTGCAGGTCCTCGAGGCGGCCGACACCATCGGCGGCGGCACCCGGTCCGCGGAACTCACCGTCCCCGGACTCGTGCACGACAACTGCTCCGCCTTCCACCCCATGGGCGCCGGGTCGCCGTACCTGCAGACCCTCGACCTCGAACGCTACGGCCTGAAGTGGAAGTGGGCCGACATCGACTGCGCCCACCCCCTCGACACCGGTGACGCCGGACTCCTGCACCGCTCCGTCCACGCGACCGCCGCCGGCCTCGGCGCCGACGGAACCCGCTGGCAGCGGATGTTCGGCGGGCTCGCCGACGGCTTCGACGACCTCGCCGCCGACCTGATGCGACCGATCGCGAACGTCCCGCGACACCCCCTGAAGCTCGCGAGCTTCGGGCCCCGGGCATTACTGCCCGCGACCGCCACCGCCCGGTGGTGGCGCACCGAGAAGGGCCGAGCGCTGTTCGGCGGGGTCGCCGCCCACGCCTACTACCGCCTCGACCGTCCCGCCACGTCCGCGGTCGGGTTGATGATCGTGGCCGCCGGACACCGCTACGGCTGGCCGGTCGCCGAGGGCGGATCGCAGTCCATCACCACCGCGCTCGCCGCGATGCTCACCGATTGGGGCGGCAAGATCACCACGGGCACCCGGGTCCGCGGCAGCCGCGACCTTCCGCCCGCGGACGTCGTTCTGCTCGACGTCGCCCCGTCCGCCGCCGTCGACATCCTCGGCGACCGGATGCCGTCCCGGGTCGCGAAGGCTTACCGCCGCTTCCGGCACGGCCCGGCGGCGTTCAAGGTCGACTTCGCCGTCGAAGGCGGCGTTCCGTGGACGAACCCCGACTGCGGCCTGGCCGGGACCGTCCACCTGGGTGGCACTTTCGCGGAGATCGCCGACGCCGAACGTGACGTCGCGACGGGCCGGATGCCGACGCGCCCCTTCGTCCTCGTCGGCCAGCAGTACCTCGCCGACCCCGGCCGGTCGAAGGGCGACCTGCACCCCCTGTACGCGTACGCCCATGTTCCGCATGGCTATTCGGGCGACGCCACCGAGGCGGTGGTCGCGCAGATCGAACGGTTCGCCCCGGGGTTCCGCGACCGTATCGTGGCCACCGTGAGCAGCGGGCCGGTCCGGCTGGCGGCGTCGAACCCGAACTACGTCGGCGGCGACATCATCGGCGGCGCCAACACCGAGACCCAGGTGGTACTGCGACCACGGATCGCCCTCGACCCCTACAGCACCGGAGTGCCGGGCACCTACCTGTGCTCCGCATCGACGCCGCCGGGGGCAGGCGCGCACGGGATGAGCGGGTACAACGCCGCCCAGTCCGCGCTGCGCTACCTGCGGCGGCGCGGAGGCGACGTCCTGTGAACGCAGTCGTCGACCGGCACGGTTCGATTGCCGTGATCACTCTGGACCGTCCCGGAGACGGGAACGTCGCGGACGCCGAGATGTCCGCCGCGTTCAGTGCGGCGATGGACACGTTCGCGGGTGATCAAGGCCTTCGGGTGGGCATCGTCACCGGTACAGGAGACACGTTCTGCGCCGTTGCGGACATCTCGGCGCTGACCGCCGGGCGGATGAGCGCGTACCGGGGGTTCGCCGACTTCGTTCGTCATCAGGTCGGCAAACCGCTGATCGCCGCCGTGAACGGACTGGCGTCGGATGGAGGCCTCGACCTCATCCTCGGGTGTGACGCCGCCATCGTCAGCTCCGAGGCCACGCTGTGGCCACGGCAGGCACGGGACTCGGTGTTCACGGCGGACATCCTCGAACCGGAAAGGGCGTTGCGTTGCGGGATCATCGATCGGATCGTGCATCCGCACGAAGTGTTGCCCGAATCCTGGCGGCTGGCGCGGGCACTGGCGGTCACACCGCCCGCGCCGGAGGGGATCGCCGCGGCGGTGACGCGTCGGCGCCGCGCCGGGGCACCGCATTTTCGGCGAGGGCAATCAGCCGGGTGTCAAAACTGCCGGCCCCAGCCATTGACACGCGAGTAGTGCAAGTTCGACTGCGAGCCGATCACGGGTGAAATCCTCACCGCGTTCCTCGGCTGCACGCTTGACCCGGTACTTCACGGAGTTGTAGTGCAGGCCTAGTTCTTTCGCCGCGGTGACGTTGCTGAGATTGTTCGCGAGATAGACCTGCACGGTGTCACGCAGGCGGGCGGCGTTGTCGCTGTCGGCTGCCAGCCCACGCAGGACGGCGTGTACCCAGGCGCGGGTCGCGGCCAGGTCGTCGATCAGCAGGGAGACCGTGGACACCCCCGGTTCGTCGTAGGCGGTGACGACGGGGGCGTTCCGGCCGGCGGCGAGTGCGAGCGCCCGGGCGCGTTGCGCGCCACCGTGAGAGTGGCGAAACCCGCTCGGGCCGTGTGCTACCCCGCCCACGGACATCGCGAGACCCGGATACCGCCCGGTGAGAAAGTCGCCCAGTTCGCCGTACCCGCGTCGCGCAGCTTTCCGTGCACCCAGTGGGATCCACACCCAACCGGTGACCCGGTCCGCGGCCACGAACAACGGGTCGGTCACGCCCCCGATGAAGCCGGCGACGTCGTGTGCCGCGGCCTCGATCCTCGCCAGCATGTCACCCGCATCGGTGTCGGACACCCAGATGATCGCGGCGAGGTGACGTTGAAGCAGAACATAATTGAGGGCGGCACCGGCGTCCGGATCGTCGTTGCCTGCCAGTATCTCCTGCACGCGAACAGCCCGGACACCGCTCTGGTGCGCCAGCCAACGCTCACGTTCACGCTCGTAGACTTCGACGACCTGCTGCGAGACCCTGTCGATGTACACCGACATGACGGTGATGATGCGTTGGAGTACCGGCACACCGAGCTCGGACGGGACCGCAGCTCCGCCCAGCTCGTCGAACACGAGTCCGAGCAAGTTGGTCTGCCCCAGCCGATAGGCGCGCACCAGAGCATTGACGGGAACCCCGTGCTGGGCAAGCCGTCTCGCGTACTCCATGGCGGCTGCCGGCGCATCCAGGATGTCCGGGTCGATATCGTGCTGAAGCGTGTGGAAGATGGTGTCGAGATTGCTCTCCACACTTGCACCGAGGAGATCGAACAACTGTCGATCAGCGCGCAGATCCGGGATCTCCGCATAGAGCACTTCGGTGATGTCGCCGGTCAGTGGCACCAGCCGCTGGTTGAGTGAAGCTGCGATGCGTCCGACCAGGAGCGCGACGCGCTCGTCGTGTGAAGCCATGGTGAGGACAATAGAGGGTGTCGGCACCGCAGGTACCCGTTCACCGGAAATCTCTTCTACCAGCGAACTGTCGCGCATGAGTCCAACAGGCCGAGGGGGCTCTTGTCCGGGCAGGACAAAAGCCGGCCGATCATTGGTGCTTCGGAGACGTGGTCAAGGCCGGACGGGCTCTTCTACCGTGAGGAGCGCTCGTTCGACGCCACGAGACTCTTGACGAGAGCCGGGTGCGTCCCCCTGCCCACGGGGCATGAGCAGGTTTCCTCCTCACCAGAAGAACGAAGGAATGCGATGAACGACAACAGTTTCCATGGCCGAACCGCTGTCATGTCCGGCGGAAGTCGTGGCATCGGCCTCGCGATCGCGCGCGCCCTCGCCAGTCGAGGGGGGAACGTTGTCCTGCTCGCCAAGACCGACACTCCCGACCCGCGACTGCCCGGAACCATTCATACCGCCGTCAGTGAACTGAACGAACTGGGTGGACATGCCGTGCCGGTGGTCGGTGACGTCCGCAACGGCAGCGACATCGCCCGGGCCGTCGACACCGCCCGCGACAACTTCGGTGGCGTCGACATCGTGGTCAACAACGCGAGCGTGCTCGACATCTCGAAGACTGAGGACCTCACGCTCAAGAGGTTCGATCTGATGCAGCAGGTGAATGTGCGCGGCACTTTCGCGCTGACCCGCGCCTGCCTGCCCTACCTGCAGAAGTCGGCGAGCCCTCACGTACTGACCCTCTCCCCTCCGCTCAACATGTCACCGCAGTGGCTGGGCGCCCACCCCGGATACATGCTCGCAAAGTACGGGATGACGCTGGCGGCGCTGGGGATCGCCGCCGAGTACGCGGAGGTAGCTCTGTCCAGCAACTGTCTGTGGCCGCAGACGACGATCGCGACAGCGGCCGTGGGCAACCTGCTCGGCGGCGACGCGAGTCTGCAGCACGCGCGGTCCCCGGAAATCATGGCCGACGCGGCAATCGAACTCCTCAGCCGTCCCGCCGGCACCGACAACGGCCGAACCCTTCTCGACGTCGAGGTTCTCGCCGAAGCCGGCGTCACCGATTTCACAAGCTACGGAGGTACTCCGCCCCTCGCGATCGACATCTTCGTCGACGCGGTGGTCTCCGGATGACATCCGGCCCCATCGAGCACCACCGCGGGCGTCCGGGGGTTGACACCACGCCGCCGCCGCGGACAATATATGCAAACGCTTAGAAAATAAGCATATGCTTAGAACTGAGGGGCTGCAGGTCCGCACCGACTGCCGTCCACCACGTCAATCGGTAGGAGTTACCCATGCCCGAGGCCGTCATCGTCTCCATCGCCCGTTCCCCGATCGGTCGCGCCATGAAGGGGTCGCTCAAGGGCATGCGCCCCGACGACCTGGCCGCGCAGATGGTCCAGGCGGCACTCGACAAGGTGCCCGCCCTCGACCCCACCGACATCAACGACCTGATCCTGGGCTGCGGCCTGCCCGGCGGCGAGCAGGGGTTCAACATGGGCCGCAACGTCGCGGTCCAGCTCGGCTACGACTTCATCCCCGGCACCACCATCACCCGGTACTGTTCGTCGTCGCTGCAGACCACCCGCATGGCCCTGCACGCGATCAAGGCCGGTGAGGGCGACGTGTTCATCTCCGCCGGCGTCGAGACCGTCTCCCGGTTCGTCAAGGGCAACTCCGACTCGCTGCCCGACACCCAGAACCCGCTGTACGCCGACGCACAGACCCGCACCGAGAAGCTCGCCCAGGGCGGGCGGCAGTGGGTCGACCCCCGCGAGGAGGGCCTGGTCCCCGACACCTACATCGCGATGGGCCAGACCGCCGAGAACGTCGCCCAGATCACCGGCATCACCCGCGAGGAGCAGGACCGCTGGGCGGTGCGCTCCCAGAACCGCGCCGAGGAGGCCATCAACAACGGCTTCTTCGCACGGGAGATCACCCCGGTCACCCTGCCCGACGGCACCGTCGTGACGAAGGACGACGGCCCCCGCGCCGGCACCACCTACGAGGCCGTCAGCCAGCTCAAGCCCGTCTTCCGTCCGGACGGCACCGTCACCGCCGGCAACGCGTGCCCGCTCAACGACGGCGCCGCCGCCCTGGTGATCATGTCCGACACCAAGGCCAAGGAGCTGGGGCTGACCCCGCTGGCCCGGATCGTGTCCACCGGGGTGTCCGGGCTGTCGCCGGAGATCATGGGTCTCGGCCCGATCGAGGCGTCCAAGCGGGCCCTCGCCATCGCGGGACTGGGCATCTCCGACATCGACCTCGTCGAGATCAACGAGGCGTTCGCCGTCCAGGTGATCGGGTCGGCGCGGGAGCTGAACATCGACGAGGACAAGCTCAACATCTCCGGCGGCGCGATCGCCCTCGGTCACCCCTTCGGCATGACCGGCGCCCGCATCACCGCCACGCTGCTCAACAACCTGACCACCCACGACAAGCAGTTCGGCCTCGAAACCATGTGCGTCGGAGGCGGACAGGGCATGGCCATGGTCCTCGAACGGCTGTAGGCGGCTCCGCCACCCGTGCGCCTTTTTGGTTGTTCCGGCTACCAGAAAGGCGCACGGGTGCGAAGCGCCTACGCCAGGCCGGACAGCGGCGGCGGGGTGTTCTCGTCGCGCCAGGCGATGGCCTCCTTCAGAGTGCTGAGGTCGTAGTCGGGACCGCCCACACCTACGGTGAAGAGGGTGACGCCGGCGTCGACTTGGGCTGCCGCGTCCTCGACACCCGGCCACGATGTGGAGTGCTGGATGCTGTCGGGGCTGCGTCCGGCATCCTGTGCGTACCCGGCGAGGATCCCCGACTTTCTCTTGTACGTGTCCATGTCGCTGAAGCTGTGCCAGATGTCGCCGTATTTCCCGACCAGCGGCAACGTCTTCTTCTCGCCGCCACCGCCGATGAGGATCGGAATGTGCCGGGTGGGTGCGGGTTCCAGCTTGCCGAACCGGGCGGTGATCCGCGGAAGATACTCGGCGAGCAGGTCGAGCCGTGACCCCGCGGTACCGAATTCGTAGCCGTACTCGTCGTAGTCGCGCTCGAACCAGCCCGAGCCGATGCCCAGGATCAGCCGTCCGCCGCTGATGTGATCGACGGTGCGGGCCATGTCGGCGAGGAGGTCCGGGTTCCGGTAGCCGGCACACGTGACGAGCGCGCCGATCTCCACTCGCTCCGTCTGCTCGGCGAACGCCCCGAGCATCGTCCAGCACTCGAAGTGGGCGCCGGCCGGATCGCCGTACAGCGGATAGAAGTGATCCCAATTGAAGACGATGTCGACGCCGGCGTCCTCGGCCCGCAGCACCGCGTCGCGGATCATCCCGTAGTCGGGCGCGTGCTGCGGCTGAAGTTGGACACCGATGCGAACTGGACGAGTCATTCGTGGCTCCTCGGAGTAGACGTTGGGCCTTCTCGATCCATAGTGCTCGCGCGACGGCCGGGCGCACAATGAACCCGCCGAGCGGACGATCTGAGCGGGCGAATGTGCCGTCCGACGCCTCAGGTGCGTCGAAAGGTACATCCACCCGGCGGTCGCCGCCTCAGTTCAGCCGCACCCCGCCCGCGAGGAGCATGGTCCGCAGGACGAATGCCGCCTCGGGGCCGATGATCTCCCCGACCAGGGTGAGGTAGCGGTCCACGTACTCCGGTCCGTGCGGCGCGACCGTCGGGTACTCGGGGTCGGACGGATCGAGGTGATGGGCGATCTCGTGGAGCACCACCAGTTCGCGGAACGCCCAGGCGCTCCCGTTCCGATGCTCGGGTACCGCGATTGTCGCGCAATCGTTTTCGTAGTGGGCGGCCTTGTTGCCCGACCGCGCGCGGACGTGAATCGGGGTGGCCGCCCGCGTCCATGTGGACCGCACCCAGTTCAGGGCGAGCACCCGGTCCACGTAGTCCTGCACCGAGTCGATCGACGCGAACTTGCGTTCCACCGGCAGCGTCACCTGCGACCCGAGAACGTCGACGACGCGCAGCCCGCGCTCGTCGGCGCGGTCGAACATGGTGCGCACGAGGGCTTCCGCGTCGTACACGGCGGTCCGCTGGGTGTCGCGGGGTCGCTTCACGACGGGATCTGCTTTCGGGAGGTCGACAGTTCGGGTGAGTTGCTCAGGCGGGCGGTCCGGGCGGCGCGGTCGCCGGCCCGGCGGGCGCTCGACGAATGTCCGGCGGACGCCCGCCCTCCTCGCCACATCCCGCGGGCCTGCGAGTTCTCCGAGTAGTAGTCCTTCAGCTCGAGCTGCTTGTCGCGCAGGACCAGCGCCGTCTCCGCCGACGACTCCAGCACGGACACTGCCTGCTCCTCGGCCTCCTTCTTCGCGTCGGCGAGGCGCTGCCCGATCCGCGCGGCGTAGGCGAGCTGGAAATTCAACCGGGCGGTGACACCGGCGACGGGGCGTCGCACCCGTGTCGCGACCCGGCGGCGTCCGCGCTTCTCGATTTGCGTCCGCACCGTCGTCTCGCTGCGGTACTCCCCCGACTTGATGTACGCGTCGGACGCCCGGACCATCTGGATCAGCAGGCTCGCGTACAGGGCCTCGCAGACATCGATGTCGCCCGCGAACCCGTATGCGTAGATGACGGCCGACGTCTGGGCGATGTCGCACTGGACGTCGTTGGCGGCGGCGATCACCAGGAACAGCTGCGCGTACGTCCGCAACCCCTTCTTGCCCGGTTCGCCGATCGTGATCAGGCGCTGCGTGGGAGTGGCCCGCTTCTCCCTGCCCGCCGCGTGTGCACGCGCCACCGCGAGGTCGATCGAGGCGGCGGTCGCGAGCCGTTGGGCGGCGGCCATGAAGGCCTCGCCCTCGTGCGGGTTGTCGGTGGATTCCGCCTGCCGGAGGAGCCCACCGATGCGGGTCAGCATCTTGTCGGAACTCACCAGGGGAGGCTAGCGCCCGTGCGCCTTTCTGGTCGTCGGCGCTACCAAAAAGGCGCACGGGCGCGAAGCGCCTACAGCCGCTCGAGGTCGTCGAGGATCAGGTTTGCGCCGGTGAGACCGATGCCGGTGATCCACACCCGGTAGTCGGTCTGGCGGACGCCGTCGCGTCGTGACGGCCCCATCTGCCCGACGAGTGCGGGGTCGATCCCCAGTTCCCCCGGTGCGGACGTGTTGGCGACGAACGCGATGTCGGAGTCGATCTGGGCGACGTTCTCGAGTGAGATCTCGGACATGTCGTTCTTCGCGTCCCACGGCTGTCCAGTGATGGTGTAGCCGGCCGCGGTCAGCACGGAACCGGAGAACGTGCCGGGTCCGTGGAGGCGCAGACCGTCGTCCATCACGCGGATGACGTGCGCGGTGCGGCCCCGGTTGGTTTCGCTCAATGCGGCGGTGCGGGCGTGGAACGCCGACAGCTTCTGCTCGGCTGCTTCCGTCTCCCCCATGGCCTCGGCGAACAACCGCAGCGTCCCCTGCCAGTCGACCGCCGGCGACACCGCGAACACGGTGGGCGCGATCGCCGACAGCGCGTCGTACAGGTCGCCGTGCCGCTGCTTGCTGCTGAGGATGAGGTCGGGCTGCAACGCGGCGATCGCCTCGAGGTTCGGTTCGGCGATCGACCCGACGACGGTGGTGCTGTCCAGTCCGCCGCCGAGGTAGGCAGGCAGCGCGTCGGCGGAGCCTGCCTGAGCCGCGCCGACCGGTGTCTTCCCGAGCGTGACGACGGTGTCGATGGGCAGGCTGTCGAGGGCGACGATGCGACTGGGCCGGTTGCTCACCGTTGTCGTGCCCATGGCGTGGGTGACGGTGCGGTGCCCGCTGCTGTCGCTGCCCGTTGCGGCGTCGGGTCGCGCGCATGCGGCGGTGAGGGCGGCCAGCGCGGCTGCTCCCAGCCCGGCACCGAATTCTCGTCGCGTCAGGGCGTCGACGATCTCCTGCCATTGGACGTCGGTGACATTCGGGAGCACGTAGCTGAACGCATCCTGGACCTCGATCTCGAAGGGGGTAGAAGGTAGGCGAACCTAACCTTATACAGTCTGTTGCGTGAGCGTGCAGACGACGACGTCGCCCGAGGGGTGGACGCCACCGGCGTGCGCGGCGCTTTCCCGGTCACTCCAGGAGCCGTTGTGCGGCACCGCGCCCCGGGTGCGGGGCTGGCTGCTGATCGAGCAACCCGGACCGTGGGGTCGCGACCGGCTCCGGCAGAGCCGCCTCGATCCGGTCCTCGGCGACGCGCTCGCCGTCCGGTGCGCCGATGAGGGGGTGCGTCCGGTGCTGATCCGCACCCGGCAGCGCCGCGACGTCGCCGCCGGACGTCACGTCTACCTAGTGCGTCCCGGACGCACCGAGGGCTGGGCGGAGCGACTGCTGGTGCGCGAGGACCGGGAACTGCTCGATCTCGACCTGGACCTCACGAATCTGCCGCCCGGCCGAGGGGAACGCCTCGACGCCACCGAATCACTCTTCCTGGTCTGTACCCACGGCAAGAAGGACGCCTGCTGCGCGTCGTTCGGACGCCCCGTCGTCACCGGTCTCGGCCACCGCGACGGACGGGTCTGGGAGTCGACGCACGTCGGCGGCGACCGGTTCGCCGCGACCGTGGTGTGCCTGCCGTCGGGCATCTACTACGGCCGGGTCACCGCGGAGGCCGCGGAACACATTGTCGCCGAGCATGATCGCGGACGGGTGGTGCTCGAACACTACCGCGGCCGGTGCACCGACGACCCGGTGCTGCAGTTCGCCGAGCACACCGTCAGGGTCGAGCGGTCGTTGCTCGGACTCGACGACGTGACCCCGCTGTCGGCGGTCCCGCGACCGGACGGCGACACCGACGTCCTGGTCCGGCACCCGGACGGCACCGACCGGGTCCGGGTGCGCACGACCCGCACCGAACCCCGCCTGACCGCCTGCAGCGCGGGTGTCGTGGACAGCCCGGACCGGTTCGAGGCGGCTCCGCCACCCGTGCGCCGTTCTGGTAGCTAGGACAACCAAAAAGGCGCACGGGCGCGAAGCGCCCCTGCGGCAGGAGGTCTCGTTACGGTCACACCCGCGACTCATGGTGTTCACGCGGCATTCACGCCCCCGACCCATCGAGGCGTTCATCCCCACCTGTGGAGAAACCTGTACATGAATGTGGCCAACGCGATTCGGACCGAGGGTAATTCGGCCGCATCGACATCGGTGGCGGCGCGAGGAGGACTGACGGCGGTTGTGCGAGCCGATCATCCGCCGACCCACAGGTGAGTGAGAAAGTGCGTCAACAGGTACATTTTCACGCACCTGTGCGCGGCGCCGGGTAGAAGGGACTTCGACGTTCATGGCCACAGTGACCTATGACGGTGCCACCTGCCTGTTCCCCGGCTCGGACAAGCCGGCCGTCGATACGCTCGACCTGAAGATCGAGGACGGTGAGTTCCTGGTCCTCGTCGGCCCGTCCGGCTGCGGCAAGTCGACGTCGCTGCGGATGCTGGCCGGGCTCGAGGACGTCCACAGCGGGCGGATCCTCATCGGTGACCGCGACGTCACCACCCAGGAACCCAAGGAACGCGACATCGCGATGGTGTTCCAGAACTATGCGCTGTACCCACACATGTCGGTGGCCGAGAACATGGGTTTCGCGCTCAAGCTCGCCGGCGCCGCGAAGGACGACATCCGCACGCGCGTCGAGGAGACGGCGAAACTCCTCGACCTCGAGCCGTACCTGGACCGCAAGCCGAAGGCGCTGTCCGGCGGCCAGCGGCAGCGTGTCGCGATGGGACGCGCCATCGTCCGGCAGCCGCAGGTGTTCCTGATGGACGAGCCGCTGTCCAACCTCGACGCCAAGCTTCGGGTGCAGACGCGCACCCAGATCGCGCAGCTGCAGCGCCGCCTCGAGACCACCATGGTGTACGTGACGCACGACCAGGTCGAGGCCATGACGATGGGCGACCGGGTGGCGGTGCTGAAGGACGGGGTGCTGCAGCAGTGCGCGTCGCCCCGCGACCTCTACAACAAGCCCGTCAACGTGTTCGTCGCCGGTTTCATGGGGTCGCCGTCGATGAACCTCTTCACGCTGCCGATCACGTCCGACGGCGTCGTGCTCGGCGACGCGACCATCCCGCTGCCCCGGCAGCTGCGTGCCGACAGCGACGAGCGTCAGGTGGTCGTCGGGATCCGCCCCGAACACCTGGAACTGTCGACCACCGGCATCCCGATGGAGGTCGCGGTGGTGGAGGAACTCGGATCCGACGCCTACATCTACGGCCGCAGCACCGTCAACGGGGAGACGCAGCAGTTGGTGGCCCGCGCCGACTGGCGGAACCCACCCCGCAAGGGTGACCTGGTGAAACTGCACGTCGACCCGTCCCAGGTGCACCTGTTCTCGGCGTCCGAGGGCTACCGGCTGAGCTGACCCCGCGGTGGCCGGAGCGGTTCCTGACCGATTCAGGTCGGGGGTAATGCGGGCCTTCGACGGTGTTCCATGCCACAGTATGTTCCGACACCGCGCCGGTGCCCCGAGTTCCGTCGTGCCGGTAACGGGTTCATCCACATCTACCTACGGGGAGACTCCATGGTTCAGATTTCGAGAGCGGTCCGGCGCGCCGCGGTGTTTGCCACCGCTGCCTCGCTGGTCACGCTCACCGCTTGCTCGAGCGACAGCGGCAGCGACTCCACGTCGGAGAACCTCGACGGTCGCGGACCCATCACGTACGTCGAGGGCAAGGACACAACCGAGACCGGTGTCGTCCGCCAGATCATCGACGCATGGAACGCCGAGCACCCGGACGAGCAGGTGACGTTCAAGGAGCAGTCGAACGACGCCGATCAGGCGCACGACGACCTGGTCCAGCACCTGCAGGCCAAGCAGTCCGACTACGACGTCGTGGCACTCGACGTCCCCTGGACCGCGGAGTTCGCGGCCAAGGGCTGGCTGCAGCCGTTGACCGGCGAGTTCGCGGTGGACAACACCGGAATCCTCCCCGCCACGGTCGACAGCGCCACCTACAACGGCACCCAGTACGCGGCGCCGAAGAACACCAACGGCGGCCTGCTGTACTACCGCAGCGACCTGCTGCCCGCCGCACCGAAGACGTGGGACGAGCTGGCCGCCGCGTGTGAGGTCGCGAAGACCAACAACATCGACTGCTACGCCGGTCAGTTCGCACCGTACGAGGGCCTGACGGTGAACACCGCCGAGGTCATCAACGCGTACGGCGGCTCGTTCGTCGGCGAGGACGGCAAGACGCCGACCATCGACAGCCCCGAGGCCCGCGCCGGCCTGCAGGTGCTGGTCGACAACTTCAAGGACGGCGACATCCCGGCCCAGGACACCACGTTCAAGGAGCCGGAGAGCCAAAAGGCGTTCGAGGACGGCAAGGCGCTGTTCCTGCGCAACTGGCCCTACGTGTACGGCACGGCCGACAAGGATTCGTCCGCGGTCAAGGGCAAGTTCGCGGTCGCCCCGCTGCCCGGCAAGGACGGCATCGGCGCCTCGACCCTCGGTGGCTACAACGCCGCCATCAGCGCGTACTCCGAGAACAAGGCGACGGCCCGCGACTTCCTCACCTTCCTGCAGGGTGAGCAGGCTCAGCGGATCATCGCCATGGGCTCGCTGCCGCCGGTCCGCGCCGCACTGTACGACGACCCGGAGATCATCGCGGCCTACCCGTTCATGCCGACGCTGAAGGTGTCGATCGAGAACGCCGTTCCCCGTCCGGTCACGCCGTTCTACCCCGCTGTGTCGAAGGCCGTGCAGGACAACGCCTACGCTGCCATCAAGGGTGAGAAGTCGGTGGATCAGGCGATCACGGACATGCAGTCCGGCATCCAGTCCGCAGGCTCGTAGAGCACAGGAGTGAACATGGCCGTTCCGACTGGGACCACCAGTGGAGCGCCGGCCCGTCCCGCGGCCGGGGATTCCGACCCCGGCCGCGGTTCGCGTGAGAAGAGCGAGAGCAGGCGGCGCTTTGGGCTGAGCAGTCGCCGCGCGTGGCTGTTCGTCGTCCCGACGCTGGCTGTGCTGGCCGTCGTCATCGGCTACCCGGTGATCCGGGCAGTGGTGATGTCGTTCCAGAAGGACGCGGGACTCGATCCGACGACCGGCATGTTCGTCGAGGGCGGCTGGGCCGGGTTCACCAACTACACGCACTGGATTCTGCAGCAGTGCACCTCCCCGAGCGGCGTGGCGGTGGCGTGCCCGCCCGGCACGCTCGGCTCGCAGTTCTGGTCGGCCGTCGGGAACACAGCGTTCTTCACCGTCGTCACGGTGGGCCTCGAGGTCGCGATCGGCCTGTGGATGGCGATCATCATGGGCAAGACGTTCAAGGGCCGCGCCCTGCTGCGTGCGGCGGTCTTGATCCCGTGGGCCATCCCGACCGCGGTCACCGCCAAGCTCTGGTACTTCATCTTCGCCTACGACGGCATCGCCAACCGCCTCCTCGGCACCGAGATCCTGTGGACGTCGGACGCCTGGCCCGCCCGATTCGCGGTGATCATCTCGGACGTCTGGAAGACCACCCCCTTCATGGCCCTGCTGATCCTCGCCGGACTGCAGATGATCCCGCAGGACGTGTACGAGGCGGCGCGGGTCGACGGCGCCTCCGCGTGGCAGCGGTTCCGGCAGATCACGCTCCCGCTGGTGAAGCCGGCGCTGATGGTCGCGATCCTGTTCCGCACGATGGACGCCCTGCGCATGTACGACCTGCCCGCCATCCTGACCGGCGGCAACCCCGCCACCACGACGGTGTCGATCCTCGTGGTCGACCAGGTGCGGCAAGGGTTCAACAGCGCGTCCGCACTTTCCACCATCACGTTCCTCCTGATCTTCGCGGTGGCGTTCGTCCTCGTGAAGTTCCTCGGCGCCAACGCCGTCGAGACTCAGGAAGCCCAGCGAAAGGGGCCGAAGCCGTGACCCATCGCGCCCCGGAGCTCGAACTCCCGAGCAGGCCCGTCCCCCGCAACCGTCCGAAGCGGTTCGCTTTCAAGAACTCCCGCATCTACATCGGTGTCGCGATCATCCTCGTCTGGGGGCTCGCACCGTTCTACTGGATGATCGTGACGGCGTTCCGCGACCCCGACTACACGTTCGACACCACACCCTGGCCCACCCACCTCACGCTCGAGAACTTCCAGAACGCACTGTCGACGAGCAGCGGCAACAACTTCACCCGGGCCGTCGTCAACAGCATGATCATCGGCGGAATCACCACCGTCGTCGCCCTCGCCGTCGGCATCTTCACCGCCTACGCGCTGGCCCGCATCGAGTTCCGGTTCAAGTACGTGGTGGTCGGCATCGTGCTCGGCGCGTCGATGTTCCCCGTCGTCGCCCTCGTCACTCCGCTGTTCCAGCTGTTCACGAACATCGGCTGGATCGGCACCTACCAGGCGATGATCATCCCGAACATCTCGTTCGTCCTGCCGCTCACCATCTACACGCTGACGTCGTTCTTCAAGGAACTCCCCTGGGAGCTCGAGGAGGCAGCCCGCATCGACGGCGCCAGCCGCGGTCAGGCGTTCCGTCTGGTGATGTTGCCGCTCGCGGCGCCCGCCCTGTTCACCACCGCCATCCTCGCGTTCATCGCGACCGTCAACGAGTACCTGCTCGCCAGCCAACTCTCCAGCGACGCCACCGAACCGGTCACGGTCGCGATCGCCCGGTTCTCCGGCAACGACCCGCACGTCGTGCCGTACGCGGCGATCATGGCGGCGGGCACGATCGTCACCATTCCGCTGGTGATCATGGTGCTGCTGTTCCAGCGTCGCATCGTGTCGGGCCTGACGGCCGGCGGCGTGAAGAGTTAGGGGCCGGTCGTGCATCCGGTGGCGAAGCGGCAGCGGCTCGAGGTTTTGATCGGCATCCTCGGGTTCTTCACGGTGATGGCGTTCATCGCCGCGGTCGTCGAGGTCGTCCGCGGCGACCCCGGCGTCACCCCCGCGGTGGTGTTGCTCGGTTGCCTGGTGCTGTCGGCGCTGGCGATCGTCGCCCGAAATCGGGTGCGCTGAAACAGTACGGTCGGTATGGATATTTGCTGAGCGTTAGCGCGGCGCGCGTCACACTGGAGGCCGTTCACATAACATACGTACGGGTGGGTGCGATGATCCTCCGTGACCGGATAACTGACCGGGAGTGTGTAAGTGAGCTCTGGCAACGACGAGACGGGCAATCATGCCCCCGATCCGGGGGCCACACCGCCCGTAGACGACGGTTCGGCTGACACGAGCACTCCATCACCGGACGGGACGAAGAAGCGCAACCGGTGGCGCACGGTCCGCCGCGTGAGCCTGGTCGTGATCGCATTGCTGCTGGTCGTCCCCTTTGTCGCGTTCCTGGTCAGTTACGTCCGCGCCGAGATCCCGCGCCCGTCGGACATGAAGACCAACCAGGTGGCCACCGTCTTCGCTGCCGACGGCACCACCGAGCTGACCAAGGTGATCCCGCCGGAGGGCAACCGCACCGAGATCGCGCTCGACGCCATTCCCCAGCACATCCGCGACGCCGTCCTGTCGGCGGAGGACCGCAACTTCTACTCCAACCCCGGCTTCTCCGTCACCGGGTTCATGCGTGCCGCCCGCGACAACGTCCTCGGCAAGGAAAGCGCGGGCGGCGGGTCGACGATCACGCAGCAGTACGTCAAGAACGTGCTGGTCGGCGCGGACCGCAACGTGTACCGCAAGATGCGCGAACTCGTGATCTCCACCAAGATGGCTCGCGAGTGGTCCAAGGACGAGATTCTCGCCGCCTACCTGAACACCATCTACTTCGGGCGCGGCGCGTACGGCATCGAGGCGGCGTCGCGCGCCTACTTCGACAAACCGGTCGGCGACCTGTCGGTGGCCGAGGGTGCGGTGCTCGCATCCGTGATCCAGAGCCCGTCCTACCTCGACCCCGAGGCCAACCTCGACCAGCTGCAGGCGCGCTGGAACTACGTCCTCGACGGCATGGTCGCGATGGGTGTGCTCAGTCAGCAGGACCGCAGTGCGGCGGAATTCCCGGTCACCGCGCCGTCCAACCGGCCCACCGACGCCAACTCCGCGCCGGGTCCCGACGGCCTGATCCGCAACCAGGTGCTGCGCGAGTTGTCGGATGCGGGGATCTCCGAGCAGACCCTCAACACCGAGGGGCTGCAGATCACCACCACGATCGACCCGCGGGCGCAGCAATCCGCGATCGACGCCGTCCACGACAACCTCGAAGGTGAGGATCCGGGGCTGCGGACCGCGGTCGTGTCCATCGACCCCCGCACCGGCGGTGTGCGCACGTACTACGGCGGCGAGGACGGCGCCGGCTTCGACTACGCCCAGGCGCCGTTACAGACCGGGTCATCGTTCAAGGTGTTCGGCCTGGCCGCGGCGCTGGAGCAGGGCATCCCCCTCTCCGCCCGCTTCAGCAGTGCACCGCTGACCGTCGGCACCGTGCAGATCGGGAATGTCGAGGGCGAGTCCTGCGGCACCTGCACCATCGCGGAGGCGACGAAGCGGTCGCTGAACACGAGCTTCTACCGGTTGATGATGTTGCTGGACAACGGTCCGCAGGCCATCGCCGACGCCGCCCACAAGGCGGGGATCCCGGAGTTCGTTCCCGGGGTGCAGGGCAAGACGCTCAGCGAGAACGGCGGCGAACCCGAGGGCGGCATCGTCCTCGGCCAGTACCTGTCGCGGCCGATCGACATGGCGTCCGCGTACGCGACACTCGCGGCGTCGGGCATCTATCACCAGCCGTATTTCGTGCAGCGGGTCGTGACCGCCGACGGCGTCGTGCTCCTGGACCGCGCACCCAGCCCGGGTGAGCGCCGGCTCGATGCCGCGGTGGCCGACAACATCAGTCAGGCACTGATGCCGATCGCCTCCTACTCGCGGGGCCACGCGCTGGCCGGGGGACGCCCGTCCGCGGCGAAGACCGGGACGGCGCAGCTCGGGGACACCGGTGAGAACAAGGACGCCTGGATGGTCGGTTACACGCCGTCGCTGTCGACAGCGGTGTGGATCGGCAAGGCCGATGCGACCGCCATCAACAACAGCTGGGGTGGGCTGGTCTACGGTTCGGGTCTGCCGTCCGACATCTGGAAAGACACGATGGACGGCGCCCTCGATGACACCGATTGGGAAGACTTCCCGTGGCCCGACCCGATCGGCGGCCAAGCCGGTGTGCCCACGTGGACCGGTCAAACCAGCGGCGACGGAACGGGAACCGGCACCAGCGGGGTTGTCCCGCCGCCCGGCGCGCCCACTCCCGCGCCCGTCGAGGTTCCGCCCCCGGCCGTCCCGGTCCCGCCCGTTCCGCCGGTGCCCGCACCAGTCCCGGCGCCGACCCAGATCGAAATCCTGCCGGGCGTCATCATCCCGCTGCCGGGTTAGCCGACGGGAAGCGCCGTGTCCCCATCTTGCTCAGGAGGGGGCACGGTCACGGGTCGAGCCGACTACTGCGTCAGCGAGATGGTTGCACCGCCGGAGAACATCGAGTCGTGCACTTCGATTGCCTTCGGGGTGGCGTCGACCGGAATGTCGAAGACGATGGTCACCGACTTGGTGATTCCCGGATTGATATCGCCGCCGATCGCGTTCTCGGCGTCGACATTGATGGCTGCCATGGTGTTGTTCGTGAACTCCCGGCCCAAAACGTCGACCAACGTCTGATTCGACCCGAAGTAGCTCTGCGGCTTGCCAGAGATGTTGGTGACGTTGACGTGAACCAGTATGAACTGGCCGTCCGCGTCCTCCGCGAGATACGGGTTGTCACCGATCGAGGACAGGCCGGTCTCGATGCCGGTGACGACGAACGCGAACTTTCCGTCATGAACCTCGGCACCGATTCCAGCTGTGGGCTCTTGCACCGCCGGGATGACAGTGGGCGCAGCAGCAGACCCTGCATCTGCTTCGGCGATCGGTGTGATCGCCTGCGTTGTCGAACTCGCGGAAGAGCTTTCCTCCTTCTCGCCGCCGTTTGCGAGGCTCGAGATCACGATGATCGCGACAATAATGCCAACGATCCACGGCCACATCTTCGTTTTCTTCGGTCCTTGTGGAGGCGTAGCCAGGGGCTGGTAGCCGGGAGGCGGGCCGTAGGGCGGTGGCGGAGTCTGGCCATAGGCTTGTTGGGGATTCTGACCGTGGGCGGGCTGTTGTGCTTGAGGGAACTGCTGCTGCGGCTGCGCTTGGCGCGGGTCGTAGGGCGGCTGAGGCGGGTAGGTCATGTGTTTCCTTAGATTAGGCGTGGTTCGCCCGCCTATTGCTCGAACCTACCGAAGGGGTTGTCTAAGGCGTGGCACAGTACTTGTACCAGACAAACCGGATGTAACAGATATCCTGTCGGTTGACTGAATGACATTCGTGGAGAGGGTATTTGGTCCCGAATCGGGCGTGGTCCCTCGGGGAGCCGGGGGTTGTTGTGACGATCCTTCAAATCAACTGGGCGGAAACACGTGGCGAATGGAAATCCGCCGCCCCGTCGAGCTGGAGCTCAGTCGGTGAATCCGTCGAAAAGCTTCGGCTCCGAAGGGAGTTCGAACAACCCGCCCTGAGGCCCTCGCTGGTTCCGGCTACGGTTCGGCAGCACCACGGCCCGCAGCGCGGCGCGGAGGCTTTCCTTGGTCTTGGCCCAGGCCCTCGCCTCGTCCTCGCACATGTCGGCCTCTTCGGGCTCCTCCTCGCGGGCGAGTTCCGCGTTGTGGCGCCACTCGATCTCCTGCTCGGAACAGAGCCGGAGGAACTCGAGGATGGTGTCGCGGTCGCGTCCGCAGATCTCCGCCACGTCGTCGGGATCGAGCCCGCTCTCGGAATCGAGGTGGATCAGCGTCACGAGGGCTGCGGGAAACTCGTCCTCGCATTCGTGCTCGGCGTACGAGGAGGTGGCTTCGGGAGTGGAATTGAGTTTGCCACCGAGCCTTTCGGCGAACGCGTCGTCGACGGTGTCCACGAAATGCTCGAACATCCGGAACACCGACACCAGGTGATCCGCCACGAACGGTGACCCGTCGACGCGCATGACGGCGACCACGTTGTCGACGATGAGCAGGAACTTGATGTCGGACCATTGGCGATTGAGGTCGGCGAGCGCCTCCGCGGTGCGCGTGCGATCGCTGATCGTGTGGACCACGCGGGCGAACACCTCGACGCGAGCGTCCTCCTCGATCACCCGCACATACGTGGGAAGGTCGCCGACCCAGACGAGGATGTCGCCGTCCGCGTCCTTGCCCGGCTCCTGCTCGAGCATGGATTCGACCGCGGCATCGACACGGTCGCGCAATCCGGCACCGTCGCGCAGCTGGGCCGGGACATCAGCGGTACCGAACTCCGGGGTCTCGCCCCGCCCACCGGTGATCGCCTTCAGGAACGAGGGATGCAGAAGGTCCCAGATCTCCCGGAACACGGTGACCGTCATCGACGCCAGCAGGTGGGCGTCCTCGCGGTCGGCGTCGAGGTAGTACGACGCGGAACCGTTGCCCTCGTCGACGTGCTCGCACAGGTCGGGGCGGTTCCAGCCGAGCTCGATCAGCCGATCGTGCTCCTCCTCGGTGAGCGCGCGCGCCGGGTGCAGGAAGCGGTTGGACGGCACCTCGCACCGCACCTTGTCGCCGGCCCAGGCGAAGAACCGCACGCACGCGGCGGTCTCGACGAGGCCGTCGTCGACGCTGTCGTACTGCGACTGCAGCACCAGTTCGTCGTCGTCCTCCATCGCGTGCACGTACCCGGTCAGACGGTCCTGGAGCTCGGTCCAGGCGTCGTCGATCTCTCGATCGAAAGTGTTGTCGGACATCACGCCTCCCTCGATGAATCCTGGGTGTCACCGTAGAGGGAGGGTCTGACAAGAAATCGAACACAAAGGCGAATGCACCTTTCATCGCCGTGAAGACGACGAAAGGTGCATTCGCCCGATAGTGCTGCGCGGTGGGTTACGCGTCGATGATGAACGCCTCGAGCTCGGTGCGAGCCTTGTCGTCCGCCATCTGGACCGGCGGGGACTTCATCAGGTACGCGGACGCCGGGTAGACGGGTCCGCCGATGCCGCGGTCCTTGGCGATCTTGGCTGCGCGGACGGCGTCGATGATGATGCCGGCCGAGTTCGGGGAGTCCCAGACCTCGAGCTTGTACTCCAGGTTCAGTGGAACGTCACCGAAGGCGCGACCCTCGAGGCGGACGTACGCCCACTTGCGGTCGTCGAGCCAGCCGACGTGATCCGACGGGCCGATGTGCACGTTGCCCGGACCGAGGTCGCGGGTCAGGTTCGACGTCACGGCCTGCGTCTTGGAGATCTTCTTCGACTCCAGGCGATCACGCTCGAGCATGTTCTTGAAGTCCATGTTGCCGCCGACATTCAGCTGCATGGTGCGGTCGAGCTGCACGCCGCGGTCTTCGAAGAGCTTCGCCATCACGCGGTGGGTGATGGTGGCACCGACCTGCGACTTGATGTCGTCACCGACGATCGGGACGCCGGCGTCCTTGAACTTCGCAGCCCACTCGGGGTCGGAGGCGATGAACACGGGCAGGGCGTTGACGAACGCGACATCCGCGTCGATGGCGCACTGGGCGTAGAACTTGTCGGCGTTCTCGGAACCCACGGGCAGGTACGAGACCAGGACGTCGACCTTGGCGTCCTTCAGAGCCTTGACGACGTCGACGGGCTCGGCCTCGGAGATCTCGATGGTCTCGGCGTAGTACTTGCCGATGCCGTCGAGGGTGGGCCCGCGCAACACCGGAACGTCGGCCGGCGGGACGTCGGCGATCTTGATGGTGTTGTTCTCGCTGGCGAAGATGGCCTCGGAGAGGTCGAATCCGACCTTCTTGGCGTCGACGTCGAACGCGGCGACGAACTGGACGTCGCGCACGTGGTACTTGCCGAACTTGACGTGCATGAGGCCGGGAACGGTCGCCGTCTCGTCGGCATCCTTGTAGTACTGCACGCCCTGAACCAAGGACGAGGCACAGTTCCCCACGCCCACAATGGCCACGCGCACCGCGGTGCTGTTCTCACCCATGGTCGGGTTCTCCTTTTTTCTTAGGTGTTGCTGTCGATTGCTCGGCGGCGATCAGCTCGTTGAGCCAGCGCACTTCACGCTCGCTGGATTCGAGACCGAGCTGGTGGAGCTGCTTGGTGTAGCGATCCAGCGTGCCGCTCGCTTTTCCGATCGCGTCGCGAAGTGCCTCCCGGCGCTCCTCGACCTGGCGTCGTCTGCCTTCGAGAATCCGCATCCGCGCCTCTGCGGGAGTGCGGCTGAAGAAGGCGAGATGAACGCCGAATCCGTCATCGGTGTAGTTCTGCGGACCCGTGTCGGCGACCAGTTCCTTGAACCGCTCCTTGCCGATCGGCGTGAGCTGATAGACGCGGCGGGCGCGACGCTTGACGGTCCCCGGAGGGCCTGCGTCCTCGGCGATCAAACCGTCTGCCTGCATGCGTCGAAGCGTCGGGTAGAGGGAACCGTAGGAAAAGGCGCGAAATGCACCCAGCAGCCCCGTCAACCGTTTGCGCAGCTCGTATCCGTGCATGGGTGACTCGTGGAGCAGCCCGAGAATTGCCAATTCGAGCACGTCCACCCCCTGAGTCGCCCGACCTAACCGTGTGATGCGATTCAAAACTATATCGCACCGATATATAGGACGATACGCCCGCTCGATACATGAGACAAGCCGTCACAGGTTGTTAACGGAGGTCCGGGCGGCCGGCTGTGTCGCCGAATGTCGCAGCGGTGCCGTCTGACCGAACGGATGTCACATCGGGCGACGGGCGCGACGGACGCTCAGCCCTCGTACGGGTAGATGTCGAACGGTTCGCCGTCGAATCCGACGACCATGTGTCCGGTGTGGCCGGCGGCGTTCTCGACGTGGATGGAGATGGCCGGCGGTCCGTCGTCGGACCCGGGTTCGTACCGGAAGGAGACGATCTCCACCGCGCCGTCGGGGACGCGCAGGGTTTCGGGTGCTCCGGCGAGCAGTCCTGCGATCGCGACCTGGTCGACGGTGCCGAGGTCGAAGGACTTCTCGTCGTCGGATCGGGTGGAGGAGCCGCCCCAGTCGTCGAATTCGCCGTCGTAGAGGTAGGAGTCGGATTGCCGGGCGTTGCCGGTGGACGGCCGGTCGAAGACGGCGTGGGCGGGGTAGAGGCCGAGTTCGTCGGCGACGGTGTCGCCGTATTCGGCGCGGTATTCGTCGAGGAAGAAGTGCAGGCCGGCGCCGGTGGTCAGGTTCGGCACCGACTTCGACGGGCCGATGTCGCTGTTCACGACGGCTCCGGCGATGCCGCCCACGGCGGCCGCGGCGACCACGAGGACCGCGGCGTACACCCATCGTCGCGACGATCGGCGGCGTCGCGGGGACACGACGGGGCTGGCCGCGAGCCGACTGGGGATCTGGAGGTCCCCGACGAGGCGGTCGAGTTCGTCGAACGTCTTCGCCCGCATCGCCGTGGAGGTGCGGGAGGCGTGTTCCTCCGCGGACAGTTGCCCGTCGGCGAGTGCGGCGTCGAGCATTCCGCAGGCGTCGGCGCGGTCGGAGTCGCGGGCGCGGATACCGGCGAGTGTGGTCCTGGGCATCTGCGTCCTATCGGCCGAAGGGATAGACGCTCAGTGGCTCACCGGACGGGGCGAGTTCCATGTGTCCGCTCTCGCTGAACTCGTTGGTCACGTAGATCGACACGGTGGGGCCGTCGTCGTCGGCCTCGAACGAGATGTGGCTGACTTCTCCGTCGGGGACGTTGAGGCTCACCGGGGCGCCCACGACCGTTCCGCCGATCTTGTCGAGGTTCAGCGTCGACAGGTCGAACACTGGTGTGTCGACCTTCCGGGTGGTCGGGGTTCCCGACGGCGTGAACCCCCCGCGGTAGTCGTAGCTCACCATCCGGTTCGGTTCGAGGGGTAGCGCGCGTTCCATACTCGCGTGGCCGCCCTCGTAGAGCGTGAGGTCGTCGACGATCAGGTCGCCGAACTTGGCGCGGTACCGGTCGAGGAACAGCTTCATGCCCTCGGGGGTGACGGGATTAGGTGTCGCGACGACCAGCGGTTCGACGGAATCGAAATCGACCTGCTGCGCGACGGGCGTCACGGTGGCCTGCGCGTCGTCGCTGTCGACGAGCGTGAAGGCGCCGACGGCCGCCACGATTGCGGCGACGGCGACGGCGGCCGGGAACCAGTGCTTGGCGGTGTCGCGTGGGGGACGTGCGTCCGGTGGTGCGTCGGCGGGTCGTTGCAGGTCGCTGACCAGGACCTCGAGGTCGGCGAGGGTGCGCGCCTCCGCGGCGAGGTCGGACATCGCGCGGTGTTCCGCGTCGTCGATCTGGCCGTCGCCGAACGCGGCGTCGACCAGTGCGGACGTGTTGGCTCGATCGATGTCGCGTGCCCGCGTGTTCGGTGGGTATCGGCTGGCCACGGGAGGATCTTAGGGGAGACAAGCCCTAACTCGCTGGGTTCACCTGCCATACGTCTCCGCCGACCGTCGCCCGCAGGTAGCCCCCACCGGTCTGTTGCTTGTCGTAGACGTACACGTTGATCGTCGGTCCCTTGCCGCCGTCGGCGAGGAGAACGTGCCCGATGGTGCCGTCCGGGACTCCGACCAGCCGCGGTGCGTCGGCGATGAGCGCGACGAGTGCGGGGACGTCGACCTGAGCGAGGTCGACCTCACCGGTTCCGGGAAGGCGTTGCGTGCGGATGCCCGACGTCTTGAACCCGCCGCGGAAGTCGTACCGGTCGACCTTGTCGGGCGCGTCCGGGGCGGTCCGCGACAGGATCGCGTACTTGTCGTACAACCCCAGTTCGTGGACGGTGAGGTCGCCGAACTTCTGCCGGTACTGCTCGAAGAGGGCGTAGATCCCGTCCTGGGTGAGGGGCTGCGCCTGGCCCACGATGATCGGCTCCACCGCGGGCACCTCGACCTCCGGCTGGACAAGGGGCTTCTCGACCTGCACCGGGACCGGTGGGGTGACGGGGTCCGGACCGTCCTGCTCGGTGAGCGCGAGACCGATCGCGCCGACCGCGATCACGGCCCCGCACGCGATCGCGATCCGCAGTGCCCGGCGGGGTGATCCCGATGCCCGGACAGGTGCCTGAGCGGTGATCGACGACGGCAGCTGCAGGTCGCTGATCAGCAGGTTCAGCTCGGCGAGGGTCTTCGCCGACATGGCCTGAGCGGTGCGGTCGTGGTACTCGTCGGCGCCCAGTTGCCCGTCGGCGTAGGCGGCGTCGAGCTGGCTGCATGCGTTGACCCGATCGAGGTCACGTGCGCGAGTCTGCGAGGACGGTCCTGAGGCCACACCGGCATCGTAGTGCGGCAACCGTGTTTGACCAGCGTCACTCGACCGACCCCTTCTCTCCAGACGCGACGCACGTACTCTGGTCTCCGTGCGGATACAGCGGCAGGTGGTGGACTATGCGCTTCAGCGCCGGTCTCTCCTGGCCGAGGTCTACTCGGGCAGGACGGGTGTCACGGAGGTGTGTGACGCCAGCCCCTACCTGCTTCGTGCCGCAAAGTTCCACGGCAAGGGCAGTGACGTGGTGTGCCCGATCTGCCGTAAGGAGCAGTTGACTCTGGTCTCCTGGGTCTTCGGTGACAAGTTGGGCCCGGTGTCGGGTTCGGCTCGTACGGCCGAGGAGCTGGTGCGTCTCGCGTCCACTCAGGAGGAGTTCTCGGTTCACGTGGTCGAGGTGTGCCGGACATGCAGCTGGAACCATTTGGTCCAGTCCTATGTTCTCGGTACCGTGCCCGAACCGAAACGGCCCAGGCGGTCGTCGCCACGGCCGCGGCCTCCGAGCCGTCGTACCGCGAGCGAGTAGACACGCCCGAACACGGACGCGGGCAGAAGAGTGCCCACAGACGTAACGCAGGACTGAAGCCGGTCCACAACCACTGGAGATTTGTACGTGAGTTCCCCCCGCAGCAACGCCCCGGGTGATCGACCGAACGGACCGAGACGACCGAGTGGCCCCCCGCCACAGGGGCGCCCCGGAGGTCCACCACCCCGCGGCGGACAGCCTGCGGGTGGGCCCCCGCCGCAATCGGGCGGCATGCCGCCGCGACGGATGCCGCCCCCGCCCCCGCAGGGTGGTGGCCGTCCCCCCGGCCCGCCGCCTCGTCGTCCCGGTCCGCCGCCGCAGGGCGGTGGCCGTCCGCCGGGTCCCCCGCCGCGTCGTCCGGGCCCGCCGCCCGGACGTCCTGTCGGCGCGCCCGCGGTGGCACGCAACCAGTCGGGACCCGGTGGGCGCCCGCCGGGGCCTCCGCCGTCGAACGGTCGCAAGACCGGCGGCGGCCGCGGTGGCGAACCGCCGAAGGGTGGCAAGAAGACACCTGCGAAGAAGTCGCGGTGGAAGATCGTTCGCCGGACGGCGTACGCGTGCGTCGCGATGGGCCTGATCATCCCGATCCTGCTGTTCATGGCGGCGTACGTCGTCCAGGACGTTCCGCGCCCCGGCGACCTCAAGACCAACCAGGTGGCCACGATCTACGCGTCCGACGGAACGTCGGTGCTCAGCAAGGTCGTGCCGCCGGAGGGCAACCGCACCGAGGTGACGCTCGACCAGATCCCGAAGCACACCCGTGACGCGGTGCTCGCTGCCGAGGACCGGGACTTCTACTCGAACCCCGGCTTCTCGATCGGTGGTTTCGCGCGTGCCGCCCGCGACAACGTCCTGGGCAAGGACAGTGCCGGCGGTGGCTCGACCATCACGCAGCAGTACGTGAAGAAGACGATGGTCGGTTCCGAGCGTTCGCTGACGCGAAAGATGAAGGAACTCGTCATCTCGTCGAAGATGGCCCGCGAGTGGTCCAAGGACGACATCCTCGCCGCGTACCTGAACACCATCTACTTCGGGCGTGGTGCGTACGGCATCGCGGCCGCGTCGAAGGCGTATTTCAACAAGCCCGTCGACCAGTTGACGGTCGAGGAGAGCGCGGTGCTGGCGTCGTCGATCCAGCTGCCGTCGCTGCTCGATCCGGAGACCAACCCGGAGGGTGCGCAGGCGCGCTGGAACTATGTGCTCGACGGCATGGTGTCGGCGGGAACGCTCGAGCAGTCGGCCCGGTCGGTGATGCAGTACCCGCCGTACGTGCCGATCGCGCAGGTCGACAACGGCAACCAGGACTCCGGACCGGAGGGCCTGATCAAGAACCAGGTTCTGCGGGAGCTGGGTGAGGCGGGGATCAGCGAGCAGCTGCTCAACACCGAGGGCCTCGAGATCACCACGACGATCGACCCGGTCGCCCAGGCGGCGGCGGTGGATTCGGCCCGCTCCAACATGGAGGGTGAGCCGGAGAACCTGCGTACCGGTGTCGTGTCGGTCGATCCGAAGACCGGCGCGGTGCGTGCGTACTACGGCGGCGAGGACGGCGGTGGTTACGACTTCGCGAACGCCGGACTGCAGACCGGTTCGTCGTTCAAGGTGTTCGGTCTCGCCGCGGCACTCGACCAGGGCATCCCGCTGTCGCAGATGTACGACAGCTCGGAGCTGACGGTCAACGGCATCACCATCAGCAACGTCGAGGGTGAGGGCTGCGGCACCTGCACCATCGCCGAGGCGCTGAAGCGTTCGCTGAACACCAGCTTCTATCGTCAGGAACTCGAACTCGACGGTGGACCGCAGGCGATCGCCGACATGGCCCACAAGGCGGGCATCCCGAAGGAGATCCCCGGCGTCGGTGCTTCGCTGACCGAGCCGGACGGCAATGGTCCGAACAACGGCATCGTGCTCGGCCAGTACCAGTCGCGGGTCCTCGACATGGCGTCGTCGTACGCCACGCTGGCCGCCTCGGGTACGTACCACGCCCCGCACTTCGTGCAGAAGGTCGTGAGCGCGGACGGAACGGTGCTGCTCGACCGCGGCGGCGACACCGGCGAGGACCGCATCGACAAGGACGTCGCCGACAACGTGACGTCGGCGATGGAGCCCATCGCCGGGTACTCGCGCGGCCACAACCTGGCGGGCGGACGCCCGTCGGCAGCCAAGACGGGTACCGCGCAGCTCGGCGACACCGGGAAGAACAAGGACGCCTGGATGGTCGGGTACACGCCTTCGCTGTCCACGGCGGTCTGGGTGGGCACCACCGACGGTCAGGCGCTGGAGAACAGCGGCGGCGCGATGATCTACGGTTCCGGTCTGCCTTCCGACATCTGGAAGGACACGATGGACGGCGCCCTCGAGGGCACCGACGTCGAGAAGTTCCCGAAGCCGGGTGCGATCGGTGGCCAGTCGGGTATCCCGGCCTATTCGGCGCCGGCACCGACCAAGACGTCGGCGCCGCCGACGAGCACGTTCCAGTTGCCGACGGAGCTTGTGCCGCCGGTGATCGTGACGCCGTCGCCGGTGGAGATCCTGCCCGGGATCACCATTCCGATTCCGGGTCTGGCACCGAGGCCGACCACGGCGGCCCCGGCAGTGCCGGCGGAACCGGAGACGACGACGCCGCCGAACGCCGGTAACGGCAACGGCCAGCAGCAGGTTCCGGCCCGTTAACGGCGACCGGTAGCCTCGCGGAGTGGCCGACAACCCTGACGCGCACGCCGTCCGAGACGCGGGCGAGACGCGATTCGTCTCGCCCGCGCCGCTGGCGAAGGATCGGCGCTCCGCGGATTGGCGGGACCTTCCCGGGCGCACCGACCCGCTGACCGCCGACCTCTCCGGAGTGATCGGCGGTCCGGTCGGACGGCATGCGGTCGTGGGGCGTAGCCGGTTCTTCACGCCGATGCGCGTCATTCTGTTGCTGGCGATCGTGTTTCTCGCGCTCGGCTGGTTCGCGAAGGCGCCGTGCATCCAGCAGGCGCCGGTCGGCGAGAACGGCGCGCTCGGGCTCGACTGGAGTGGCAGCCGGCAGTACGTCGCCATGTGCTACTCGGACACGGTGCCCCTGTACGGGGCGGAACGGTTGAACGAGGGCGCCTTCCCCTACAAGAAGTGGTGGGAGGAGGACGCCGGCAACGGCCAGCTCCAGCGCCGCTACATGGAGTACCCGGTGATCTCCGGGCTTTATCAGTACGGCGCGATGACGATCGCGAAGTCGTGGGATGCGGTGCACTGGCTGCCCGGTGCGCTGCAGGTCGCGATCTATTTCAACGTCGTCGCGCTGGGTCTGGCACTGGCCTGGCTGGTCACCGTCTGGGCGAGTGCGCTTCTGGCCGGACGCCGTGTCTGGGACGCCGCGCTGATCGCCGCGTCCCCGCTGGTGATCGTGCATGTGTTCACGAATTTCGATCCCCTCGCAACGGCTTTCGCTGCGGGTGGGCTTCTGGCGTGGTCGCGGAAACGGCCGGTGCTCGCCGGGATCCTGCTCGGCCTCGGTGGTGCCGCCAAGCTGTATCCGCTGCTGCTCCTCGGACCTCTGCTGGTGCTGTGCCTGCGCACGGGCAAGGTCCGCGAGTGGTCGGTGACGGCGATGACCGGTGTCGGCGCGTGGCTGGCGGTCAATCTGCCGATCGCCCTGCTGTTCCCACGGGGGTGGGCCGAATTCTTCCGGCTCAACTCCGAACGCGGCGCCGACCCGGATTCCGTCTACAACGTCATCTCGTCGTTCACCGGCTGGACCGGATTCGACGGCATCCTGTCGGCCGGGCAGGCGCCCACCGTGCTCAACGCGGTGTCGTTCCTGCTGTTCGCCCTCGTGTGCGCCGGGATCGGGTACATCGCGCTGACGGCGCCGAAACGGCCGCGGCTGACCCAACTGTGTTTCCTGCTGGTCGCGGGTTTCCTCCTCACCAACAAGGTGTGGAGCCCGCAGTATTCGCTGTGGCTGGTGCCGCTGGCCGTGCTCGCGTTCCCGCACCGGCGGATCCTGCTGGCCTGGATGACGATCGACGCACTGGTGTGGGTGCCGCGGATGTTCTACTACCTCGGAGTGGCCGACAAGGGACTCCCCGAGCAGTGGTTCACCGCAGCGGTGGTGGTCCGCGACGTCGCGGTCGTGGTCATCTGCGCGCTCATCATCCGCCAGATCTACCGGCCCGACGAGGACCTCGTGCGGTACGGCTTCATCGACGATCCGGCGGGCGGCGTGCTCGACCAGGCGCTCGATGCGCAACCGCGGTGGCTGCCTGCCTGGTTACGCCCGCGACCGCCGGTAGAAGCTGCTGCCGCTCACAGCGTTTCGCCGGCAAGCGGTTAGGGCTTCGACAGCACCAGCGCCGCCCCGACCGCGAACACCGCGATCGACAGGCCGAGGGCGATCGCGCGGATCGACCACTGTCGGGCGTCGGCGGCGGCGCGCACCGACAGGTCGTACTCGCCCCGCTCCCATAGTCGGTGGACGGTGAGCGAGCGCAGAAGTGCGACGATGCCGAACGGCACGAACGCGACGATCGCAAGAATGGCGAGCGGCAGACTGCTGGCGGGCGGCGGTGCCAGCGGCCCGCTGTGGTCCGCCGAGGTGTCCTGCTGCTGCGACGTCATGCGTTGCCTCCCCGTGGTGGAGCCCACGACCGTGGGCGACGAGGTGGAGTATAGACCGTCGAGATTCCCGACTGTGCAGTGCCTTTCGCGCAGCCGGCGGTTACGCACCGGTTATCGGCCGGTCTCCAGGACGGGTGGATGTGACCGGGCTGCGACCCACGCCGCCACCTGCGTGCGGGAGCTGACGGCCAGCTTGTCGAAGATGTGCTCGACGTGTCCGTCGACGGTGCGCCGCGAGATCACCAACGCCTCGGCTATCTGCCGATTGCTGAGGCCCTCGGCGAGCAGCCCGGCGATCTCCTGTTCCCGTTTGGTGAGCGGCGACGCCTCGGCGCGGGGTGGCGCCCTGTGCTCGGTGGGAGTTCCCAGTGCGAGGTCGACGGCCTGGTCGATGGTGAGCCGGACCGCAGGCGTTGCCAGCTGGGCGAACTCGGCGGGCCCGACCATGCGGGCGGCGTCGTGCTCCGACGTCAGGGAGTCGTCGGTGATCTGCGGGCCGAAGGCCGCGACAGACGTGCCGAGCCGATGCCACACACCCTTCGCGGCGCCGCACAGTCTCGCCGCCGCGTTCGCGTCGCCGCTCGACGTGGCCACCCACGACAGCACCTCGATCGACAGGGCCGTGCAGATCTTGTCCTTGAAGTCGCGTTGGATCCGCAGCGCCTGCTGTGCGGCATCGACGGCGTCGTCGCCCCGGCCCAGGTGGAAGTACGCGACGCTCGAAACCCACAGGGCGTAGGCCTTGTTCCATTTCTCGCCGTGCACGTCCGCCACCGCGATCACGTCGCGGCACGTCGCGAGGGCGTCGTCGAGCCGGCCGTCGTAGGTCTGCGCCATGCCCAACTCGAACGACGCGGTCAGCACCGATGCCGTGTCGCCGACGGCGCGGTGGACGGCGATGGCGTCACGGAACAACACGATGGCGTCGCCGGGGCGACCGGAGAACATGGCGTGGATCGCCGCCCAGTGATCGGCGTGCGCCCGCAGGCGTTCGTCACCGAGCGCCGTCGCGATCGCCGTGCATTCGTCGAGGTGTTCGCGCGCGGCGTCACGGTCGCCCTGGATCAGCGCGGTCCACGCGGTCACCCACAGCACGTCGCCCCGCTCCCGGGTGGGTTCGGTGAGCCGCAGCAGTATCCGCTCGAGCCGGATCCGCCCGTCGGACAGGTTGCCGCCTGCGATCCAGTGGTATCGCAGGGCGACGGCCAGTTCCGCGGCCCCGGCCCGTTGTGTGTCGTCGTGCAGGGCCCAGTCCAGGGCGGCCACGAGATTGGCGTGGTCGATCCGCAGCCCCGCGAGGGTCTCGGATTGTCCTGGCCCGCACCAGTCGAGCGACGACCGGCGGGCGCGCTCCGAATAGTGCTCGAGATGTCGCCGGTACAGCTCGTCGCGCTCCCCGCTCAGTTCGAGGAGTTCGTGCCCGTACTCACGCACCGTCATCAGTTGCGAGTACCGAAGTCGCTCGGTCGAACGGTCGACGGTGACAAGACATTTTCCGACCAGCCGATCGAGGACGTCGATGACCGGTGAGTCCGACAGCGCACCGAACCCGCTGATCGCCTCCGCGGCTTCGAGATCGAAGCTTCCGGGGAACACGGCGAGCCGGGACCACAGCAACCGCTCGGTGTCCGAGCACAGTTCGTAACTCCAGTCGATGAGGGCGCGCAGCGTCTGCTGACGGGGCATCGCCGCCCGGTCACCGCCGGTGAGGAGTGCGAAACGCTGGTCGAGGCGTTCGACGAGCTGTGACGCGGACAGCGACCGCAACCGGGCCGCGGCGAGTTCGATGGCGAGCGGGATCCCGTCGAGCTGGTTGCACAATTGCGCGATGGCGGGGGCGTTCGCGTCGGTGAGGCGGAAGTCGGCGACGACGCCCTGCGCGCGCTCGACGAGCAACGACACCGATTCGAACGGGGCGATGTCCGCGGCGCGGCAGTCCTCGATGTCACCCGGAGTGCTCAGCGGCGGGAGGAGGTACGTGAATTCGCCGGCGATCCCGAGTGGTTCGCGACTCGTGGTGAGGATCCGGACCTCCGGCGCCGAGGTGAGGACGGTGCCGACGAATTCGCTTGCGGCGGAGAGTAGGTGCTCGCAGTTGTCGAGGACGATCAGCAGGTGCCGGGACTGCAGCTGGTCGATCACCTTGTCCATCACCGCACGGCTCGACTGGTCGGTGACGCCGAGGGCGGCCGCGGCCGCGGAGGGCAGCGCGTCGGGATCGCGGACCGGCGCAAGGTCGATCCACCGGACGGAGTCGCGGAAGGCGCGTGCGGAGCGGACCGCGAGTTCCTCGGCCAGCCGCGTCTTGCCCACGCCGCCGGGACCGAGCAGCGACACGAGCCGGGACTGTTGCAGTCGTGCGCGGGCTTCCTCGATCTCGCGGCGTCGGCCGACGAAGCTGGTCATCGACCTCGTGAGTTCTCTCGAGCGAGTCAGTGGATCTCTCCCGTGTCCGGTTTGGCCAGGTGGGCACGAACCTACCCCCACTGGATGTGACGGACAACACAGGTAACCGAGGGGGTGTTTTACCCGGTGTGGGGGTGATGTGACGTGGGCCATTGTCGTTGGCATACCCCGGTTGCCCGCTCGACTCCAGCCGGAACCCATCGTCCCGAGGAGCTCAACGCCATGTCAAAGACCATTTCTTCTGCCGACGTCGATGTCGTCGTCGTGGGTGCCGGGTTCGCCGGCCTCTACGCGCTGCGCAAGCTGCGCGACACGATGAAGCTGTCGACGCGGGTGTTCGAAGCCGGCTCGGACGTGGGCGGCACCTGGTTCTGGAATCGCTATCCGGGGGCCCGCTGCGACATCGAGAGCGTCCACTACTCGTACTCGTTCGACGAGGATCTGCAGCAGGAATGGCAGTGGAGTGAGCGGTTCGCCGGACAGCCGGAGATCCTCCGCTACCTCGAACACGTCGCCGACCGCTTCGACCTGCGCAAGGACATCACGTTCGACACCCGCGTGGTCGGTGTGCACTGGGACGACGAGAACTCGGTGTGGACGGTCCGCACCGACGACGGCGCCGTCGTGCGCAGCCGGTACTTCATCTCGGGGGCGGGCAACCTGTCGGTGCCGAAGACGCCGGAGTTCGGCGGTATCGACAACTTCCGCGGGGAGGTGCTGCTCACCGGCAACTGGCCGCGTGAGGGCGCCGACTTCACCGGCAAGCGCGTGGCGGTGATCGGGACCGGGGCCAGCGGCATCCAGGCCATCCCGTTCATCGCCGAGGACGCCGCCGAACTGGTGGTCTTCCAGCGCACCCCCAACTTCGCGACCCCTCTCGGCAACGGTCCGATCGACCCGAACGAAGTGGCGGACATCAAGAGCAACTACGCGGACGTGCGGACCGCGGCCCGCAACCACTTCCTCGGCGTGCCGTTCACTCAGGTGCAGCCGTCCGCGCTCGCCGTCGACGCCGAGGAGCGCCGCCGCACGTTCGACGAGCGTTGGAACGCCGGCGGGTTCCGGTTGTTCATCGACTCTTACCAGGACATCCTGTTCGACAAGAAGGCCAACGACACGATCGCCGACTACATCCGCGATCGGATCCACGAGCGGGTGCAGGACCCGGCGAAGGCCGCGACGCTGGCGCCGACGGGCTACGCGTACGGCACCAAGCGTCCCCCGCTCGAGACCAACTACTACGAGGCGTTCAACCGCGACTCGGTGAGTGTCGTCGACGTGAAGTCCACGCCGATCGACGAGATCACCGAGACCGGGGTCCGGGTCGGTGACCGCGTCTATGAGGTCGACACCATCGTCCTCGCAACCGGATTCGACGCGATGACCGGTCCGCTGATGGCCATGGACATCCGCGGTCGCGGCGGTCTGCCGCTGGCCGAGAAGTGGGAGCACGGACCCAGGACCTACCTCGGCATCATGGTCAACGAGTTCCCGAACCTGTTCCTCATCACCGGACCGCAGTCGCCGTCGGTGCTCTACAACATGCCCCTCGCCATCGAGGACCACGTCGACTTCGCGACCGACGCGATCGACTACCTGGACCGCCGCGACCTCGACGTCATCGAGCCCACCGCGCAGGCCGAAAGCGATTGGGGTGCTTTGACCAACGACATCGCCAACCAGACCCTGCTGCCGGAGACGAACTCGTGGTACATGGGCGCGAACATTCCCGGCAAGCCTCGTGCCTGCATGGTCTACCTCGGCGGCGCCCCCACCTACCGGGCGACGTGCGACGAGGTGGTGGCAGGCGGCTACTCCGGTTTCGCGCTCACCAGGGCGGAGGCCCGCGTGGCCTCCACCGTGTCCTGACCCCGAACCCCCCGACCAAGGAGACCGACATGGCACTCGACGTACACGCAGCAGAACTGATTGCCGGACTACAGACGCAGGGGCTGAAGGCTTTCGAGCACAGCACGGTGGAGGAGGTGCGGGCGGTCGTGGCGACGTTCACCGGGCTGCAGGCGCCGCCCGAACCCGTCGCCCGGGTGGAAGACGCGCACTACGAGAGCGGCGGAGCGCAGATCGCGCTGCGGGTCTACGTGCCCGAGGGGCCCGCCCCGCACCCGGTGGTCCTGTACTTCCACGGCGGTGGGTTCGTCGCAGGAGACCTCGACGTCGTCGACGAACCGGCGCGGGCGGTCGCGAACGGCGCCGGCGCGATCGTCGTCGCCGCGACGTACCGCCGCGCACCGGAACACCGGTTCCCGGCCGCCGCCGACGACGCGTCCGCAGCGCTGCAGTGGGTGGCCGACAACGTCGAAAGTTACGGCGGTGATCCCGGCAATGTCGTCGTCACGGGTGACAGCGCCGGCGGCAACCTGGCCGCCGTCACCGCACTGCGGGCCCGGGACGAGGGCGGACCGCGGCTGCGGGGGCAGGTGCTGATCTACCCGGTGATCGATCCGAACGCCGACTTCCCGTCCAAGGCGGAGTTCGCCGAGGGATACGTGATCGGCGCCGGGGACCTCGACTGGTTCTGGGACAACTACCTGTCGTCGCCCGAGGACTCGGAACACCCGTACGCCGTTCCGAGTCGCGCCGCGAGCCTCGCGGGTCTGCCGCCGACCCTCGTGCTCACCACCGAGAACGAGGTGGCCCGCGACGAGGCGGAGGCGTACGCCGAGTCGCTGCGGCAGGCCGGGGTCGACACCGAGGCGATCCGCTTCGACGGTCTGATCCACGGCGCGTTCTGGATGTCCGGGGCGGTTCCGCGCAGTGCCGAAATGCGCTCGGCGGTCATCGAGTTCGTGAAGCGGGTGACGGCCACCGCTCCCGTCGCGTGACGTGACGTGACGTGACCGTGTCAGCCCTCGACTCGTGCCTCGAGTCGGGGGCAGATGCGCGGCCACTCCTCGTCGATCATCGAGAACAGTGCGGTGTTACGCCAGGTCCCGTCGCGGCGACGTCGATGCTTGCGCAGGATTCCCTCGAACTCGGCCCCCAGCTTCGCGATGGCGCCGCGGGAATGGGCGTTGCGCTCGTCGGTGTGCCATTCGACACGGACCGCGCCGAGGTCTTCGAACGCCCGCCGCAGCAACAGCAGTTTCGACTCCGCATTGACGAGCGTTCCCTGCGCGGAACGGGACAACCAGGTGTGCCCGATCGCGAGGCTGCGGTTCTTCGGGTCGATCAGATACAGCGACGTCGAGCCGACGATCCTCTCGGTGGTGACGTCGATCTGCGCGTACGCGAGGCGAGTCGGCTCCTCGTCGGCGGTGCGGACGAAGGCAACCGCATCGTCGCGGTCGGCGATTGCGGCGGACGTCCAGTGGAAGATGCGGGGGTCGTCGACCGCGTCCAGCAGGCCGTCGACGTGGTCCTCGCCCAGTGGTTCGAGTCGTACGTGCCGTCCGGTCAGCGTGGGGTGTGCGAACCAGGATTCGCTCATCGCACCGGCTCGGGAGATTTCAGCACCGGCCTCCGGCCGGACTCGGGACCGGTGCGCCCGCGGACGGGCGGATGCCGGAGGGTTGCGCGCAGGAACACGAAGAACAGCACCACCAGCAGTCCCGCGCGGCCCCAGACACCGAACTTCACCAAAACCTCGAACGTCGACGCGTCGGTCTGGGCGGCGAGGGCGCCGAAGTACTTGAAGACGCCGATCCCCATCGACAGGTCGGCCACCAGATACGCCGCAACGAGTCCCCACGGGACGCGCAGCAGGACGAAGAACGGGATGAGCCACAACGTGTACTGCGGCGAATGCACCTTGTGCAGCAGCAGGAATCCGCAGAGCATCGCGGCGCTGACGGCGATCCACGGGTAGGCGCCGTCGCGTTGGAACCGCAGCCAGCCGAGCCGCAGGGCGATCGCGAACGCGGCGCACACGAGGAGCGGCGACAGCAGGCTCACCGTCTGGTCGTACGCGGGGAGCGGGACGTCGTCGGCGACCGGCCCGAACAGCGGTCGCAGGCCCCAGTACCAAATGGAGTTGGTGGTGAGGTCGGCCTGACGCTTCTCCTGGAACGTGAACGACGCCCGCCATCCGCTGTAGGAGATGAGGGCGAACGGCAGGTTCACCGCCACGACGGTGGTGATCGCGGCCACCGCGACCATCACCGCGCCGCGCACGTCGTAGCGCCGCCCCGCGGTGCCGTTCCGGGTGAGGACGTAGGCGATCAGCGGCAGCACGAACGCACCCGGATACACCTTCAGGCAGAAGCCGACGGCGAGGAGCACCGCCGCGAGGACGGCCCGGGCGCGGAGGGGAATGCGTTCGAACGTCATCACGAAGATCGCGGCCACCGACGTCGCGACCACCGGCAGTTCCCAATTGTGGAACGCGTACAGCACCAGCGGCGGAGTGACCGACCACAACAGCGCCCACCAGCCGGCCAGGCGTCCCAGCATCCACGCCGTGAGCAGGCCGAACGGGGCGAGGATCAGCGCCGAGTGCAGCAGGAAGTCGGCGTCGGTGTGTGAACCGATGCCGCCGAGCCACATCAGCACACCGCTCAGCACCGGGTACTCCACGGTGCCGCCGGTCAGGATGCCGTCGGCGTTGATCCCTCCGGTGACGTACGGGAAGACGTGCAGGTTGACGTCGCGTCCGAGCCACAGGAACTGGATGTCGGAGTAGCAGACCTGCGTGTCCTTGATGCGGTCGAAGATCAGGCTTCGCCCGACGCCGTCGAACGGCGCCCCGGCGCACCGCGCCTTCTGTAGGTAGCCGGCGAGCATGGAGAGGCCCGCCAACCCGACGACGAGCGCCGTGATCGGCGACCGCTGCCGAGCTCCGATATGCATGAATCCACATTAGGGTGCGCGGGGCTTCGCGTGCGACGCGGAAACGCCGAGGGTGCGGCGGTCAGTCGCTCGCCCGGCGCAGGGCGTCGGGTTTGTGGACGGCGTCCCGCCCGCTCTTGCCGCTGACGACGCGGTACTGCGGGTCGTCCTCGGACGCCCGTACCGTGCGGCCCGCCGCCTCGGTGTCCTCGGTGATCTTCTCCTCGACCGTCCCTGACGTGGTGGTGCCGTGGGTCTTCCACTCCACCTCGTCGCCCTGTCGGAATTTCTTCTCTTCTGCCATCGTGTCGGCGTACCCCGCAATTCCCGCGATCACACCGGTCGGCCTGATTTCGCTGGTCAGGGGCTCGTCGTGTAACCTGCAAAGGTTGCTGACGCAACGACCCTCCTGCCACGGACAGTCCGTGGCCGTTTTCACTAGTCCATAGGAGGTGATGAGGTCTTATGCGTCATTACGAATTGATGGTCATCCTTGACCCCAGCCTGGACGAGCGCACTGTTGCTCCTTCGCTGGATACGTTCCTCAATGTTGTTCGCCAGGACGGCGGCAAGATCGACAAGGTCGATGTCTGGGGTAAGCGTCGTCTCGCCTACGAGATCCTGAAGCACAGCGAAGGCATCTACGCGGTGATCGACATCAGCGCTACTCCCGCCACCGTCGCAGAGCTCGACCGTCAGCTCGGTCTGAACGAGTCGGTGCTGCGTACGAAGGTTCTGCGCCACAACAAGTGATTTCTGTCGGTCACCAGCCCTAGGCTCGTGCCCAACCGAACTCCACATTCTGCAGGAGGAACCATATGGCAGGCGACACCGTCATCACCGTCATCGGAAACTTGACGGCTGATCCGGAGCTTCGATTCACCCCCGCGGGTGCCGCGGTCGCGAACTTCACTGTCGCGTCCACGCCCCGCAGCTTCGACCGTCAGACCAATGAATGGAAAGACGGCGAAGCGCTGTTTCTGCGTTGCAACATCTGGCGCGAGGCAGCCGAGAACGTCGCGGAGAGCTTGACCCGTGGCTCGCGAGTGATCGTGAGCGGCCGGCTCAAGCAGCGCTCCTACGAAACTCGTGAAGGTGAAAAGCGCACTGTCGTCGAGCTCGAGGTCGACGAGATCGGCCCCTCGCTGAGGTACGCCACGGCCAAGGTCAACAAGGCCAACCGTGGTGGCGGCAGCGGCGGTGGCTTCGGTTCCTCCGGCGGATCGGGCGGCGGACGTCCGCAATCCACCAACACCGGCGGAGATGATCCGTGGGGCAGCGCGCCGCAGGCGTCCGGCTCCTTCGGAGGCTCTGGTGGTGGGAGCGACGAACCCCCGTTCTGATCCGTACCTGATCGGAACATCCAGAAAAGAGCAAACTAATGCCGAAGCCGCCCTTGCGCGACAAGGTAATGAAGAAGAAGATCTGCATCTTCTGCAAAGAGAAGAACACGCAGATCAACTACAAGGACACGACGCTTCTGCGTAAGTACGTCAGCGACCGCGGCAAGATCCGCGCGCGCCGTGTCACCGGCAACTGCGTCCAGCACCAGCGTGACGTTGCCATTGCCGTCAAGAACTCACGTGAGGTGGCGTTGCTGCCTTACGCCACCGTGGCTCGCTAAGGAAAGGGAGGAAAGACATGAAGCTCATCCTCACCGCTGACGTGGACAACCTCGGTGCGCCTGGCGACACCGTCGAGGTCAAGGACGGCTTTGGCCGCAACTACCTGCTGCCCCGCGGCCTGGCCATCGTCGCCACCCGTGGCGCCGAGAAGCAGGTCGAGGGCATCCGTCGTGCGCAGGAAGCCCGCGCCGTGCGCGGTCTCGACCACGCCAAGGAGCTCAAGGACGCCATCGAGGGCCTCGAGAGCATCTCGCTGTCGGTCAAGACCGCTGGTGACTCGGGCAAGCTCTTCGGTTCGGTTACCGCCGCCGATGTCGCCGGTGCCATCAAGGCCGCCGGTGGACCCGTCGTCGACAAGCGCAGCCTGGAGCTGCCGAAGGCTCACATCAAGGCGACCGGCAAGCACGCCATCGTCGTGAACCTGCACCCCGACGTGGTTGCGAAGTTCCACCTGAACGTCGTCGGCGCCTAGTCGACTCGTTTACTCACAGGCCCCCCGGACGCTTCGGCGTGTGGGGGGTCTGTGCTTGTCGATTCCGGCTTCCAGCCGCCCTCTCGAGCCTGCTTTTCACGGGTGTGAAGCACGTAGAGGAGCGGCTTCCAGCTGTGTCTGGAAGTTAGCCGCCCCGCCGACGATCTGTGAGGTGAATCATATTGCCACGCAGGGGCGACCAACTCAACACGCCCGAGTCGTCAACGCGAAAGACACGCCGAACGGGTTTTCATCCACAGTGGTGAGAAACCAAAAAACGGCTCTGATCTGGGTCTTTGGGATTGTGATATGTACTTATCCTCAGGTTATCCCCATGGGGTTAACAAACGTACCCAGCGGTTTACACAATTTGTCCCCAACTGTGTACACAGGCTGGTTTGAACACCGGGTAGCTAATCCCTAACGTCGTCCCGGCGTGTCTCGCGATCACGACGCCGGCTGCCGCGAAGAGCCTGCGAAGGTTGTCGGTGGGGGCGAGTACAAAGAGTTCGGGGCACCGACACCGGGAAGCATTTTCCGGGGTGGCGCCACAGTGATGGGGAAGGTCGGTCGAGTGGCTGTAGTAGACGATCGGGGCCGTTCCGAATACCCGGGTCCCCCTGACGCGGAGCCCGGCGAAGAGTTCGGCCGGCAGCCACCTCAGGACATGGCGGCGGAGCAGTCGGTGCTCGGCGGCATGCTCCTCAGCAAGGATGCCATCGCGGACGTGCTCGAGGTGCTCCGTCCCGGCGACTTCTACCGTCCCGCGCATCAGTCGGTGTACGACGTGATCCTGGACCTCTACAGCCGCGGTGAGCCCGCCGACCCGGTGACGGTGTCCGCGGAGCTGGATCGTCGTGGCGAGCTCCGTCGCATCGGTGGAGCGCCCTATCTGGTGACGCTCACCCAGACGGTGCCCACCGCCGCCAACGCCGGCTACTACGCGGAGATCGTGGCGGAGAAGGCCATCCTGCGTCGCCTCGTCGACGCCGGCACCCGCATCGTCCAATACGGCTACACCGGCGCCGACGGTCAGGACGTCGCCGAGGTCGTCGACCGTGCGCAGGCCGAGATCTTCGAGGTCACCGAACGCCGCACCACCGAAGACTTCGTCCCCCTCGAGGAGCTCCTGCAGCCCACGATGGACGAGATCGACTCCATCGCCAGCCGCGGCGGCATCTCCCTCGGTGTGCCCACCGGCTTCGTCGAACTCGACGAGATCACCAACGGCCTCCACCCCGGCCAGATGATCATCGTCGCGGCCCGACCCGGTGTGGGCAAGGCGCTCGCCCTCGACACTCCCCTCGCCACGCCCACCGGCTGGACCACCATGGGTGACGTCCAGGTCGGCGATCACCTCATCGACGCCGACGGCAAGCCCACCCGCGTCGTCGCTGCCACCGACGTCATGGTGGGTAGGCCCTGCTACGAGGTGGAATTCTCCGACGGCACCGTCCTCGTCGCCGACGAGCAGCATCAGTGGTTGACGGACGTCGACGGCCAGGCCGCCGTCCGCACCACGGCTCAGATCGTCGGTTCGGTAGATCACGGACACCAGGTCGCGCACACCCGTGCGCTGCAGTTGCCGACGTCGACTGTGCGCGTCGACCCCTACGCTCTGGGAGCCTCGCTCACCGTCCAGAGCATCTCTGATCCTGAAATGCCCGTGGGTACCGAGGAACTCACCCTTTACGCCGGTGCCAAGCGGATCCCGGCTGAACTGCTGCGCGGTTCGGAGTCGGAGCGTCGTGAGTTGCTGGCCGGCCTGCTCGATGTGGCGGGGTCGGTCGCTGACGACGGTTCGGTGCGGTTCGAGGCCGTTAACCACCCGTTGTCGGATGATGTGGCAGAGCTCGTTGTCGGGTTGGGATACGACTGCCATCGTGTCGACGGTGGTGTCACGTTCTGCGCCGACGACGAGGTGTTCCAGCTACATCGGAAGGCGATCCGGCACAAGGAGCTTCGCGGCGAGATCAGCGGTTCGCGCCGTATCGTCGCGGTGCGCCAGATCGAGAGTGTCCCCGTGCGGTGCGTCGAGGTCGACAACGCCGACCACCTGTACCTCGCGGGTCGTTCGATGGTGCCCACCCACAACTCCACGCTCGGCATGGACTTCCTGCGCTCCTGCTCCGTGAAGCACGGTATGGCCAGCGTCATGTTCTCGCTCGAGATGAGCAAGACCGAGATCGTCATGCGTCTGTTGTCGGCGGAGGCGAAGATCAAGCTCGGTGACATGCGCTCCGGCAAGATGACCGACGACGACTGGACGAAGCTCGCTCGTCGTATGAGCGAGATCAGTGAGGCGCCGCTGTTCATCGACGACTCGCCGAACCTCACGATGATGGAGATCCGCGCAAAAGCCCGGCGGCTCAAGCAGAAACACGACATCAAGCTGATCGTGATCGACTACCTGCAGCTGATGAGCTCCGGTAAGAAAGTCGAGTCACGTCAGCAGGAAGTCTCCGAGTTCTCCCGTAGCCTAAAGCTTTTGGCGAAGGAACTCGAAGTTCCCGTGGTCGCGATCTGCCAGCTGAACCGTGGTCCCGAGCAGCGACAGGACAAGCGCCCCCAGGTCGCCGACCTTCGTGAATCTGGATCGCTCGAGCAGGATGCCGACATGGTGATCCTGCTCTACCGCCCCGACGCCACCGAACGCGACGATCCCCGCGGCGGTGAGGCCGACCTCATCCTCGGCAAGCACCGTAACGGCCCGACCGCGACAATCACTGTGGCGCACCAGCTTCACCTGTCCAAGTTCGTCGACATGGCGCGGGGTTAGTACGGGCCGCATCATTGTTGAGACGAGTGTCACGTGACGGTTGGGGGATCGTAGCGCGGGGGGAATCAACCCCTCCGGCTCGTTCGGGTCCGGAATTTTCGAGCTGACGTTCGTCGATCTGCCGGGCGAGAGTTGCGCAAGATCGACCGGCTCCGCCCTTCATCTTGCTGTGTGCCGCTTTAGGTCACGGCGCGATAGAAGCTGCGCGAGACGTAGCTGGGTGCGTCTTTGGCCAGAAGCGCACTCAGTTCGGATTTCAGTTTGCGGGCGTGGTGGGCCTCTGGGAAGTCTGCGGTCGCGAGTGCCAGCAGATCGACGACGTGCAGCGCTTCCTGAACCTGTCCGGCGTCACGCAGTCGGTGTGCCTGGTCGAGCACGGCCTGCTTGTCGGTGATCGCTGCCGCGCGCGCGTTGGCGGCGACGTCGGGCCGGGAGGGGTGTAGGTGGGTCGGGTTGCCGTCCCACCACCCGGTTTCCGAGCGGACGATGTCCCGCACGATGAAGTCCCGATGCCCGTAGGCTTGTTTCATCCACGGGACCTCGAACAGTTCGGTCGGGTAGTCGATATCGTGCACGATGTCGTCGACGCCCATTCCCTTGTTGAGGCGTTCCACGACGGCTCTGCGCAGCCAGCGAAGTGCCGCCGAGGTGGCGGCCAGTTGCTCGGCGCCGACGTCGTGGATGACTGATCCGAACTCGGGGATCAGGACGGCAGGATTGAGGGCGGCAAGACTGTCGAGGGTGTTCGCCCACCGCACGGCGTCCCGCATGGTGCGCATGGGCGTGCCGATGTTCGGGATGCTGTCGATGACTGCGGCGCTCCCGTAGAGGATCCGTTCTTGGGGCAACCACACGGCGGTGACATCGTCCGTCTCCGACGGTGCCCACAACAGCCGAACCTGACGGGTCGGGCCGCCGAGTGTCATTGCATCCCAGTAGGTTTGGTTGGGGAACGTCAGGGTCGGCACTGGCGTGAACTCTTTGATCGGCCGACGGAACTGGCGGGAGTTGATGTGGTTCTGGAGCCCGGCGGTCTCGATGTAGCGACGGTAGCGGCGAACGACATTCTCGTGGGCGATGATCGTCGGGCCGGGTTCTCCGCGCCTTTCGGCTTCGGCCAGGAACCCTGGCACACCGTAGTTGTAACCGAGATGACCGTGGCTGTAGACGATCCAGCGGACTGTCTGGTCGGTGTGTTCGCGGAGTTGTGCGAGTGCCTGAGGAACCACGGATGGGCTCGGTCCGGAGTCGACGACGAGCAATCCCTCATCAGTTTCTACGGCCAAGCTATTTCCCTGTAGGCCCATCGTGAAGATTCCTGGGGCCACAACGGTGATTTCGGTGCCTCCGAACAGCGGGTTGTTGTCGACTTCCGCAACGGGCATCGGTGTCTCCTTCCAGCGTGTGCTTCGAATTGTGGTTCGAGAGTCCGGCTATCGGGCATAGGCTGCGGTCGCGGCAGCCGCGATCGCTGTGGCTGTTACGAGTAGAGCTACCAGCAAGGCATGGTGTCCGGTCATTCCCTGAGTCCCCCACCGCAGCGAACGGCCTCGCCGATGGCTGACGTACGTGATCGCGAGCAGCAGCACCGCCATCGGTACCAAGGTGAGCGAAGCCGCGCGGTCACTATGGGTGGTGGGAATGTGGAGGAGCGCCACCGTCGTCGCGGCGGCGGAGAGTGTGGTTCTCCGCCAGGCCAATGCCGTGCGGTCTGGTTGTAATCCCGGATCCCGGTCGGCGGACCCGATCACGACCACAATGCCGCTCCGGCGGCGAGGAGCGTGAGGATCCCCAGACCGAGAGCGAGAGCGGGCACGAGGACGGAGCCCGGAAGTGGCAGGTTCCGCCTAATGGCCGACTGCGCGGCCCTCCAGCGCAGATACGCGCCGGAGGCGACGACGGTGGATAGCCCGAAACACACCATCGTGATCGTCATCTGCAGTGCCCCGGAGGGCAACGCAAGTAACTGATGGGCAGTCACACCTGCCGCCAGGAGCGCCATAGCGGTGCGGATCCATGCCAGGTAGGTGCGTTCGTTCGCCAGCGTGTACCGGTAGTCCGGTTCCTCATCCACCGAACCTGAGTCCGCTGGTGGACGGGGATTTTCTGAGGTCAGAATGCCCATCGCGCGCGGCCGGCCGTTTTGGCCTCGAGTTCGGTCGCGTGGTCGCTGCCGTCGAGGAAGGCTCGCGATTCCGCCACTGCCCACCCGTAGACGCCTTTCGCCATAGTGGAAGTGGCGCCTTGTTCCAGCTGGCCGAAGATGTCGGCGCGGGCCTGATGCGAGTCGCGGCTCTGCGGATCGGCGTCGGTGGCCATCTGGGCGAAGTGTCCCGCCAGCCGGTGTTCGCCTCGTGCCAGTAGGGCGCGGGCCCGCTCGGCCAGTTGGGCGGCGCCGCCGCCGAGGTCCGCGACCTCGCGGGCGAGGTCGGCGCGGGCGGCGGACTTGAGGTTGGCGGGGTTGCCGTCGTACCAGCCGCCGTAGAGGCGCCAGACGTTGCGAATGACGAATTCCGGCTCGTCGTAGGAGGGGGCGAGGTAGGGCTTGCGGAGCAGTTCCGCTGGGGCGGTGACAGTGTGCACGACCTCGTCGAGGGTCGCTCCGGCGTTCATCATCTCGAGGGTGCGGCCGTGCAGGATTTCCAGGAGTTCGGCGGCGTCGGCGAGGGTGGTGCGGATTCGGTCGGCGCCGAGGATCGGGAGCCCGTGTCCGGGGAGAAGGATTTCGGCGCCCAGGTCGGCCATCCACCGCAGGGTTTGGGCCCACTCGTGTGCGAAGCGTTGCACCTTCTGCGGGTTTCCGGCGTTGGGGCTGGCCCAGATGAAGAAGTCACCACAGCACAGGATCTTGCGGTCGGGGATCCAGGCGATCGCGGCGTCATCGGTCTCACCGCGGGCGTGATGCAGTTGCACCTGCAGGTCGTCGATGGCGAGGGTGGTCTGGTCGGTGAAGGTGACGTCGGGGTATCGGTATTCGTCCGGCCACATCAGGTTCGGCGCCTGGAATTGGCGTTGGTTGATGATGCCGTTGTAGCCGCGGGTTTCCCTGTAGCGGTCGAACCGGCTGGTGACGTTTTCGTGTGCGAGGACCGTGGGGCGGGTCCAGCCGCGCTCGCGCGCTTCGGTGTCGAAGGGTTCCATGCCGAAGACGTGGTCGACGTGTCCGTGCGAGTAGACGGCCGTGTGCACCGGTTGCTCGGAGATTCGCCGGGTGGCTGCGAACAGGTCTACGGCAGTGCGGCGGTCGCCGGTGTCGTAGACGAAAAGGCCAGCCTTGGTGGGAAATACGTAGACGTTGCCGAACGCCGGCCACATGTATGCGCCCTCCGCGATGTAGTGCATTCCCTCCTTCCGGAGGTCTCCGTGGTGGTAGGCGTTCTGGTTGGCTTCGCCCTTCCAGACTTTGTCGGCGTAGTCGATGATGTCCGTCATGTGGCGTTCTCCTCGGCGTGGGTGTCGGACCGCGACGCTGCGATCCGTGCGCCTCATTCTGTGCACCGGACATCAGCCGAACAATCGTCTGCGCGCACACCCCTGCCGGCCCCAATCTGTGACCGATCACAGATTCACTGCGGGTGGTCGGCCCCCGCGTCGGGGTGAACGGTGGCGGCGCTGACCGCGACCGCGAGAGTGAGCAGCTCCGTGGTGACGTGTACGTCGAGGCCGGTCAGTTCGCGGACGCGGATGAGCCGGTTGTCGACGGTGTTGGGATGGACCACCAGGGTGTCCGCAGTGGCCCGTCGATCCAGGTTGCTGGCCAGATAGACCCGGAGGGTGTGCACCAGGTCCGGTCGCGATTGCAACGGGGCGCAGCGCTCCAGCAGCACCGGCAGCGACGCACTGGTGTGGGCGAAATGGTGCGCAAGTGCGACATCGCTCATTCGGCTGACCGTGCCGGTGCGGCCGGACCGGATCGCGATGTCGAGTACCTCGGCGGCCGTGATGCCGGCACGCGGAAGATCCTCGATCGAAGTGGCGTCCTCGATAGCGATCGTCACCGGTGCGCCGCTGACCCGCGCAAGGTCCACGGCCAGCGGGTCGAGTGCCCCGATCGGTGGATACATCAGAATCCGAGCGTGCCGAGGCCGGACATCGATGAGCCACAGGCCGGGGACGGCCCTGGCGAGGTGGGCGCGAATGGCGCGGACCTTCCGTGTGGCCGCCAGTGATCGGGCGTTCCGGTCGCCTGATCCCTCGGCGGGGGTGTCACCGATGTGCAGCAACATGATGCTCGGTTCGGCAGGGACGGAGTCGGGGTCGTCGAACACCCATCCGTCGCCGCGCAGGAGGGCATCGATGGTGGGGGCATGGTTTCGGTCTTGCGCCGAAATGAGGTCGTGCGCGTGGATCTCGTACGCGGAGATGACCTCTCGTAGCATGCAGTCAAACGTGGTATGGGCGCGGCGGTATGCGAACCAGAACAGTCCGTGGTCGGTGCCGAGTTCGCGTTCCAGTTCTTCGGAGAGTACGTCGAATCCGATCTGCCAGCAGCGCATGTACTCCCGTAGCGGCAACCCTTCCGCGACTCGTTCGGTGCCGCGTTCGATGTTCTCGCGCATCGTGTCGGCGACGTCGATGGACTCGTCGGTGATCGACTGCAGGCACACCTCGAGCAGCGATCGAACGGTGTGGGCGCCGTCCCGGTGCAAATGTTCGGGCACCGCGGTCTGCGTGTAGAGCGGCGAGGTGGCGATGTAGCGGTCGATGATTGCCCGTGCCATCCGCGGCACCGACCGGCGAATACGGGCGATCGTGCCCTGCAGATCGTCTTTGGTTGCCTCGGGCGCAGTGCGCATCGAACGCCTCCTAGGTGTGACGGGTCACACACTACTGACGTGAAGAGTGTGACAGCCGCCGATGGTACGACAGCAACCCATTCGGCCACGCTGAGGACCCAGAACGGCTCCACCAGCCCCGAGGTCCACACCGGCACAGAATGAGGAACCATGCCAGACTCTGCGTACGCTCCCGATGACCTGCCTCTGACCGGGATCATGGTCGTCGATTTCGGTCAGTACATCGCGGCGCCAGGCGCCGCGCAGACCCTGGCCGACCTCGGCGCCGACGTCCTCAAGATCGAAGGCCCCGGCGGCGACCAGGCACGCGGGATCGGCGTCTACGGCGAGGCCATCATGCGCGCCTACAACCGGCGCAAGAAGTCGATCGTCCTCGACCTCAAAGCCGAGGACGATCTCCGCCACGCCCGGGCCCTCATCGCCCGAGCCGACGTCGTGATCCACAACCTGCGACCAGGGGTGATGGAAAAGCTGGGCCTGTCGGCCGACGAAATACGCGAACTGAATCCCACCGTCGTCCTCGCCGCGGTGTCCGGCTTCGGCACCGAGGGACCCTCCCGCCGCCGACCGGGCCTCGACATTGCCGCCCAGGCGGAAACCGGCATGATGTCAGTGACCGGAGAGGCGGACGGAGACCCGCAACGGGTCGGTTTCCCGCTCGTCGACCACGCCACCTCCTACGTGGTCACGCAGGCGGTGCTGGCGGCCCTGTTCCGACGAGAACGTACCGGCCTCGGGGATGACATCGACGTCTCACTGCTCGACGTGGCGATCGACCTGCAATGCGTGAACTGGGGCGAATACTCCATCACCGGCGTCGCGCCCCACCGGCGCGGCAACGGGCAACCGGCCGCGGCACCGGCCGCCGACATCTTCCCCACCGCCGACGGCTCGATCGTCGTCTCCGCCTACACCGAGCAGCGATTCACCCAGCTCTGCGACCTCGCGGGCCGACCCGACCTGCCGAAGGATCCCCGCTTCGCCGACAACCCGGCGAGGGTCGCCCACCGCGGCGAACTCCTCGCCGCGCTCGCACCATTCTTCGCCGGCCTCGACACCGAAGCCGCCCTCACGGCCCTGACATCCGTCGGCATCGTCGCCGGCGCCGTACGCACCTACGACCAGGTTCCCAGTGCCCCCGATGTGATTGCCGGCGGCATCTTCACCACCGGCAGCACCGCCGACGGACACACCTACTCCATCCCAGGACTCCCCTACCGCTCCCGCAGCACCCCCCGCACCGCAGACGCCGGGCGAGTCCCCGAACTCGGCGAACACAGCCACGAGATCGTCGCGCACTACCGGCTGGGCGAGTACTCCCTGACGTGACCTGACACGCCAACACGCCACCCACCCCTCACCGTCACGGCCCCAGGAGCACTCGTGTCCCTACAGAATCGACAAACTCGCACCGAGGGCGGCCTCGCCGCCGACCGTGAACTCGACAGCCCCCGCGTTCGCCGGCGTGGCTGGATCATCACCCTGATGCTGATGGCGTTCATGCTGATCAACTTCGCCGATAAGGTCGTCGTCAGCCTCGCCGGCGTCGAGATCAAGGCAGACCTCGGACTCACCAGCGAACAGTTCGGCACCGCCCAAAGCGCATTCTTCTGGCTCTTCGCCCTGGGCGCGATCGTCCTCGGATCCCTCGGCGGCCGTATCTCCGCGCGATGGCTCCTCGCCGGCCTGGTCGGACTGTGGGTGCTCAGCCTGGCCCCGATGACTACGACGGTCGGATTCGGGGTCTTCCTCGCCTGCCGGATGCTGCTCGGATTCGCCGAAGGCCCCGCCGGGGCGTTGTCCCAGCAGATCGCCCACACCTGGTTCTCCCCGACCCGCCGTTCACTACCGGCGTCAGTAGTCATCATGGGAGCCTCCCTCGGTCCCCTGATCGCCGCACCGGTCCTGACCTGGATCATCCAGAGCTACAGCTGGCACGCAGCGTTTCTCGTGCTCATGGCCGCCGGAGTGATTTGGCTGGTGGCCTGGCTGTTCATCGGCGGTGAAGGACCCGCCGGCAATGCCGGGGCGGGCACCGGGAAACAGGCGGTGACGCTTCCCGACACCGTGCCCGTCCGGCTCCTGTGGACTCGCCCCACAGTGATCGGTGTCGCGATCTTCTCGTTCTGCTCCTATTGGGCGACCGCGTTGAAGGTGAGTTGGTTACCGCTGTACCTCCGTGAAGGCCTGCACTACAGCGCCAAGGCCACCGGACTGCTGATCACATTGCCCTTCGCCGCGGCCGTCATCCTGACCTTCGTCGCCGGCCTGATCTCTACCCGCCTCTCGCTGGCCGGACGATCGTCCCGCACCGCCCGCGCCCTGTTCGCTGCCGGCCTCCTCGCCGCCGGCGGTGTGTGCATGATCGGATTCACAACATTGCCCGTCGGACCCACTCAAATGGTGCTGATCGCGCTCGCGTTCTCCCTCAACACCGCAGCCTGGGGACTGGCGTTCTCCCTGCTCTCCGACGTGGTGCCCGCCAAACAACGCGGGTCCGTCATGTCCATCACCGTCGCGATCTACAGCCTCGGCGGTGTCGCGGCACCACTTCTCATCGGCTCCCTCGTCTCCGGCGCCGCCGACACCGCCGCTGGATACGGCCGAGGCTTCGTCATCGTGGGAGTCATCATGCTGGTCGGCGCACTCGCCGCCACCATCCTGGTCAACCCCGAACGCGACGCAACCACGATCGCCGCGCACCACCCGAACAAGTAGGCAGAACCAGAACGTTCGACGGCACCGCTGTCCACGAACCTGGCCTGAAGGCACCAGCCTGTCGTTAGCGATTCCGGAAGGAAGCGATGAGCACACCAATGTGGTTGAGAGGCAACGTGTCCCTGATAGGCGGCGAACGCGCCACGCGGCGGCAGGCTGCTCCCGCCGGGCAGTTCGACGGCCGCGCGAGGAGCATGTTGTGAGTTCTACGGAGAGCGATGTCGTGGTCGTTCGGCACCATCAGAGTGGGCGGCTGGACATAGAACTCAATCGTCCGGAGCGCAAAAACGCCTTGACGGTCCCGATGGTCGTCCAGCTCGCCAGAACGTTCGCTGACGCTCAGGACGACGACACAGTCACAGCGGTGTTGCTGTACGGCGCAGGCGGGTGCTTCAGTTCCGGTTTGGATCTGGCCGAGGTACGCCCGGGTGAGCCGGCAATTACCGCGGCGATCGCCGACCTGCACACCACCCTGTCTGGGTTCGAGAAGCCGCTGATCGGGGCGCTGGAGCGGGCCGCTGTCAACGGTGCTGCGGCGATCGCGCTGGCCTGCGACCTCCTCGTGGTGGGAGAGACGTCGTTCCTCATGGTCGGCGAGGCGGAGATGGGGGTAGCTGCGCCGAACAATCTGCGGTGGTTGCTCGCGAAATTCGACGTGAACCAGGCACTGCAGCTCACGCTGGCCTGTGAACGTCAGTACGGTCCTGACCTGTTGCGCCGCAGCATCGCATACGAGATGGTGCCGGACGAACAGGTTTTGGGCCGGGCAACCGAGCTCACCGACAAGATTGCGGCCTACCCCAACGGCGGGGGAATCGCCATGAAGCAAGCGATTCTGACGCGCAGAACACTGCTCGTGTGAGTCCGTGCGCACGGCGGCACCTGCGGTCGAAAAGCCATAAGACAACACAATGCACAACCGGGCGGACAGGTCGCGGGCCGCCCGGTCATCCCAGGTCTGGGGATCCCGACCGAGGTGGTGCTACACGGGACAATCGAAGGAGACAATCGAATGGGTATGACAACAACAACAACCGCTGAACACCGCGTGCTTCGCGACGCGGTTCGCGAGTTTCTCACCGCAACCAGTGAACCGGCCGAAGTATTGGCCGTCCAGGACACGGAACTCGGATACCGACCCGAGATGTGGGCGACGATGGCCGAACAACTCGAACTGCAAGGAATGCTCGTCGACGAGAAATACGGCGGATCAGGCGCCGGTATCGGTGACCTCGTGGTGGTCGCCGAGGAATTCGGGCGCTCCGCAGCGTGTAGCCCCTACTTCGCGAGTTCCGTGTTGACCACGCTCGCCATCGCGGATTGCGCTCGGGAGCGTTGGCTCAGTGAGCTGCTGCCAGGTCTCGCCGCTGGCACTCGTCTCGGGTGTCTGGCATTTGCCGATGCCGACGGGTGGTGGCAGGCCGGCTCGGAGACGGTGCGTGCACACCCGGACGGCGACGGCTGGCGGGTCGACGGACGGGCCGATCACGTGATCTTCGGACACTGCGCCGACACGATCGTCGTCGCCGCCCGAACGGAAGACGGGACCGGTCTCTTTCTGGTGGAACCATCGGACGCGAGCATTCTGCGGGTCCGGCAACCCGCGCTGGACCTGACCCGTCCGCTGACGACCATCACCTTCGACAGCGCGGCAGCGCAACGGATCAGTGGCACCGCAGACATTTCGGAGGCGCTGTCCCGGGCGCTCGACAAGGCGCTCGTCGTGCAGGCGGCGGAGAGGGTCGGCGGCGCCCGCCGGTGCCTGCACCTGACAACTGACTATGCCAAGACCCGCAACCAGTTCGGTCGTCCGATCGGTACCAACCAGGCAGTCAAACACGGACTGGCCGATCTGATCCGGGCGCTCGAACCGGTCGCCGCTGCCGTCGTCGCCGCCGCTCACGCCGCGGATACCGGAGCGCCGGAACTGCCGGCACTGGTGAGCCTGCTCAGCGTCGCGGGGACCGAGAGGTACCTGCAGATCGCCGGCGAGACGATTCAACTGCACGGCGCGATCGGTTTCACCTGGGAGCACGAGGCTCATGTTCATCTCAAGCGGGCGAAGACGGATCAGCTGATGCTCGGGTCGTCGGCGTGGCACCGCGAGCGTCTGCTCGCCGGAGTCCTCGCCACCGGCACCGCGTTCGAGGCGCCGGCGCGGGTCGACGAACCCGCTCCGCTGGCGGACCTGCGGGCCGAGGTCCGCGCCTGGCTGGCCGACCACCGCGTCGAGGGGATGCCACTCGAATACGCGCAGGAACCGTTCGGGCACGAAGCCACCGATGCCGAGAAGCACTGGACCGATCTGTTGCGGAAGGGGCGTTGGCTGTGCCTGTCGTGGCCGGAGGAACACGGCGGCCGGGGCCTGGGACCAGTCGAAACTCTGGTGGTGGAGGAGGAGTTCGCGCGCGCGGGACTTCGACGCCCGCATCTCGGAATGGGCGAGACCCTGCTTGCGCCCGCCCTGTTGGCGCACGGGAGCGAGGACCAGAAGCGCCGGTTCCTGTCCCGCATTCTGTCGGGCGAAGACACGTGGTGCCAGGGCTTCTCCGAACCCGAGACCGGATCCGATCTCGCCTCGCTGCGGACCAGCGGAACCGTGAACGGTGACGAGTTGCGGATAACCGGTGACAAGATCTGGACCAGCAACGGAGCCCAGGCCAACATGATGTTCCTGTTGTGCCGCACCGACCGCGAAGCACCGAGACACCGCGGAATCTCGTTCGTCCTTGTTCCCATGACGGACAACGGCATCGACGTCGACCCCATCCGGATGGCGTCGGGCGACAAAAGGTTTGCGCAGGAACGGATAACCGATGCCCGCGCCCCCTTGACCAATGTGGTGGGTGGGCTCGGCAACGGTTGGGCGGTCGCGATGACCACACTCGGCGCCGAGCGAGCGGGCAAGGCGGCTACGCAGTACGTCGGCTATCGCCACGAATTGGACGTGTTGGTGGAGCGGCTGGACAAGAACGGTCGGCTCGGCGACGTGATCGTCCGCCAGCGGTTGGCGGAACTGGTGATCGAGGTCGAGTTGATGCGTGCCGTTGGTTCCGTGATCGGTGCCCGAGTCGCAGAGGGGCAGGCCGTCGACGAGTTGCTGGCGATCGACAAGGTCAACTGGTCGGAGTATCACTGCATTTTCGGTTCGACGGCGCTGGAGCTTCTCGGGGCGTCGGCGCTGACCCGGCCCGGGGGTGGCGGATATCGACTCGACTCTCTGCAGCGAGTGTTCCTCGAGAGCCAAGGACGCCGGATCGCACGCGGGTCGAATCAGATTCAGCGCAACATCATCGGCGAACGGATCCTGGGTTTGCCGAGGTAGACGACCGAGCAGTCACTCCAGCCGGGCGATTCGCCGGCTGTCACACGACGATCTCCACTCCCCTACTTCGATAGGTTCCATTCCCGAAGCTGATCGACGCTCACAGCGCCGTCCGCTCGCGGGGGAGGGTCAAGACCCTGCTGCACTCGGTCTACTACCAACCGGATGCCGAATCTGTTCATGCCCAATATGATCGAGTAAGCGGTGCTTTGTCGGGGAAGTTACTGAAGGTGGCCGATCACCTCGACGCCGCGCGTGCCGATCACCTCGCGTGCACTGGGATCCCGAAGCGGATCTGGCGGCAGATCTGGTCGAACAATCCGCTGTGGCTGAACAAGGAGATCCGCCGGTGGATCGATGTTGTCGGGATCTTCCCCGACCGCGCCGTGCCGATCCGGCTCGTCGGCGCGGTTCTTGCCGAGCAGCATGACGAGTGGATCGAAGCCGGCCGCTATCTCGGGCTCGATGCCGCGGCTCGCTCTCGATGCCCCGGCTGACACGTTCCTCCACCATCTTCGGCGCATGCCCGATGAGACCGGTAACCACGCTCCACGCGAATCGCGCGTGGGCACCGCGCGCGATCATGCGCTGCCACGACTGAAGATAGTCGTCGAGCGCAACGTCGTCCGCGTGAACACGATCTCACCCACCGTCGCCGAAGCTTCGGGCCGGGCGCGAGGTCCGACGTGACACAGAATTGACACATTGTCGCCGTCGACGGTGTCCGCGCTTATCCATTCGATACCGCAGGTGTCGAACGTGGCGAGCTTCAACAGGCCATCAACGGGTTGATGTGATCGATGAACGTTGCGGCGGACCCACTGGCACTGCGGGACAGTTCGATATGTGTTCACACGCTCGCCACCAACTCGATGACGGGCCCACGTCTTTGGTTGGTCGTCATCATCTGGAGCTTCAGGTCCGGCGCCGCCTCGGTTGCGTTACTGATCCAGGGACGCGTGGCGTTGGTGACAATGCGGTAGTTCGCCGCATCAGTCGCGCTGTCGATGGCGGCAGTACCGGCGAATAGTTCCACGGAACCGTTGGCGGACAACGTCGTCGCTGCGTAAGAACTGCGGGAACAGTCCTCCGACCCGGCTCTGGAGGTGCTGACAGAGCACTTCGTTCACCGCCGGGTGTTGCTCGTCCAGGACAACTGCGAACACCTGGACGGCCAGAGCCCCTCGAACATGATCGCCATGACTTCTACTCTCTACCCCGAATTCAACACAGTGCGACGGTCAGCCGGATCCCGGTCGTGCGCTCAGTCGATAATGACGACGACGCCCGTTGGCTCGCCCAGCGCCTCCACCGTTCGTTCGGCAGCTCGGTCGATGTGAACCCGAGGTCCCTCGGGTTGCTGCTGCTCGTTGTAGGTGCCGGGCCCGTAGAACTGTCCATAGCGCAATACAACGCCGCCCTCAGCGAGAACGGAACGCTCCAATTCTGCGACCGCCTGAGCGTCGGGCCCATCAGGCAATTGCCAGGCGACGCTTTGAGCCAGGAGCTTTGGCGACCCGCTCCGCCGCGCGGCCTCGATCAGATTCTGGGATCCCTCGGTTCGGATGCGAGCGTTCAGATCTGCGTGTTCACTGATCTGCGCCGCATCATCCGGCAGATCGGTCAGCTCGTTCAGCATGACGTCCGGTTTGAAGTCACGAACCGCCTGGATGACAGCCTCTCGGTCGAAGACATCACAAAGAATCGGTTCGGCACCGAGGTGACCCAGTAGCTCCGTTTTGCTGGGCGAGCGCGTCATGCCGCCGACTACGTGGCCCGCCTGAATCAACCGGGGAATCAGCCGCTGCCCAATCACGCCGGATGCGCCGGCAAGAAATATCTTCATGATTACTCCTGACTATACGAAATGGTAGTGAGAACTGAACCGCCGCCACCAACCGCGGCACGGTGATGTCATACGGGTACCTGCTCTTCGGAAGCGCTGGCCTCTGTGCAGGCCGGAAACACAATTGGCGGCGGGCGTCAGATTCTTCTCGCCCCAGTAGCCCGACCACAGCGGCCTTTAAGGGAGGCAATGGCTCTGGGGAGAAATGCCGGGACAGATACCCCACTGGAACGGGTTGAACCTGTGACGTTCTGTTGGACCTCCCCGCTCGTGACCGAATGGGTTGGGGCCGACGCGGTGAGGGCCGATGGGGTTGTGAGGACGGTGAGGGAACGAGTTGTCGATCGACGACTGGTGGACCGATACCAGACTGTCCAGAGCGCCTGCCGGATGTCCAGACGCGGCGCCGGTGCCGAATCCTCCGATAACAGTGACGGCCGCAACCGCGATCAGTGCACCACGAGCAAAATTCTTCATGTCAAACCCTTTTCTGTGTTGTTCCCGGCATCTGATGCCGAGAATGGAACGGGGCGAACGCGGATCGGTACGTCCCAGCTTGTGAGGTCAGTGGATGCGATGGATGAAGGAATTCCCGCATGAGGTCGGCGATCTCGTGACCATGCGTCTCCAACGCAATGTCGGGTACGAGTCGATGTTGAACCGCTAGTCCCAGAACAGGTGCAGCTGAATCTTCTTGTTGCCCGTGCGATCGAGACCCGTCAGGCGTCCGGTGCAATCTTGTCCGGGCGGTCGATGGGGACGCCGTGGGTGTACTTGGCGAATGCTCCCGGCCGACCACTCGGCGATCGCGGCACGTCCGGGACGAAAGCAGTGAGGATCGTCACGAGTGCCCGGCGCGTGCGGAACCGCCGGTTGAGTGCGTGGTCGACCGAGGCCCCGAGTACCGCTCCCAGGATCGGCGCGACCAGATAGATCCATAGATCGGTTGTACGCCCAGAGAGTGCAGCAGGACCGAACTGGCGGGCGGGGTTGATCGATCCCCCGCTGCGGGGACCGAGGAGAGCGATGACCAGCCCGACTGACAGCCCGATGACGTACGGCAGCAGGCGTGTATAGCCGGGACGGGCCAGGAAGAACCCGACGACGACGATCAGGACCATCATCGAGCCCATCTCGGCGAGAAAGACGGACGCGGGCTGCCAGGCGGACGCGGCCCTGATCGCGGCGTAGTCGACAGGAGGGAAAGAGACCGCACGCCCCCACACCAGGCGCCCGAGCCCCGTCCCCACCGCTGAACCCGCAAGTTGGGCGAGTATGTAGGGCGGAACGCTGCGACCAGGGAAGCCGTTCATTAGCCACAGGGCGATGGTCACGGCGGGATTCATGTGCCCGCCAGCGCGTCTGCCGGGTGGGCTGAACATCAGACCGGTGAGGATGATCCCACTGAGAATCCCGATAACGGCAAGTGCGACGTCCAGGTCGGCGATGTAAAGGGTGGAGTCCGGATCACGCAACCACCGGACGACAGTCACCGCGAGGAACAGCAGGACGGTGGTGAGCGCGAACTCGTCGGCGGCACGAGCCAGTGGCTGCCGGCGTGGAAGAGTCGAAGCGGTACTCACCATGATCTCCTAGTGTTGGTGTGCCGGAAGTGGTATGGATTTCGGACGCATCCGGACAGCAGGTCCCGGTGGTTCTCGGCCACCGTCCGCCCGGATACCGGATTTCGGACGCGAAACCCCTCCGCGAGTTCGCCGGTCGCCCTGGCGCGTTCGCTCGCTCGGTAAGTTAGGAGTCCGGCGTGTAGTGACCGGGGACCAATCGGGTGGATACGCCGAAGCGGTTCCACGTGTTGATCGTCGCGATCGCAACGATGAGTCGAGCCAGCTCGGTCTCGTCGAACTCGTTCGCGGCCTTCGCGTACACCTCGTCCGGGACGAATCCGTCTGTGAGCACGGTGATCGACTCGGTCAGCTCGATCGCTGCGATCTCCTTCGCCGTGTAGAAGTGCCTCGACTCCGTCCATGCGTTGAGCTGGATGATCCGCGTCGCCGATTCGCCGGCGGCCAGTGCGTCCTTGCTGTGCATGTCCAGGCAGAAGGCGCAGTGGTTGATCTGGGACGCGCGGATCTTGACCAGGTTGAGCAACGTCGGCTCGACGCCCTGCCCCGCGGCCGTGTCAAGCCGGATCATGGCCTTGTAGGCCTCGGGTGCGAACTTTGCCCAGTCCAGGCGGGGTGCGTGCTCGGGGAAAAGTTCCTTGCTTTCGTGTACTTCGTTCATCGTCATGCCAGGAACGCTACGTTCTGATTGGCTCTAGAGTATGGTCCATTCCTATGCCAGATCGTCATACCAATTCTGCGGGGACACCTTCTGGGTTCGGTGCCGACCTGCACGTGGAACTGAACGGGCCCAAGCTGCGCGCTGGCCTCACGGACGCACTGCGAGAGGCCGTGCGCACGGGGCGTCTGGCGCCTGGCACGCGGCTGCCGGCGTCCCGCTCGCTCGCCGCCGATCTTGGTATCTCACGAAATACCGTGACTGAGTCCTACGCCGAACTGGTCGCCGAGGGCTGGCTCAGCGCGCAGCAGGGTTCCGGGACATGGGTCGCGAGGCGGGCCGAGCCGCGCACAGCCGCGCCCGCAGCTGCCCGTGCGACGCCGACTCAGCGCCGTCCCACGTACGGACTGATGCCGGGTTCACCCGACCTCACGGACTTTCCGCGCATGCAGTGGCTGACCGCGGCCCGCCGCGCTCTGACCGCGGCGCCGCAGTACGCCTTCGGTTACGGCGATGCCCTCGGCCGGGTCGAGCTGCGCACCGCCCTAGCGGACTATCTGGCGCGGGCCCGTGGGGTGTTCGTCGAGCCGGAGCGGGTCGTCATCTGTTCCGGTTTCCATCATGGTCTGACGCTGATCGCGCAGGCACTGAGGGCGCGGCGGGTGCAGGCGGTGGCCGTCGAGTCGTACGGCCTCGATCTCTATCGTGACCTGCTGACCGGTGCCGGCCTGCGTACCCCGCCCCTCTATGTCGACGAATATGGGGCCCGCACAGACGAGTTGGCACGACTGCGCGGAGTAGGTGCGGTTTTGATGACTCCGGCGCATCAGTATCCGACGGGGGTCGCGCTGAGCCCGGACCGGCGCACGGCGGCTGTCAACTGGGCGCGTGCCACCGGCGGGCTGATCTTGGAGGACGACTACGACGGGGAGTTCCGATACGACCGTCAGCCGGTGGGTGCTCTGCAGGGCCTCGACCGCGAGCGGGTGGTGTATTTCGGTTCGGTGAGCAAGTCGCTGGCGCCGGGGCTGCGGCTCGGCTGGATGGTGCTACCAGAGGAACTCATCCCGGATATCGTGACGGCCAAGGCGCACGGCGACTATATGACGAGTGCGCTGGAGCAGCTGACGCTCGCGGAGTTCATCGCGTCGGGCGCGTACGACCGTCATGTGCGTTCGATGCGGGTGCGCTACCGGCGCCGCCGTGACCAACTGGTCTCGGCCCTGGCACAGAGGGCCCCCGGCGTCCTTGTGACCGGCATGGCTGCCGGGCTGCAAGCGGTCCTCGAACTCCCGCGCGGGACCGAGCGCCCGGTCGTGGAGGCGGCGGCCCGCCAGGGACTGGCGGTCAGCGGGATCGCGCAGTTCCGTTACGAAGTGGCGGGCGCCGGGTGGCAGTTGCCCGAGCGGGACGCGTTGGTGGTCAACTATGCAGCTCCCTCGGACAGTGCGTGGGCGGGCGCGCTGGACGCACTGTGCAGGGTGATGCCCTAGACAGGGCGCTGTCGTAGCCCGGATGCTGCGTAAAGTCGCTCTGCGCACGTCGGGCGACGTCCCGATACGGAGTTGAGCATGGGGGCGCCCCTGGGCGCTGTGTCCTCCGTGGAGCGGTCCACCCTCGACCCGAGGGTCCGAAGCGTCTTGCGATCGTGTTCAGGCCCCATGATCCCCTCAGCGACTTCCGACGGTGCCCTCCAGGTAGGCGAGTGCGTCGGCGCCGTCGTCGGCGAGGAAGACCAGTTCCACTAGGGGCACCGGCAAGAACCCCTCTTCCTCCATCCGCTCGAGCTGGAGTATCAACCCGTCGTAGAAGCCCGCCGTGTCTAATAGCGCCACCGGTTTGTCGAGCAGTCCGTGCTTCCTCAACTCCAGGATCTCAGTCGCCTCGTCCAGCGTGCCCAGGCCGCCGACCATCACCACGACGGCATCCGCTCTGGCGAGCAGCAGCGCCTTGCGTTCGGCGAGATCTTTGGCGATCACCATCTCGTCGGCGTCCTTCCGTGCAAAGTGTCGGAGAAAGTCGACCGAGATCCCGACGAGCCGCCCTCCCGTCTCCCGTACTCCGTCGGCGACAACCTTCATCAGCCCGGTATCGGATCCGCCCCATACCAGGGTATGGCCGCCCTCTCCGATGAGTTCTGCGAACTCGCGAGCCGGTCGGGTATAGCGCTCGTCGAGGTCGGCGGAGGAGAGGAAGACGCAAATGTTCATTGTTGAACTATAGGGTTCTGATAAGAGGCCAGCGATTCGCGATGCTGAAGGTGTAAGGGGGACAATAGCGAACGCGCCCTGATCGTCGCGGCCGGGCGCGCCGTCACGGTCGAGCAAGTGCGTGTGGTCCGCCATTGGTCATTCCGATCAGGCCGGTGAGTCCGGCCATCGGCAGCCGTCTCCGGAGGTTGATGTGGTCCGGCAGGAGACCCTTGCTGATCGCAATATTGGCCGAGGGTGAGCCTCGAGTTGGGTGATGGCATGTCCCGGCGGTGCGGAGTCGGCGCTTTTCATGGCGTTTATCGGTACCTAAATGGGAAACATGATCAGTCTTGAATTATGTTGCACAGCGAAGGTGTTCGATACGCACGTGTTTGGTTGGCCAGCTCGAACTCGCCTCGGCGAATCCAGGACCTGGATAGCCGGAACGCCACTTTCACACAAGAAGGTCTGTCGTGCTGCTCTGCTGCTTGTGAAACGGCCGACGGCACACGAATGCGATCCTCGGGTGTCGATGAGGTGATCCGGAACCACGACAGCGGGGCTACCGAGCCCAGTTGGCTGTTGCGCTCAGCTGACGGTGCGGGCTCCACCATCCTACGTTGGGGTCCGTTATCTAACTCAGTACCGGCCTGATCCGATGAGTCCACGTTCGCGGAACGCTCCCCCGCGACCTGGAACGCCCGAATTCGCGGCGGACCGACGTGTGGTGATCGCCCGCACCCGGGTGAGGCTCCGACGCAAGCACACTCAGCCGTCGGCCGCGATGCCGAGGTCGGCGCCTTCTTCCTGCTCGGCGACCCGATGCTGGCAGTTCGAATCTATTGACTCGAAAATGTGTTCGAACTATGATTGAAACATGGGGCTCGGGGGAGATATCCAGGGGGCGTTGTCGGACGAGATTCTGGCGACCGCGGTCGGTGATGCGTGGCGTCTGGCCGAGGCGGAGCTGCTCGAATCGGTCGTTCGCATCTCGGAAGAGATTCAGAGACTCGAAGCCTTGCGTGTCAGGCTCGTCGGTGCCGTCGACTACCGCTGCAAGATCGATGTGCTGGGATTTCCGAACGCCAAGATGTGGCTGGCCTCCAAAACACTGCTCGAGGTGGGTGCGGCGGGGCGAATCGTGCTGTTGGGCCGAGGTTTGCGTTTCCAACCGGAAATAGCGGACAAGTACTACGACACCAACATTTCGGCGGAGCACGCAGCGCTGATCATGAAGTTCTGCGAACGACCACCCAAGGGCATGCCGCTCGAAGCGATGGACGACTGCCGAAATGCGTTGCTGTTCGCCGCAACCGGTCCCACCGCCAACACGGACGCAGTGCGCGCCGTCATCGCCCGACTGGAACGCGCCTTCGAATCCGACGACCCGCCGCCCAGCGAAGACACCGAACTCAACGAGTTCCACGCCTCCAAGACACTCAACGGACGCGTCGCCGTCAAAGGCGACCTGGATGCCGTTACCGGCGAAATGCTGCTCTCGGCCCTTTCCGGACTCTCCAAGCCGCGGCCCGCGCAGGACGGAACCAAAGACAATCGCACGCCCGGACAGCGACGGGCCGACGGATTCGCCGAACTCCTGCGCCGCTATCTCGACTCCGGGATCGCCGGCGAAGAAGGCGGCGAACGGCCACACGTCTCACTCCATGTCAACGTGAAAGATCTCGCCGAGCACGCCGACTGCAGCGCGCGAGAACAGCGCGATGCCTCCGCAACTGACGAGTCGCTCTTCGCCGTCGATGGGGTGGCGTGGACCGAGTGGATGGGGCCGCTGAGTATCAAAGCAGCCCGGCTCCTCAGCTGCGATTCGATCTACACGCCGATCGTGCTCGACGAGAACGGGGCGCCACTCGACCTCGGCATTTCGACTCGAACCGTCACCAAGAGGCAGCGAAAAGCGTTGGTGGCGAGAGATCGGGGATGCGCATTCCCCGGGTGTGGTGCGCCGCCATCGTGGTGCGAAGGTCACCACATCATCCACTGGTCCGCCGGGGGGCCATCCGACATGGGCAACCTCGTACTGCTCTGCGGATTCCACCACCGACTGCTCCACCACAGTGACTGGGAAATGGAAATGGGAGCCGACCGGCACCCCACGTTCATCCCGCCGCGGCAGGTTGACTGGGAACGGAAGCCGATACCGGCGCACAACCGGGCACGGCCCCGAGCGTCCTGACCCGGGGCACAGCACACCACGCCGACTCTGCAACAGGACGATTCCTGTTGCCGAGCCGGCATGTCGTCGTGGCAGGTCTGCCCGTCTCATCTGTGGGAATTGTTGCCGTGGTGGACTTCTCTCGACAGGCGCGTTGAGCGATACCGAGGGCGTCTAAGTTAGTCCTCGGCGGGTCGGCCGGTGTGGGCGACGCAAAGGCGCTGCACCGGATGAGGTCTGTGCGGAAATGTCCGATGTGATGGGCGCGCGAAATCGGAGTCCGCCGACGTCTTCGACGTGCTCGCGGCCGGCAACCCGAGCGGGGTGTCGACCGGTCGGCGGCTGCCCTGGGATTCGACCACCGAACTGGCGGTGCCGGTTTGGGTCGGCAGCATCCGTGACTTCATCACCTTCGAACAGCACACAGCAGGCGCGCTGCGCGCGGTCACCGGGGCCGGCGAGGTGCCGAAGGACTGGTACGACGCGCCCGCCTTCTACTTCACCAAACCCGACGCGTGATCGGATCGGGCGCAACGGTTCCGATGCCGCCGGGCTGCGAGGTGCTCGACTTCGAGCTGGAAGTCGCGGTCGTGATCGGCGAAGCCGGCTACAAACTGTCCGTGGACGAGGCCTTCGATCATGTCGCCGGGTTCAACCATCCTCAACGATTGGTCGGCCCGCGACCTGCAGGTCGTGAGATGCGGGGGCCTCGGACCCGCTAAAGGCAAAGTCACCGCCACCACCCTCGGGCCCGTGCTGGTCACCGTGGATGAGTTCGTCGACTGCGAGGTAGATGGTCGCTTCGACCTCGCCATGGAAGTCTTCGTCAACGACACCCGCATCGGTGGCGACATCCTGGCGAACATGGCGTGGACCTTCGCCGAGTTGATCTCCTACGCCAGGCGAGGGACCTGGGTACGCCCCGGTGACGTGCTCGGCTCCGGAACCTGCGGTGGTGGCTGCCTCGCCGAACTGTGGGGGTGGCACGGGATCGACAACCACCACCGCTGCGCATCGGTGACACCGTCACCATGACCGTGGAAGGAATCGGGACCATCCACAACACTGTGGTCGCCGGACCACCCCTGCATCCTGTTCCTGCGGCCAACCGCAAATCGATTGATCGACAATTGTTTTGGAAGCTGTGTTCAATCGGTGCTACTACTGGAGGCGCCGCATCCGAGGTCGTCCGAGAAGCCATGACGCGTCGCATCAACCTGGGTGGAGGCATCGCCGCAGGCTTCGTCGTGATCGGCCCGAGAAATGAAACAAACCAATTGGCCCGTTTTCTGGTAACGTCTGGGCCGTCATGGTGGTCACATGACGACGCGGACGTCTCAGGCACACGAGTCGGTTCACGCGAGGGGTGGAGTGCAGGTGTCGCCTGAGCTGCTGGTTGGGCGGCATCTGCATCCAACGTCCCCGGGGCTCGGCGCGCGTCCGGCCGCGGATTGAAGCCTCGTTTCGGTAGTGACGCACGTCACAGCATTCCGGGGTCCGGCCGGCGTAACGTTCCCGGCCCTCATGGACACCATTCGAGTAGCCGCAGACGCTGGGCCAGCGGCACTCGGATCAGGAAGACCCACGACCATGAGCACCACACAGCTCCACCCGATCACACACTCCGCCGCCAGCACCTCCTCCTGGAAGCGACTGGCCGCCGTCGCCGCCGCGACCGCCGCACTCGGCCTTATCCCGGTCGGCGCCGCCAACGCCACCACCGCACAACCGAACGCCGTGCAGCCCGTCGCCTCCGCAGTCACCCACGACAGTCCGCTCGACCGCGACAACGACATGCAGCAGGAACGCCAGCACGACCGCCAGCGTGACCAGCGGCAGGACCGCCGCGCCGAAACCACCGTGCTCGACCAGATCCTGGTCGGCTTGAACAGCAGCACCCAGATGTAGAGCCGGGCGAGCCGAACCCTCGCACCAGCCGCCGAACACGGACAACGCCAATGACACAGGACCGGATCACCAGTCCCTTCGACGCGACCTCGACCGCCATCGAGGTCCTCGAAGGAATCGACTTGCGCGGCAAGCGCATCATAGTCACGGGTGCCTCGTCCGGCATCGGCATCGAGACCGCTCGCCAGTGCCGGCGCAGACGTCACCATCGCCGTCCGAAACCCGGACGCCGGCCGTATCGTCGCCGACGACATCAACACCGCCCTCGGTCAGCAGCGTGTCGCAGTTCGCACGCTCGATCTCGCCGATCTCAGTTCAGTTCACCGCTTCGCCGACCAGTGGGGCAGCACGCCCCTCGACGTGCTCGTCAACAACGCCGGAATCATGGCTACTCCGCTCGGCCGAACGATGTCCGGCGCGAATCGTGTCGCTGAGCTCCCGCGGACACCTGAGCTCCGACATCGTCTTCGACGACATCAACTTCGACAACCGCGAGTACGACCCGTGGCTTGCATACGGGCAATCCAAAACCGCGAACGTGCTGTTCGCAGTCGAGGCAACCCGCCGCTGGGCACACGACGGAATCACGGCAAACGCGCTGCACCCCGGCGGCATCTGGACCAACCTGACCCGACACCTGCCCGAGAGCGTGTACAACACCCTGCGCGCCGACCCCACCGCCGAGTACAAGTCACCCCAGCAGGGAGCGGCGACATCCGTGTTCGTCGCAACCTCACCCCTCCTCCGCGACGTCGGCGGACGCTATTTCGAAGACAGCAACCAAGCCGTCCGTTACGCGGGCGGACCCGAGCGAGTCGGAGTCGCCGACTACGCCCTCGACCCTGAATCGGCGCAACGACTCTGGACGCTGTCCCTCGCAGCGGTCAACAGGTAGCCCGCACCCAAGGAGGTCCGCACACCCAACACGGACCCCGCACACCCAACACGGACCCCGCACACCCAACACGGACCCCGCACCCCAACACAGACCCCACGTGTCAACAGATTTCAAGTATCAGAGGAGAACGCCATGTCCACGATCCACCTCCATCAGACCACCACCGCAACACCCGAACAGGTCCTCGACGCGCTCACCGACTTCGGGCCCGGCCGCGAGGCGCTGTTCGGCAACAGCGCCGACGACTACCTCCAAGTGCACGAACTCGGCACCGACCACGCCGACGTCACCGAGGGCTCGGGCAGTGTCTGGGAACGCCTGCAGTACGACTGGACCGATCCCCGCCGCATTGTCATGACGACCACCGACTCCAACCTGTGGGGCGGGAAGTCCGGCCACACCTACACCCTCACCTCGATGCCCGACGGGACCACCGACATCGACGCCGTCGTGGTCCGCGACGGCAAGAATCTCAAAGGACGAGCGCTCGGGGCCGTGCTCGGCGCCTTCGGCGCACGCGTGCTGGGAAGGGAGTTCGACAAGACGGTCGACGCCATCGAAGCCCGCAACGCCACCCCGACGACGGCGGACAACACCTAGACGCCGCACTCGGCACCGGCGAGAACCACGGCCGAGGTGCTCGTCGGTGTATATCCTTTTCCGAAGAAAGCGGGTGCATACCGAATGCGCCCGCCGACCGTCACGGCGTAGGCGCAGCCGGCGTCTTCGTCGGTGCTCGGCGCCGCGGTGCCGCCCCTGCTCCGGTCGCCTTCTCGCCGGTCGCCTTCTCGCCGGTCCCGGATTCGTCCGGCTTCGGGGTACCCGGCTTGAACTGGTCGAGCACCAGCGCCGTCCCACCGACCGCGGCCACGATCGGCCACTGCACCACACCGGTCAACGCGACCGCGCCCATGGTCAACACGGCTGCGGGCGTCGAATGACTTCCGCGCCGGGCACCCTCCTGAACCCCGACGGCCGCCCCCTTCACGCTGCCGACCAGACCGCCGACCGCGGCTCCGCCGATCGCGCCGAGGGTGGCTGTCGCGGCCTCACCCGCTCCGGCCGCCATCCGTGCCGTACCGCTCACCAGATTCATCGCCTTGCACCCCACTTCGCCATTGCTCGAGATCGACGACGACGCCGATCCTGTCCGACCGGGAGTACCCCACCGACTGCCCGAATGAACAGGCGGCCGACCACGGGTTTCCATACGGCGACGGCGTGTGCCCATCCCGCGACGATCCGGCACGATCCGGGTCAGGTCGCCAGCTCGGTTGCCTGGGTGCGGGCGTGTTGCGCGGCTTGTTGTTCGAGGCCGTAGAGCAGGCCGAAGGTGAAACCGTTCTCGCCCGGGGTGGTGCCGGCGCGGGCGCCGAGGGTGCGCAGGATCCCGGCGGCGACGACGCTGTCCTGGTGTTCGCCGAGCACTTCCTGCAGTTTCTTGAATTTGGCGACCTTCTTCTTGGCAGGCTTCTTGCCGAGGACAGGGGCCGCGAGCTCGGCGGCGTAACGGGCGCGTTTGGCAGTCTTACGGGCACGGTGCAGCGCGTCGTCATCGGTACCGGCCGCGGCAGCGGTCACCCTCGTGACGGCCTTCCGTTCCGCCTGCCGCGATCCTCGCTCGATCGACCGAGGTTCGGTGACCGCCTCGGTCAACGGTGGACTGATGCGCCAGGAGGTCAGAGCGGTGAGCAACTTCCGGTAGCGGTCCCCGCTCAGGGCCTCCATCACTGCGGCGCGGTGATGAAGTTGCTCGCCGAGTAGATCGTTCTCGATCCGGGCGGCCACCGGTCCCAGCACCAATTCCGTCGGGAGGGCGGCGACCGCGGCAGCGAACCTCTCGCGTTGCACCTGCCGGTCCCGAACCTCACCGAGCAGTCCCGCGTACCAGGACAACTCTGCATCGAGCCAGTCCCGGGACTTCGGGTCGAACAAGGTGCCGTAGACGCGCAGGGTGCTGCGCAGTCGCCGGATGCCGACACGAGTGGGATGGACCGGGTCGTGTCCACGGCGCAGTGCCACGTCGCCGGCGACGATCGCCTGGATCTGTGCATCCACATATGCGAGCAGCACAGCCCGCGCGTCGCCGCCCTCGTCGGGAGTGCGGGACGGGTCGGAATCGGTTGACAGCGCCCGCGCGAGTTTCGATCCCCGCCCGGCGGGGTGCGCGGCGCCGCGGGTGAGGCGTTTGCCGATCCGCTTCAGCAATTTCTCGTCGCCGCCCTCGCCGACCTCGACCTCGACCTCGCGCCACTGGCTGGCCCGGGCGCTCTCCCCGACCGCGGTCGCCTCAACCCGATCGTCGGCCACCTCGGCGAGCAGGATGCCCTGCTTGTCGTAGAGGCGGTGAGAGCTCCGCACGGTCGAGATCATCGCCACCGGATGTAGAGGTTTGCCGAGGGCGACACCCGCGATGAGATCCGCCAACTCCGCGGGGACGCTGTCACCGGCATCGGGCGGAAGCCGGAGCTCGGTGCGGGCCTTGTCTGCGGGCACCTTCAGATGCCAGCCGGCGTCGGCACCCCCGGACCGTCGGCGCAGCGTCACGTGGTGACGGAACAGGTCCTGGTCGGCGGTGTCGTAGTAGACGCTGTCCAGCTCGACCGTGGCGTGCTCGATGCGGCCGTCGGCGGGTAGCGCCTTCGCGAGATCCGGGACCGCGAAGTCGAGATCCACGTCGTACTTGTCTTCTCGCTCACGCTGCGCCTCGAGCAGGGTTCCCATGACACCTCACCACATTTCGACGTTGTACGTCGGCGGTCGAATCGACCCGAATCCAGTCCGAGTACCCTTCCCCAGCCTAGGTGAACAACCGGTGAATACCGCTCGCAGATGCACCCGAGTAAACAGTGCATTCACGCCACCGTGGGGACGACAATTCGAAGATGAACTCCACCACCGAAGAGCAGCACATCGGCGTGGTACGACAACGCCTGGCGCGGCGGTTTCCGACCATCGATTCCGGCGTGATCGATCAGGCGATCGACACCGCACACCACCGGTTCGACGGACGACCGGTACGCGACTTCGTTCCGTTGCTCGTCGAACGCGCTGCCATCAGATCGCTCACTGACGACACCTAGCGGGCGCCCTCACCACGACGTTTGCGTTCTGCACATCCCAGCTACTCCGTCACCCGCCAGAGTCGCGCACCTGTTCACACGGGTTCGGTGTCGGGCTCTTCGTCGTCGAGGTCTTCGCTGTCGCGGAAGATCAGATTGCCGTCGTCGAGGGCGATCGCCCACCGCCGGGAGAAGGCCCAATCGCGTCCGTAGGCCTTCGGGCTGAGGCCACCCGAGTCGGCGAAATCCTCGATGATCACTCCCGACGCGAGGGGCCACTGGTCGGCCGGAAGTTCCGCGTCGAGGGAGTGCGGGGTGCGCACTCGTGTTCCGACCGAAAACCGTCGCCGTCGCCCGCTCTTGGGATCAGGGTTCATCGACATGCGTCTTCTCGTTCCGCTCAGTGATGTCGCAGGGTGTCATCACATTCCGCAGCTATCCAGGCCATCGCCGCAGCCCTACGACGAGGCCGAGCATACGGGCCGATCCGTGGTTACGCGCGAGTAGCGAATTGGCGCAGCCCGGTCGACGCCGGTGCTCACCGGCCATGTTCGGGCTGGGGTGCGATGGGGTTGCCCTGCCAGCGGGTCGAGTCGGGCACGCGGTCTCCGCGCATCACCAGCGACGCCGGCCCGACGGTGGCGCCCGGTCCGATGGCCGAGGCGGGCAATGCCACGCTGTGCGGGCCGAGGGTGGCGCCGGCGCCGAGGATGACGGTGTCCATGCTCATGATCCGGTCGTGGAACAGGTGGGTCTGCACCACACAGCCGCGGCTCACGGTCGCACCGTCACCGAGGGTCACCAGGTCTGCTTCGGGCAGCCAGTACGTCTCGCACCAGACGCCGCGCCCGATGGTCGCGCCCATCGCCCGCAGCCACAGGTTCAGCACGGCGGTACCGGTGGCGGCGCGGGCGAACCAGGGTGCGGCGACCGTTTCGACGAATGCGTCGGACACCTCGTTGCGCCAGACGAACGAGCTCCACAGCGGGTGTTCGACGACGCCGATGCGGCCGACGACGATCCACTTGGCCGCCGCCGCGATGCCGCCGGCAACGGAACCGGCGACGAGGAGTACGAGCCCGGACAGCAGTGCTGCCCACACGAATCCGATGCTGCCGGTGAGCGCCTCGAGGGCGACGAGCACACCGAGCCCGATCCCGAACGTGATGATCATCGGGATCAGCCGGCAGGTTTCGATCAGGGCTCGGGCGACGCGCAGGCGGGTCGGGGGATCGAAAGTTCGCGACGTCGCGGTTTCGGTGGCCGAACGGCGCAGCCGGACGGGAGGGCTGCCAAGCCAGGACGAACCGGATTTGCCCTTCTTGTCCGGGGTTGCCGAGAGTACCGCGACCAGACCGTTCTTCGGCACGGTGCGTCCGGGTCCGGTCATGCCGGAGTTGCCGAGGAACGCACGTTTGCCGATCTTCGCGGGCTCGATGCGCAGCCATCCGCCGCCGAGTTCGTAGCCTCCGACCATGGTGTCGTCGGCGAGGAACGCGCCGTCCGCGACGGTGGTGTATCGCGGGAGGACCAGTGCCGTCGAGATTTCGGTGTTCTTACCGACCTTGGCGCCGAGCAGCCGCAACCAGAGCGGGGTCAGCAGGCTGGCGTATAGCGGGAACAGGAAGGTGCGGGCGGAGTCCATCAGCCGTTCGGTGGACCATGCCTGCCACCCGATCCGGCTGCGCACCGGGTGATAGCCCTCGCGCAGGCCGAGCCCGAGCAGGCGCACCGCGACGACGGTCATGCCCGCGAACAGGGCGAGGGTGAGGATGGTCGCGGCTGGGAGCATCGGCAGTGCTGTCATCACGGCCGCGCCGAGGTCGTCGGCGTCGCGGATCCACCACCCGAGCAGGACGAGACCGCCGGCAAGCGCGAGCAGGGGCATCGCCGCTACCGCGAGGGAGGTCAGGCCGTAGATGGGTACCCATTTCGAGGCACGCGGCGGCCGGTTCTCCGGCCAGGGGTGCACGGCCTTGCCGACCTTGACTGCGGGCGAGCCCGCCCACCGCTGACCTGCCGTGACTTTTCCGGTGACCGCGGACCCCGGGGCCACCTCCGCGTGCGCCCCGATGCGGGCGCCGGGAAACAGGGTCGAGCGGGCACCGACCGACGCCCCGGCTCCGATGCGGATCGATCCGACGTGGACGACGTCGCCGTCGATCCAGTACCCGGACAGATCTGTCTCGGGTTCGATCGAGCAGCCCTCGCCGAGTTCGATCATTCCGGTGACCGGGGGAAGGGTGTGCAGGTCCACCCGCCGACCGATATTCGCGCCGAGCGCCCGAGCGAAGTAGACCATCCAGGTGGCGCCGGACAGGTTCGCCGCCCCACTCGCCTCGATCAGCCGCTCGGCGACCCAGATACGGACGTGTTCGGGACCGCCGCGGCGGTAGGTGCCCGGTTCGATCCTCCGTAGAAGCAGCCGGGAGCCGGACGCGGCGATCGCCATCCGGCCGACCGGGGTGATGAAGACGAGGAACATCACCAGTACCGGCCACCACGACAGCGTCGGCGCCCACGGCGCGGGCGAAGCCCAGGCCAGAACGTTGTTCGCCATTGCCAGCCAGGTGATCCATTGCAGGCCGGTGAGGGTGGTCAGCGGGACGGTCGCCGCGATCTGTGCCCATTGGGTTGCCCGCGGTGTCGGCGCGACAGTGCGTGGTTCGACGGCAGCGGTGGGTGCGAGTTCGTCGAGGAACTGGGCCAGTGAGCCGAGACGTGGGTGGTCGTAGAGTTGTGCGACGGTCACCTCGGGGAAGCGTTCGCGCAGGGCGCTGACCAGCTGGGCGGCGCTCAGCGAGCCCCCGCCGATGGCGAAGAAGTCGTCGTCTTCGCCGCCGATCTCGGCGCCGAGGATTCGGGTCCAGAGCCCGGCGATCCACGCCGCGGTTCCGTCGAGACCCGAGGCCTGCGCGTCGGGCCCACGGGACCCGGGCAGTGGCCACGGCAGCGCACCGCGGTCCACCTTGCCCGAGGTGCGGGTGGGTAGCTCGTCTACCCGTGCCAGCCGGGGTACGAGGGCTGCCGGAAGCTGCTGCGCCAGTTGCGCGCGGGCATGGGTGAGGTCGAATCCCTCCGGTGCGGCGAGGTATCCGATGAGCATCCCGGTGCCGGCTTCGGACGTGCGCACCGTGGCGGCCGCTGCGGTGACTCCGGGTAACGCGTGGAGGGCCGCGTCGATCTCACCGAGTTCGATGCGCCGCCCGCCCAGCTTGACCTGGTCGTCCGCGCGGCCCTGGAACAACAGTCCCTCGCGGTCGAGTCGCACCAGGTCGCCGCTGCGGTAGGCGCGATCCCAGCCGAGCGAGGGCATCGGCGCGTACTTCTCGGCGTCCTTGGCCGGATCCAGGTAGCGGGCGAGGCCGACCCCGCCGATCACGAGTTCCCCGACCTCGCCGTCGGCTACTCGGCGGCCGCCCGCGTCGACGACGGCGAGGTCCCACCCGTCGAGCGGGAGCCCGACGCGCACCGGGCCGATCCCGGTCATCTGTGCGGCGCAGGCGACCACGGTGGCCTCGGTGGGGCCGTAGGTGTTCCACACCTCGCGGCCATCGACCGCGAGCCGCCGAGCAAGCTCGGGCGGGCAGGCCTCGCCGCCGAAGATCAGCAACCGCACGGAGTCGAGGGCCTCCGCGGGCCAGAGCGCGGCCAGCGTCGGGACCGTGGAGACAACGGTGATCGACCGCGAGATCAGCCACGGTCCGAGATCCATCCCGCTGCGCACCAGCGAACGGGGCGCCGGGACCAGGCAGGCGCCGTGCCGCCACGCCAACCACATCTCTTCGCAGGAGGCGTCGAACGCCACCGACAGTCCGGCCAGCACCCGATCGCCCGGACCGAGCGGGGCGTCGCGCACGAACAGCCTCGCCTCGGCGTCCACGAAGGCGGCGGCGTTTCGGTGCGTGACGGCCACCCCTTTCGGGGTGCCGGTGGACCCGGAGGTGAAGATGATCCACGCATCGTTCGACGGTTCCGGGGCCCGGACCTCGACCGCACTGCTGTCCGAGGTTTCGATACCGTCGGCGGTGACGACCGACTTGACCGCGGACTCGCCGAACACGAGCTCGGCCCGCTCGGGCGGGTCGTCCGCGTCGACCGGGACGTACGCGGCGCCGGCGGCGAGAACGGACAGGATCGCCAGGTACAGCTCCCGCGAACCCGACGGCATCCGAATGCCGACCCGGTCGCCCGGCCCGACACCACCGGCAGCCAACTCGCGGGCGCCCGCGGTGATCCGTTCGACCAGTTCCGCGTAGCTCAGTGCGACTTCACCGTCGTCGATCGCGGGGGCGTCGGGGTGATGCTCGGCGGTGTCGGTGAGGATGTCGATGAGGGTTCGCGGGACGGGTGCGAGGTCACCGGCGGTGAACGGGTCGAGACGCGTGGGGGCAGACAATGTGCGGGCTCCTTGTGGAACGGCTCCGGCTTGCGCGAAGGAATCCGCGGGGCCGGGATGAGAACGGTGCAGTGGACACCGTGGAAACCGGGGGCTGTGCCGGCTAAGTGGGTGGGGCGGCGTACTTCTTCGGTAGGCCCAGCGCCTTCAGGACCAGGCGCTGCAAGCTCCGGCGTTCCTTCGCCGAGAGGTTGCCGTAGAGCTGATCGAATGCCTTCTCGACCAACTCGTCGCTACGCTCCCTGACCTGCCGGCCTGCTGTCGTCAACGACAGCACGTGCTTGCGCCGGTCCTTGGCGTTCTTGGTGCGGGCCACGAATCCGCGTTCCTCGAGGTCGTCGAGCAGTCGCACCATGTCGCTGCGGTCGATGCCCAGAACATCGGCGAGCTGCTTCTGGGACAGCTCGCCGGGCTCCTCGAGGCAGCAGAGGATCCACTGCGTCCGCAGATTCAGTCCCTCGGCCGCCAGTACGGCCTCGAGGTCCTCGCGTCCCACCCGATGCAGCTGCGCCACCACGAAAGTGGGGTTTCGCAGCAAGCGCTCCGGGGGCGTCGTGGATGCAGGCATGAAGCCCACCATAACAGTAGTGGGGATTTGAGATCATGGATAATCCCCACTATTTGCAGGCATCGCCCGAACCGTGCGCCTCGGCTAGTCCCGGTAGGAGGGTGCGGGCGGGCCGGTGACCGGGCCGAGGACGGTCAACCACCGGTCGTAGAGACTCATCCACGTTCCGTCCGCGCGCATCCGCTCGAGGGTGCCGTTCACCACCCGCACCAGCGCGGTGTTGGTCTTGTTGATGCCTATGCCGTACGGCTCGGTTTCCAGTGGCGGACCGACGATCTGGAGAGTCGGGTCCTGGGCGGCCAGGCCCGCGAGGATGGAGTCGTCCGTGCTGACGGCGTCGGCCTGCCGTTGCTGGAGAACCATCAGGCAGTCGGCCCAGTCGGGAACTGCGACGATCGTGGCCTGCGGCTGGACCCGCTGAATCGTGGCGAGTGAGGTGGTGTCGGCGGCGGCGCACACCCGTTTACCGGCCAGGTCCGCGGGCCCGGAGATTTCCGACCCGTAGGGTACCAGCACACGCTGGTACGCCTCGAAGTACACCGTGGAGAACGCCACCCGCTCGGCGCGCTGACACGTGATCGTGATGGTTTGCGCGACGATATCGACCTGATTCTTCTCGAGCGCGTCGAAGCGGCCGCCGGGGGTGAGGAGTCGGAACTCGACCTTCGCCGGGTCGCCGAGGAGGTCGTGCGCGACCTCCCCCGCCACGTCCACGTCGAATCCTTCGAGAGTGTCGGTGTTCGGGTCACGGAAGCTGAACAGGTTGGTGCTCTGGTCGACGCCGACGATCAGCCGGTCCCGCGCGAGGATGTCGGCGACCAGCCTCCCCGGTGGCGCGGCGCCCGCCTGGACGGATGGCGCCGGACGCAGGCTTGCCAACGCCCCGCACTCGGACGGCGCCACCGGCGCTGCGGGGGTGGCACCCGATGGCGGGATGATCTGCGTCCCGTCCGGCAGGGACAATTCCGTGTAGTCGCCCGTCACGGCGGGAGTGACGGGTTCGGGGGCAGCACAACCGGCGAGCACGGCCCCGACAGCCACGAGCACGCCGACAAGGCCACGAACGCGAGAGGCTCGACGACCGTGGACATGCTCGACGCGGGGACTCGTCACCATCCCACTCACCTCGCCGGAGGCATCAGTGGTACTCGTTCAGTCTGGGCCAGATGCCCCCGCCGACGGCGAACCCGGAGAGCACACCGAGCACGACGGCACCGACAGTCAACAGCGAAGTCGAGCGATACGCCTCGGTCGTGGCCTCGCGTTCCTCGCTCCTCAATCGATTGATCGCGGACTGCAACGCCTCGTCGAGTGCGGAGAACTGGGCGGTCGGCGCGAGCGCCCCGGGATCGACCGCCATGGCCGACGCCGCCGGATAATCCCCGTTCACGAGTTTCTGCTGCAGCAACTCGTGGGTGCTCCGCCAGCCCTCGAGCGCCGCGGTAGCGTCTGAGTTCCGGTGTTGTTCGAGTATCCCGGACAGGACCGTGGAATGCCGCGAGAAGTCGACCTCGGATTGTGGGTCCGAACCGCGCTGCAAGACCCCGAGCATCTCATCCGCCCGTGCCTGTTGCGCCAGGATCCGGGCCGCCGCGATCGCGCTGAGTGGTTCCGCCCCAGCGGTCCTCGCGCGCTCCCCCGCCGACGTGGACATCCCGAACGCCGTCATCGACCACACCAGGAGGCTCGCCATGAGGAGTGTGGCCACGATCAGGCCGGGGTTGAACAGCCGTCGGCTCTTGCGGGTCAGGTACACGTGCGCGAGCACGAGCCCGACGAGAGCGGAGGTCGTCACAGCGAAAGCGGCCACCGGCAGCCTGGTTGTGCGCGCCTGTGTGGTGGCCACCGACTTCCACTGCTCGGCGCAAAGGCGGTGCGCCAGCGGAAGGATGGTGCCCTGCATCATCGACGAAGCGTTGCGGAGATACGTGATTCCGATCGGATTTCCCCAGCGATCGTTCGCGCGGGCGGTGGAGACCAGACTGGTGTACTCGGCGAAGCGCCTCGACACCTCCGACAGCAGGCCGAGCGCTTCCGCGTCCGCGGGATCGACGCCGTTCGAGGCGGTCACCAACGCATTGGAGGCATCACCGACGGCCTGGTTGTAGCGTTCGCGCACCGCCACCGGTTCGACCCCGCCGAAGATGAAGGAGGTCGTCGCGGCGGCGTCCGCGATCGACAGCGAACTGTAGAGGTTCTGCGCCGCGTCGGCGAGAGGTTCCGAGTAGGTCCGCAAGGCGTCGATTTCCTGTTGACGGGCGGCGTTGACCGCCGAAGTCACGGTCCCCGCGGCGAGGGCGGCCACAACGAGGACCACCGCGAGCACCGACAACCGTCCGGGCGTCGACGTGAGAAAACCCCGCCAGGACGGCCGAAGCCGTTGAGGCTCGATGAGCAGGGACTCGTCCAGCGCGTGCGGGTCGTCGGCAACGGTGTCTCCGCGTAGGAACACCACTCCTCCTCGCTGATCGGCGGTCGGTCAGTGCGACTCGTCGATCGGCGTCTCGTCCGGGATGGCCCAGCCACCGGCCATGAGGTGGGCGTGGACCCGGTCGACATCGGCGTCGAGGGGCTTCTCGTCGGTGACCTTGGCGATCATCACCTGGATGTCCGGCCTGCCGATCGGGAGGTCGCCCTGGTCGACCAGTGTTGCGGTGATCTCGCGGACCTCCTCGTCGGACAGTCGCCGGCGCAGCAGGGCTATCAGGGGGATGTAGTCGGTCTCGGGCACGCCCTGTGGATAGCCGGCGCGCAACCATTCGATGATGTTGCTCAGCAAGGGCGGCAGGGCCTTCACGAGTGGAGGCTTCTCCTCGATCGGTGCCGCTAGCGGCCAGCCGCCTGCGGCGAGGCGAGAGGCCACCCGCTTGACGTCGTCCTCACCGGGATGTTCGTGCGCCAGTCGGGCGATGGCCTCCTCGATCTCCCCGCGGTCGATCCTGCCGTCCTCGAGGGCATGCCCGTCCGGGGCCGACAACTCGTCGACGATCTCGCTCACCTCGGTGTCGGTGAGCCTGCGGTGCAGGACGGCGAACAACGCGATGTAGTCCTCGCGGGGCACCCCGTGCGGGTAACCGTCGCGCACCCATCGCAGGACCTTCGCCGGAACTGAGGTGATCGGTTTCCGTACCACTGCACGCGTCCTTTCCGGGGTCAGAAGATGTGGATTCCGAAATCGTGGGCGAGAAAGTCCTTCATGATGAAGAGGATTCCGGCGACGACCGCGACGAGGATCACCGCGAAGCATGCCGACCCGGCGATCCAGGCGGTCGGTGTGCGTGCGGCGCCGTTTCCGTCCGTGGATGGCGTTACCCCCAGCGACAGGAACCGGATTCCGAGCGCGAAGACGGCGGGCAGGCCGGCACCGAAGAGCAGGCCGATGAGCACGACCTGCCAGAGCGAGTCCACGGTGTCCATGAACAGATTCACGATGCCTGCCTCTCAGACCTGAGCCGAATGCGAGGTGTGCGTCTTCTCGGACGGCGGGGTCAGGCCACCGTCCCACTCCTCGTTCACGTTCGAGGTGTCGATCGGGTTCCGCCGCGAGCGCAGGTACATGGCGCCTGCGGCCACCAGGAGCAGCGCGAACACCACGAGAACACCGGGCAGTCCGCCGATGGCATCGGCGATCACCCAGCACACGGCCCCGACCACAGCGGCGGAGGGAAGGGTGAACAACCACGCGACTGCCATGCGTCCGGCGACGCCCCACCGGACCTCCGCCCCGGACTTGCCGATTCCCGTTCCGAGGATCGACCCGGTTGCAACCTGTGTCGTCGACAGCGGCAAGCCGAAGTGGCTGGAGGTGAGGATGATGGCGGCCGAGGACGACTCGGCGGCCATGCCCTGGGGCGACGCGATCTCGACGAGACCCTTGCCGAGTGTCCGGATGATCCGCCAACCGCCGAGGTAGGTCCCCAGGGCGATCGCGAGGGCGCAGGACAGCTTTACCCAGAACGGCATCGCGGTGTCGGCGGTGATGGTGCCGTGCGCCACCAGCGCCAGAAAGATGATGCCCATCGTCTTCTGGGCGTCGTTGGTGCCGTGCGCGAGCGAGACCAGAGAGGCCGACCCGATCTGTCCCCAGCGGAATCCGTCCTCTTTGGCATTCTCCTCGACGCCGGCGGTGATGCGGTAGATCAGCCAGGTGCCGATGGCAGCGACCAGCGCTGCGACCACGGGTGCGAGGACGGCGGGGATGACGATTTTGCTCATCACGCCCGACCACTCGACGCCGCCCATCCCCAGGGCTGCGATGGTTGCACCGATGAGCCCGCCGAACAGGGCGTGCGACGAACTCGACGGTATGCCGAGTAGCCAGGTCGCGAGGTTCCACAAGATGCCCCCGACGAGGCCCGCGAAGACGATGATCAGCAGCGCCTGCCCGCCCGTGTCGCCGAGGTTGACGATGCCCTTGGCGACGGTGGCCGCCACCTCGACCGACAGGAACGCGCCAACCAGGTTCAGGATCGCCGAGAGGGTAACCGCGACACGGGGTTTGAGTGCCCCGGTGGCGATCGACGTGGCCATGGCGTTCGCGGTGTCGTGGAAACCGTTGGTGAAATCGAAACCGAGTGCAGTGACGACGACGATGAGAAGAACGAGAGATTCTGCGTTCACTGTTCCAGTGTCGTCGGGATGGACTCGGCAAACCAGTCTCCACCTGGGTGTTCATGGTGTGTTCAACTCCGGGTAATCGCAATGAGATCGCCGAGTCGAAGTACTACGGCGGCGCCTGGCCCGGGGTCGAGGTGCCGCATCCTGACGGGTCGAGATCGGTTGCCGCGACACTCCCTCGGCGTAGGCGTCACCCAGAAGTGTCGGAGGCGACGTATCAGGAACGTCTGAGTGAACGTTCTCGGGAGCCTTCGGTGGTCGAATCCCAGCACATGCCATGTGCGACCAGGCCCCGCGCGCGATGCGGCAAACGCGACCGTGCCAAGAACTACCAGGTCAACGGATGGCGGACCACACGAAACGCTCGTGAACTCTCGAACAACACAAAGACATCGGAGGGCCCGAATGGTTACGCTGCGCATGCTTTTTCGTATCGGTTGCAGTACGAACTGAATGGGGATCGGCATGACGAACATCAGCACAGCTCGACCCGGGCACAGACAATTCACCCGCCTGGCGGCGGTCGCAGGTATCGCAGTGCTCGCCATGGTGATGGGTAACGGCACCGCCTCGGCCGGTGTCGACAACGCCAGTTCCGTCATCGACGCGGACGGCAACCGCATCGAGGTCCTGCAGGGCGACACGCAGTATCAGGTCGTTCCGCCGCTCGACGGCGTACCGACCAGCGTCGAGTTCTTCCACAACGGGTATGCCGGAGTGAACATCAGCGGTCCCGACGCCGCGGAGTTCGAGGGCACCCAGCTGACCGTCGGCTACCAGATCGGCTACCCGGTTGCGCTGGCAGGCGCGACCATCGTCCTCAATTCGCCCGGCCTCGGGTTCGCGATCGGGTCGGACACCGGCATCGACCTGGGGCTCGTCCCCGACTTCACGCTGGATCTGAGCGCGGGGACCAACGCGGAGCTGGCGGGTGACATCATCCCGTCGCAGGAGCTGGACATCGACCTGGAGCCGGGCGGTATCACCACGGTCCCGCTGCTCGAGGGCCAGGAGTTCGACGGACCCGAGGCGCTGGTGCGGATGCAGGGCGTTCACGGTTCCATCTCCGGAGCTATCGGACCGGTCACCATCCGGCCGTACGCGATGGCGGTGACGGAGAACGGCGACACCGTCATGACCTACGGTGTGCCGCAGAAGCTCAACTGAACGAGATCCCGAACAGGTTTCGGTGGAGCGCGCCGGGGTCGCCATCTCGATCGTGGATGGGGACCCCGGCGCGACGACGCCTACGACGTCACCAGTTCCTGGATCTTCTCGCGGGCAGCCCGCTCGACGAGCAGGGGCACGAAGTCGCGTACCTTCCGGTCCGCAAAGTGGCTGTGCGCAGAGCGCACTACCTCGTCGATGGCCTCCCGGGAGATGTCCGGGTAACGCGTCTCGAGGCGATCGATGACCCTGGTGACGTGGAGCTGCTCTTCATCGTTCAACATTCAACAATCTTCCGCCGAACTCGGCGACGGGGTCAAGCCGCAACGAAGTCACCGGTTCGCCGCGTCCTCATCGGCTCCCGCCCGGGCCGAGACGCCGTTCACGCCGCCGGCCGGGCCGCTGACATGGGCAAACTCACCGCAAGGCAGCGCCTGCCGCTCTCGCTCCGCAGTGCGCGACACGTGGGATGCACGCACTGTGTGAGCGAATCTGTGACGAAGTGCATTCTTCATACCTGCCGCCTCCGACCCCTCGCTTCGACCTGCGAGCAGAACTCACCGAGTCGGCGAAGGAACGCTGATCAAAAGCTGCTGATCTGCAACCCCTTTCGTTGCGAACGATGGATCAGGTCATCGACCACGCAAGGTAGGGCCTGAGGAGTTTCCTATCGCGCGGGCACACTCCTCCTATCGTCGCTGCATGCCGCCGCCCCGGCGCGGGTCGGGTCGGGAATTCGGGGTGCGGTGTTCACCGCACCGTCATCCCCGGCTGCTGTGGTGTCTCCGGGAAACACGGAACAACCGAGGAGATGCGGGTGGCGCGGATAAGACTCGAAGGTGTGTCGAAACAGTTCGGCACCGCGCGGGTGGTGCGTGATGTCGACCTGGACATCGCCGACGGAGAGTTCATGGTCCTTCTCGGCCCGAGCGGGTGCGGGAAGTCGACGCTGCTGCGTCTGATCGCCGGGCTCGAGAGCCCGTCGTCGGGTCGCATCCTATTGGGCGAGAACGACATCACCAGGACACCGCCGCGACAGCGGGACGTTGCGATGGTCTTCCAAAGCTATGCTTTGTACCCGCACCTGACCGTCGCGAAGAACATCGGCTTCCCCTTGCGTGCACGCAGACGGTCGAAGGACGAGATCCGGGAACGGATCACCACCGTCGCGTCGGCGCTCGGCCTGCAAAGCCATCTGGACCGGCGCCCGGCCCAGCTTTCCGGTGGGCAACGTCAGCGGGTGGCGCTGGCCCGGGCGATGGTTCGCGACCCAGGTGCCTTCCTCATGGACGAGCCGCTGTCGAATCTCGATGCCGCGTTGCGCAGCGCTACCCGCACCGAGCTCATCGACCTGCACCACCGTCTGGGATCGACGTTCCTGTACGTCACCCACGACCAGGTCGAGGCGATGACGATGGCGACACGGATCGCACTGCTGAACAACGGGAGGATCGAGCAGGTCGGTACACCGACCGAGCTGTACGACACTCCGCGTTCGACGTTCGTCGCCGCATTCCTCGGCGCGCCACCGATGAACCTGTTCGACGCAACAGTCATCGAGCGGGCCGGGGAACTCCACCTCGTCGCCGACGGCGTCGACGCGCCCCTCGGGCTGTTCGCCGGCTCGGCGACCGGACCGCAGAAGGTGACCGCAGGCATCCGGCCGGAACGCATCCGGCTGAACGGCGCCGATACCCGACTCCGCGGTGTCGTCACCGCCTCGGAGAACCTGGGCAGCGAAGAGATCCTGCACGTCACCGTGGGCAGCAACGTCATTCGCGTCCGCGCTCCGCGCCCGGCTGCCGCCGAGGTCGGCGACGCCGCCGCGCTGAGTGTCGGTCCCGCCGACATTCAGCTCTTCGACTCCGGGACCGGCCGCCGGCTGGTCTGGCACGTTCCTCACGATCACGGTGCATCTCCACGCGATGCCTCGCTGTCGGTGGCATGAGCACCGGCACGATTCACGAGCCCCGCCCACACACGAACAACAGGAGAACCATAGTGAAGAAGACCCTGCCCGGGCTGGGCGCCCTGGTGACCAGCGCGTTGGTCCTGACCGCCTGCGGCGGCCTCGGCACCACAACCACGGATTCCGCGGCGAGCAGCACCGATCCGGTGCCGGAACTCGCTCCGGACCAGAACGTGTCGATCGTGTTCGAAAGCTACAACTACGGTATGGCGGGTGCGTGGACCGATACCTTCAACGCCCTGATCGACGACTTCACCAAGCAGAATCCGAACATCCACGTCACGGCGCAGAAGCCGCAGGGCAACAGCCCGAACCCGGCAACCGACACGATTTCGAGCATCCAGAGCCAGACGGTGGCCGGATCGCCGCCGGACGTCGCGCAGCTCGGGTTCAGCGACCTGGACTTCACGATCCACCAGCTCGGCGCCCACTCGCTCGACGACCTTGTCGGCAAGGACGCGGTGCAGAAGAACTTCGACGGTGCGAAATACCCGTACGCCCCGACTGCGCGCACCCTGGGTGACTGGGAAGGCTCCACCTACGGCGTGCCCTTCGTCTTCTCGACCCCGGTGTTCTATTACAACGCAACACTGTTCGAGCAGGCCGGGCTCGACCCCGCGGCACCACCGAAGACGTGGGACGAGGTCGCGGCCGCGGCGGACGCGATCACGACGAAGACCGGTAAGGGCGGCGTCTACCTCGACTGCCTGACCAAGACCGCGAAGGACTGGTGCTTCCAGAGCCTCGTCCGGTCCAACGGCGGACGGGTCATCGCCGAGGACCGGTCGTCGCTCACGTTCGCAGACGACCCCGCGGTGCAGGTCGCGGACATGGCGCAGAACCTGGTGCAGTCGGGATCGACACCCAAGCTCAGCCAGCAGCAGGGCTACGAGGCCTTCGCCCGCGGAGATATCGGCATGATCCTCGAGACCAGCGCGATCCAGGGCACCTTCGTCAAGGGCGCCAAGGACAAGTGGGACCTGCGCGCCACCACGATGCCCTCCTTCGCCGGCACGACCCCCGTTCCCACCAACTCCGGAGCGTCCCTGTTTACATTCGCATCCGATCCCGCCAAGCAGCGCGCCTCATGGGAGCTGATCAAGTACCTCACCAGCGAAGAGGCCTACACCAAGATCGCGCAGGGAATCGGGTACCTCCCGTTGCGCACCGGACTCGTCGACGACCCGGCCGGGTTGAAGGACTGGGCGCAGAAGAACCCGCTGCTCGCGCCTAACATCGCCCAGCTCGGCTCGATGGAGCCGTGGATCTCGATGCCCGGCAACAACTACCTGCAGATGCGAGACGGCATGATGGACGCCGTCGAGGCGGTCGTCTACCAGGACGCCGACCCGAAATCCACCCTCGACGCCGCCCAGAAGCAGGCCACCGCGCTTCTGCCCACCCAGTGACCCCCGCAGACGTCACGGTGATTCACCTGACGGACACCCACATCCGCGCCGCGGGCGACCTCGTCCACGGCACGATCGACACCCTCGACAACCTCACCCGCGCCCTCGACCGCATCGTCGGATCCCGGCAGCGCGTGGACGCGGTGGTGTTGTCGGGCGATCTCAGCGACAACGGGGCACCGGAGGCCTACCGGCGGTTGCGGAAGGTTGTCGAGCCGGCGGCCGCCGAACTCGGTGCGCAAATCGTCTACGCGATGGGCAATCACGACGACCGCACCGCCTTCCACGCCGAACTGCTCGGACTCGACTCCGGCAGTGGTGATCTCGAGGCCCCGCACGACGCAGTCCACGACATCCACGGTCTCCGGGTGATCGTGCTCGACAGCACCACGCCCGGTAGGCACGAGGGTTGGCTGACGGACGCGCAGCTCGCGTGGCTCGACGAGGAACTGTCCCAGACCAGTGAGCGGGGAACGCTCCTCGTCCTTCACCACCCGCCGATTCCGTCACCGGTCGCCACCGTGAACTACCTGCGCCTTCGAGACCCCGACCGGCTCGAGGCGGTTCTGGCCGGCTCCGATGTGCGGATGATCCTCTGCGGGCACTCCCATGTGACGAGCTCAGGGGCGGTGGCAGGGATCCCGGTGTGGGTCGGCCCGGCCCTGTCCTACCGGGTGGATCCAATCGCGGCAAAGGACAGTCACCGCGGCGTCGCCGGCTACGGGTTCAGCCGAATCGACGTCCTCGAATCCACGGTGGTCGCCACCGCGGTCGAGGCGACCCCGGCCGAGGTGGTCTACGACATACCCGAACAGGACATGCTTGCCCGGTTGCGTGCGCTCGCGCTCGAGGCGGGCTGAGGAGGCGATCGTGTTCGTTGCCGTACCGGACCTCGCTGACGTGGCAGTACCCGCTCAGGCGCCGGCGGCGGTCCCGGCCGTCCGTCACCACCCCCTCCGGGGGGTGGTGCGGGCGGCCGCCCCCTACCTGTATCTCACGCCTGCGGTCGCGCTGCTGGTCGTGTGGACATACCGCCCGCTCGTTCAGGCGGCCCAACTCTCCACCTACTCCTGGAACCTGCTTCCGACCACTCCCATGGTTCCCGTCGGCACGGACAACTACCGCCGGCTGCTCGAGCTGCCGGCGGTCGGTGACTCCGTCTGGCGGACAGTCGTCCTCATCGTCGGGCTGTTGCCGTTCACGCTCGTGCTACCGGTGGTCGTCGGATTCGCCACCCGCGGCGTGCACGGGCGAGCCCGGACGATCTACCAGAGCCTGATCTTCGCGCCCTTCCTCGTCGCCCCGGTCGCGAGCGCGGCCGTGTGGCAATGGCTCCTCGACCCGGGTGCCGGAATCGTGAACCGGGTGCTGGGCTCGGACACCAACTGGATCCACGAACCGGCGACGGCGCAGTGGGTGATCGTCGCCATCACCGGGTGGCATTTCATGGGTTTCGCCGTGCTGGTGGTGTCGGCCGGGATGGCCGGCATCAGCGGGGACTACGCCGAGGCCGCGCAGGTCGACGGGGCGACGCGGCGGCAGATCGACTGGTGGATCACCCTGCCGCTGCTGTCGCCCACGCTGGTGTTCCTCGGACTCATGACGGTGCTGCTGAGCGCGCAGTGGACCTTCCCGCTCATCGACACCCTGACTCAGGGCGGACCGTCGCGGGCGACGACCAACATCTACTATCTGTTGTGGGACTACGGGTTCCACAGCTTCGACGCGGGCCTGAGCGCCGCCGCGGGCATCATGCTGTTCATCGGATTCGGTCTCGTTGCGGGCGTTCTCGTGTGGATCTCGGAAAGGATCTCGTTCCATGACGACTAGCGAGTCACTCGTACCCGAGCCGTTGTGGCGGCGGGCGCGGGGGCATGCCGTCCTCGTCGCCATCGCAGGCGTGTGCATATTTCCCATCTACTGGCTGCTCGCAACGTCGCTGCGACGGCCCGACGACGTCGGCTCCCTCTCCCCCGTTCCGTGGCCGCTGTCACTGGGGAACTACGTGGACGCGACCGAGAAGGTCGACGTGATCCGACTGCTCGCCAACACGTTCGCCGTCTCCGCGGTCTCGGCAGCTGGTCAGCTCCTCGTCGCCCTGCTGGCCTCGTACGCGTTCGCGATGTATTCGTTCCGCTTCCAGCGGCTGCTCTACCTCGCGTTCGTCGGAACCTGGTTGGTGCCCTTCCAGGTCACGATGCTCCCCAACTATGTACTGCTGTACCAAATGGGACTGATCAACAACCTTGCCGGCGTGATCGTGCCGACGCTGTGCTCCGCGCTGGGTGTCCTGATGCTCCGCCAGCACATGGCCGGCTTCCCGAAAGAACTGGTCGCGGCGGCGAAGCTGGACGGCCGTTCGTCGTGGTCGATCCTCTGGACCGTCGTGGTGCCGAATCTGCGTCCCGCATTGGCGGCGCTGTCGATCCTGTTGTTCATCAATGCCTGGAACGAATACTTCTGGCCCGCGGTGGTCCTGCAGCGCAGCAACGCCGTCGTGCAGTTGGGGCTGAGGAGTTTCATGGGAACCGAGGGAAACGACTGGGGGCCGATGATGGCCGTCGCAGGTCTGGCGTGCCTACCGGTGTTCGCGCTCTACGTCGTCCTGCAGCGGCACATCGTCAACGCGTTCGTCCGTTCCGGTCTGAAATAGGTCTCGGAACGCGGGGCGGAACGGCGACCAGGCGGTCCTCGCCGCGGTCCAGATCGTCGGAATCGTCGACGCAGTCGAGGAAGGAGCACACCGCAGGATTCACCTCGACGGCCCGCCACACCGCATACAAGTCGATCGTCGGAATCGGATCGACCAATCTCACCGCCACAGTATTCACGCCCATCGCATCGAGTCCGCCCGAACTGGCGCGCGGCAGCGACGCGAACCCGACCAACGGCTTGACCGACACGATGTGCGCCGTCGCACCCGGGTCGTCGGCGGTCTGGGCGACATCGAGCGAGATCCGACTGTCGGACGCCGCACCGAAGATGGAGTCGTACATTGCGGGGCACTGATCGCGAGAGAACATCACGCACGCCTGGGTCGCCAACTCCGCGAACGGAACCGCAGCCCGCCCCGCCCATCTGTGGCCCTTGCCTACGATGGCGACGAGCGGAATCTTCCGCAAGACCCGGCGGTACCGGAAGTCGGCCGTCCGCGGATGCCCGTACACGAGCGCGATGTCGAGCGTGCCGTCCGCGAGATCGACGAGCTGCGGTCCGGTTCGCTTCTCCCACAACGACACCACGACGTCCGGGTGCTCTGCGCTCATCCGGGCCAGCGCCGCCGGCAGGACGTGCTTACTGGCCGGCATGTTGTATCCGATGTCGAGGGTTCCCGAGCGGCCGTCCGCGGTGGCTTTCGCTATCCGCGCCGCCCTCTCCATCTGGGAGACGATCAGCCTGGCCTGTGCGACGAATTCCCGGCCTGCGGAGGTCAACCTGACCTCATGGGAGTTCCGCGCCACGAGTCTCACCCCGAGAGACTTCTCGAGCTTCTGTAGTTGCGCGCTGAGGGACGGCTGGGAGAGATGCAGCCGTGAGGCGGCCCGACCGAAATGTAGTTCCTCGGCAATCGTGATGAACGCGACGAGATGTCTGAACTCCATAGTCACTCCCCGGCGACGAGCGCCGCCTCGATGTCCGGTAGCTCGCTCTACAAGGCTAGCGTCGAGCCGAAACCAGGGGTGAACTGCGCGGGCACGGTCCTCGCCGCGGACGTGACCGGTAAACGAACGTCTCGGGAACAGACGACCCGGACCGACGGTTTGGGCTCGGCAGCTGAGGGCAAGCTGTGTAGGAGGGCGTTCGGCCGATGATTCGGCTGACCGCTCGTGCCACACGACAAACAGGAGATGTCATGCAGAAAGCGTTGATTTTCGCAGCGGGCGCGGCCGTAGGCTTCGTCGTGGGCACTCGGTCCGGCCGACAAACCTACGAGAAGATGAGGCATCAGTCGCTCGAACTCTGGCACAACCCCACCGTGCAGGAGAAGGTGAGCAACGCGACGGAGACCGTGAAGGACAAGGCTCCGCAGGTGCAGCACAAGGTCGGCGAACTAGCGAAGAAGGCTACCCACCACGGCACCGACACGGGCTCGGCGAGCGTCCCCACCAACGGGGTGTCACTGGGTGAAGCTACAACCCCCACTCCGACGGCCACGGCACCGGCGACCGTTACTCCGCCTACGGACGGCAAGCACACCCAGGGCCCGAACTGACCGGGCAGGCGGCGGTGCGGCAGTTGATGCGCGTCGACGGCTACGCCATTCGATCGCATTGTGATTGCGTCCGTCGAATGCAGTGGCGACTATGGATCTATGGGCGGATTCGGAGGCGACATCCACGGCGGGCAGGGCCGTGGTGGATTCGAGCGGCGATTGCGGGCGGAGCTCGAACGGGTGGCGAGGGATCTGGGCGCCGAGCACGCGAGCATTCACGGCACCCTCGAGTTGATCATCCGGGCGGCAATCGAGATCGTGCCCGGCGCCGAGCACGCGGGTATCACCCTGGTGACCAGGGGCTCCTCGCCCGAGTCCCGAGCTGCAACGTCGGAGCTTCCGAAGGCGATCGACGACCTGCAGCACCGACTGGGTGACGGCCCCTGTATTCAGGCGATCTGGGAACACGAGACCGTGCTGGTGCCGGACATGGAACACGAGACCCGGTGGCAGCGGTTCGCACCGGCAGCAGCGGCGGCCGGCGCACGATCGATGCTGGCGTTTCAGCTCTACGCCACCGAACAGACCATGGGTGCATTGAACTTGCACTCGACCCGGGCACACGCGTTCGACGATGCCGCAGTCAGCGTCGGTGGTTCCCTGGCCACGCATGCCGCGATCGCGCTGATCGCGTCCCTCCGTGAGCAGCAACTCCGCGATGCCATCGCCTCACGCGACGTCATCGGCCAGGCCAAGGGAATGCTGATGGAACGCTACTCGATCGACACCGAACGGGCCTTTGCCATCTTGAAGGCGCAGTCTCAAAACACGAACGAGCCGCTCCATGACGTGGCCCGGAAGATGGTGGAGAGTGAGCGTCCGCCGGGCATCTGAACGTGTTCGGGGTAGGCGTGGTCGTCCGCGGTCACCGACAATCCAAACCCCTCGTGACGGAGGTCAACGGTCTGCGGTTGCAGGCGAGCGATCAACCCTCGCAGACGGACCCATCACCTATCTCGAAGCCACCCTCGACGACCGCTGCAGCGCCTCCAGGTCCGATCGATGACACCGGCGGGCGGGCCCGATCTCGGGTTCAGCCGTGTGGCATCGGGGTATTCAACCGTCAGGTGCTGTGATGTTCCGGATCATCAGAGGGCTCAGGCTGCGCCGGTTCAGAACCGAGAGCCGGCGCGGCCGCCCCGCCGTCGAAGTGACAGCATCGCCCACGGGGACCGCACGAGCTCGACAGCATCCGCGTCGACCCTCTGTCACTTCTTGTCTTCGGCTTTGCCGACGCCTCCTTGATGCGCGGGACCCACTCCGGAGTCGCTGCCCTCGGTCTCGGCGGCATGTGCGGCGGGCTTCTCCTCGGCCGGCGATGCCACCGCGCCGCGTGGGGTCTGCCCGGGTTTCGGTGACTGCATTCCGCCGGAGTCCACATGGTCGTCGTGCTCCGGGCGTCCTTCCTTCGTGCTGGTCGTCCGGCCGTCGTACGGCGGTGTCGCCGGCTCCGCATCGCCGGGAGGCAGCGAACCGCCTGCGGGCGCAGGGTTCGTGCCCGGCTCCGCGGTGGAGGTGACCTCTTCCTGATCCAGAGACCCCGGCTTACGGTCTGTCTGGCCTGCTCCAGCCTGGTCCGGGCCCGCGTCTCGTGAGCCCTCGGGGCCACGCTCGGACTGTGGTTCTTCGTGCAACTGCTTGCCTGCTTCGGTACCCATGATCACTCCTTCCCGACGCCGCAGAACGCCGGATTCCTACTTCGTTTTGTGGTGGACATCTGTTGTAGCTATGCCCTGGGACGTGAATGCGAAACCGCGTCTCTCGATGGGACAAGGTTTGGTGCAGCGCTCATCTTGATTCGTTTTGCGAACGTGTGGGCACTCCGAGAAGAGCGGACCGTTCAGCAACGATGCGGCGCCGATCCCACGGATTTCCAGCGAGGAGCTACGCCGTGCCCAAGAAGAACCCACCCATTCCCGGAACTCCCGGCTCCGGTACCCCGACGCTCGCCGAGCCCACGGAACCCACCGAGCCGTTGCCCCCCAAGCCTGATCAGCGGGCTCCCGCGCTGGGCACCGCAACCGGGCAACCCGTCGAAGGTCCGGACACGGCCCGCGGTCAGCAGGGTGAGCACCTCACCACGGCCCAGGGCGCGCGGCTGTACGACACCGATCACTCGCTCAGGGCGGGAACCCGGGGACCGACACTGCTCCAGGACCACCATCTCCGTGAGAAGATCACGCACTTCGATCACGAGCGGATCCCGGAGCGGGTGGTGCACGCACGCGGTGCGGCCGCCCACGGCGTCTTCCGCGGATACGGTTCCGCCGAGCCGATCAGCAAGGCGGCGTTCCTCGGCAAGGACGTCGAGACGCCGGTGTTCGTCCGGTTCTCCACCGTCCTCGGCTCCCGAGGGTCGGCCGACGCCGTCCGCGACACCCGAGGGTTCGCGACCAAGTTCTACACCGGCGAAGGCACTTTCGACCTGGTGGGAAACAACATTCCGGTGTTCTTCATCCAGGACGGCATCAAGTTTCCCGACGTCATTCACGCCGCCAAGCCGCACCCCGATCGCGAGATTCCGCAGGCGCAGAGCGCGCACGACACGTTCTGGGACTTCGTGTCCCTGCACACCGAAGCCACCGCGCACACGTTGTGGAACATGTCCGACCGCGGCATCCCGCGGTCGTACCGGATGATGGAAGGCTTCGGCGTCAACACCTTTCGGATGGTGAACGCGGCGGGCGAGAGTTCGCTTGTGAAGTTCCACTGGAAGCCGAAACTCGGTGTGCACTCACTGGTGTGGGAAGAAGCGCAGATCGTCAACGGCATGGACCCCGACTATCACCGCCGCGACCTCGCCGACGCGATCGAGTCCGGCGCGTACCCGGAATGGGAACTGGGCATCCAGGCGTTCCCGGACACACCGGACCAGACGTTCGAAGGCATCGACCTGCTCGACCCGACCAAGATGGTGCCCGAGGAACTGGCCCCCGTGCAGCCGATCGGGCTGATGACGCTCGACGCGAATCCGACGAACTTCTTCGCCGAGACCGAGCAGGTGGCGTTCCATCCCGGGCACCTCGTTCCCGGGATCGACGTCACCGACGACCCGCTTCTGCAGGCGCGGCTGTTCTCCTACCTCGACACCCAGATCACTCGGCTCGGTGGGCCCAACTTCGGGCAGATACCGATCAATCGGCCCCACGCCGAGGTCAACGACATGCTGCGCGACGGCATGCACCAGACGGGAGTCCATCCCGGTGTCGCGCCGTATCGGCCCAATTCTCTCGACGCCGGTTGCCCGTTCCTGGCCGGCGCGGACACGGCCTTCGTCGAGGTGCCGGTGCCGATGCCGGAGTCGACGAAACTACGCGCCGCCCCCGCTAGCTTCGACGACCACTTCTCGCAAGCCCGACTGTTCTACGCCAGCCTCAGCCCAGTCGAGCAGGCGCACGTCGCGGAGGCCTACACGTTCGAGTTGGGCAAGTGCTACGAGCAGGTGATCAAGGAGCGCGCCCTCGGGGTCGTCGCGAACATCGACCCCGGACTGTGCGAGCAGGTGGCCGCGGGTCTCGGCCTCCCGGCGCCGGAACCGACCGTCGCCTACGACGTGGCTCCCACGCCCAGTCCCGCGCTGTCGCAGGTCGGTGCCGAGTGGCCGTTGGACGGTCGGATCATCGGCATCGTCGCCGACGACGAGTCGGATCTGTCCGAGGTGGCCGACGCGGTCGAGACGATCGGTAAGAACGGCATGGTGCCGCTCGTCATCGGACCGCACGGTGGCGAATTGGGGTCGGGCAAGGGCGCCGTGCCGGTGTCCCGGACGTTCCTCACGATGCGGTCGGTGGAGTTCGACGCCATTCTCGTCGCGGCGCCGGCGTCGGACCCGCGGGTGCAGGTGTTGCTGACGGAAGCGTTCCGGCACTGCAAGGCGATCGGGGGATGGGCCGCCGGTCGCGGCCTCCTCGAAGCGGCGAATATCCCGGCCGAGGCTCCGGGCATCGTGATCGCCGACGACGCGTCCGCACTGTTCGACGGCATCACTGCGCTGATGAAGTCCCACCGGGTCTGGGAGCGCCAGGTGTGACGTGATCCGTGGGGGGCCGGCCCATCAGTGGCTGCTCCGGCAGCGTCGCAGTTGGCCGGACAGGTACCGCTTGGCGCGGCGATGCCCACCCACGGTGTCGAGTTCGAGGTCCAGCGCGGTCAGGAGCGTCGCGAGCAGGCTCGCCTGCGGAGCCCAGCCGTGTCGGCTCCGGCACTGCGCGAGCCAGTCGACCGGACCGGTGTGTCCGCGGTCCGAGTTGCACCGCGGACACGCGGCGGCCTCGTTGGCCGCGATGCTGGGACCGCCTTTGAGTCGTGGCACGAGGTGTTCGGTGGTCGGCGGAATCAACGGTCCGAAAAGGCGGCCGCACCACAGGCATCGTCCGCCCTGTCTGTCGACAGCGAGGGCGAGTCTGGCGGTGCGGTCCACCCGTCGATCGTGACCGATCCGCTCACCGATCGCCAGTGCTCCGCCGGTCCGCGGGCCGAAACCATTGTCGCTACATGGTCTCCTCCGCCGTGTGTGTCGTGAACGGCAGCACGAGGCGGGACCGGTGCGCGGCGTCCCGGTAGATCTTGTGGGTGACCGGGCGGCCCACCGGCAGATGGAAGGCATCCGGCGGCAGCAGTGCGTTGTGCGCGTCGGCCAGCGGTTCGTTGTTCGAGAGCTCCACCGTGAGAAGGTGTCCCGGCTGGAACGTCGCGGCAAACGGGTAGAGGCGCAGCACATACTCCTCGATCGTCCCCGGCTCGACCGGCACGGCGCGGGTATGCGGGTGGTACGGGTTGCCCTCGGTGGTGCGCTCGTCCAGCTCGCGGTGCGAGGCCTTGAGGTACCCGGACGTGATCAGCTGACGCTTGCCGCCCGGAGCCTCGTCCCACAGGCGCAGGATGAAATTCGTGTCCTCCTGGTCGATCTCCGCGAAGATGTGTGCGGCGCCGGTGCCGATCAGTTCCGTGGGCTCCTCGAACGGCTCGGTGCTCCAGCGCAGCATCGCCACCGTGTCGGTGACCGTCAGCGGCGCCTGGTAGAAGCCGTCAGGGGCGGCGTATTCCGCACCCATCGGCTCGGGCTCCGTGGACAGCTTGCCGCGCGGGCGCAGGTACAGCGACTGGTGCTCCACGTCCTTCGGCGGCCACTGACTGCCGGTGACGTGCGTCCGTGAGCCCTCGACGAAGACGTTCACCGCGGGCTCGTCCATGATCCCGTTGTCGATGCCCTTGATCCAGTAGTCGTACCAGCGGAACATCTTGTCGTGCTCCTCGATGAAGGGGCGCGACTGCATGGGCGGGTACGGACCGATGTCCAGCTTCTTCGGGCCCTTCAGCGCGTCGAAGAGTTCGATCGTGCCGTCGACCGTCCAGCCGCGGCCCTGGTCGATCTGCAGGTAGACGGGGATGTCGATGTTCGGGGCCAGCGTGGTGGGGTTGCGCTCCTCGTACCAGTCCCCGTCCAGGTCGTTCATGACGATGTCGAACCAGGCCTCGTGGTGCTTCGGGTAGTTCAACACGTGGACCAGGTTCGGCCAGGCGGCCACATCCGGATCCTCGAGCCGCTGGCCGACGCGTTCCTTCATCTCCTCGGGGGAGTACGTCTCGAGCATGCGGGACTTGACGTTGTCGGTGAAGGCCCAGCCGGAGTCGCCGCCGCGGCCCTCGCGCGCGGCACGCGGCATGAACCACATGATGCCTCCGTGGTAGGTGGTCTCGTAGAAGTCGTAGTGACCGCCGCTCACGAAGATCGCCTTCAGATGCGGCGGACGCTCCGCGGCGGCGAGCACCTGCATCGAACCGAAGTAGGAGATCCCGATCATGCCGACGTTACCGTCGCACCACGGCTGCTCGGCCACCCACTCGATGAAGTCGTACGCGTCCTGACCCAGGGACACGCCGCCGGCGTTGTAGTTGCCGATGTGCTCGCCGTCGGAGCCGCCGGAGCCGCGGAGATCGCCGATCACGTGGACGTAGTCCTCTTTGACGACGCGTGCGATGTCGCCCGCCTCGATGCAGCCGTCCCACATCGGGCTGGGGCGTCGCTGCGGCGGCGTGGTGAGCGCGAGGGCCTGCAGTTCCTTGCCGTACGGGCTCAGAGCCACCAGCGCGGGCCGGGGCTTGTCCTCCACACCGGAGTACGAGTCGGCGACGAGGGTGACCCCGTCCCGCATCGGCACCCGGAGGTCCTTGCGGACGGCGATCTTCTGCCCACCCGCGTCAAGCGTTCGAAAATCCGTCATGAGTGCACGACTCTCTTTCTCTGTCAAAATTTCTGGTCGAACTGCGTGCGATGGCCGTGCAGCGTCGTGAAGAACGGGGACGGTTCGAGCGTGGGGTCCCCCTCGTAGCCGAGTTCCTCCGCCACACGGGCGAACGGCGAGTACGCCGAGTCCGTCTCCTGCAGACCGTTCTGCAGATGCCGATGGGCCACGTCGCTGACCCGCGCCTGAATGTCCAAGCTCTCCTGGAGGGCCTGCCGCGCCTGCTCGCTGTCGAGCTCGACACCATAGGCCACACCGTCCGCCCGGCGGTACGGATGCCCCAGATACAGTTGCTGCGGACGGATCTCGTCACGAAGATACTGCACGCTCGACCGGTAGGCGACCGGATCCTCGTAGCCGGGAAAGCCGTTTGCGGCGCCGTGGACCTGCACGGCGTCGCCGACGAACACGGAGTTCTGGCCGTCGACCACATAGGCGACCGATCCGGCGGTGTGGCCCGGGATCGCATGCACCGAGACGGTGACATCTCCACCGAGGGACAGGGTCTCGCCGCCCCGGAGCAACATGGACGGCTCCATCTCTCCCGAGATGACCGCCTGCGCCGTCGACGTCTGCTTCGCAGCGCCCTGCGGGTCGTTCAGGTACTGCCCACGCACCGCCACGTACTCGTCCACGTGCGCCTGCCGCGATCGCAACAGGTGCGCGTCGGCCGCGTGGATCACGACCCGGGCACGCCTGCCCGTGAGTTCCCACAGAGCGTGTGCCCCGCCGAGGTGGTCGATGTGGCCGTGAGTCAACAGGATCCAGCGAACGTCCTCGATCCGGCGACCGAGAGCCTCGAGCGCGGGGGCCATTCCCTCGGCGGGCGACGAGGCGATCCCGGTGTCGACGATCGCCGGCTCGGGGGCGTCGATGAAGAAGCTGTACAGGCCGAATCGACCCCACGGCGAGACGAGGGGGTGAATCTTCACGTCCTGCGTCACGTCACGCCCCCGACGTGGACTGAAGGAAGTCGGCCGTCTCCTCGAACACCTTCCGGTATTCCGGGATCCAGGAGAAGTTCTGGACGAAACCGTGATTGGCGCGGGCATAGCGGCTGACCGTCGCTTTCACTCCGGCCTCGTTCAGCCGCTCGCCGTAGAGTTCACCCTCGTCGCGCATGGGGTCGAACTCGGCGGTGACGATCAGCGCCGGGGGCAGCCCGGTCAGATCGTCGCGCTTGATCGGCGACACGAGCGGGTCTGCCGGATCGGCACCGCTGTCGAAATAGAAGGCGTTGAAGGCCTTCAGCCCCGCGGTCTCGACGCCGTATCCTTCGGCGTTCTCCCGCAGGGAGTCGTAGCGGTCGATGTCGAAGTCCAGGTCCAGGGACGGGTAGAACAGGACCTGGTGCGTGATGCGATCGAAGCCCTCGTCGTGGGCCATCGCGGCGACGGCGGCGACGAAGGTGCCGCCCGAACTGTCGCCGGCCAGCGCGAGCGTCGAGCCGTCCCACTTCAGGGCCGCGCCGTTCTCCGCGACCCACCGCACCACCCCGAGGCAGTCCTGGAGGCCGGCCGGGAACGCCGCCTCGGGCGCCCGGCGGTAGCCGACGGAGACGACCTTCATCCCGGTCTCCTTCGCCAGGGACCGCGCGACGTGGTCGTGCGTGTCCAGGCTTCCGAGGAAGAACGCGCCGCCGTGGAGGTACACCAGCAGTCCGTAGGAGTCGGCGTCGACCGGGGTGTAGATCCGGACCGGCACGTCCCCTGCGGTGGTGTCCTCGACTGCGTGAAGCGGCAGGCGCTCCTCGACGGGAGCGACCTGTGCTTCCTCGCCGGCGCGCATGGCCGCCGGGTCGAGCGGGCCCTCGGGCGGGGCGGGCAGGTTGGCGATCACCTGGGCGATCTGGGGGTGTAGCGGCATTTCGGTGACCTCGTTTCTACTTCGCGACGGGCTGCTGAGTGGCGGGCTTCTGACCGGGGAAGACGTCGTCGACCTCGTCCTCGGTCCACCCCTGACGCGAGATGCGCTGCAGCTCGTCGGTCACCGGCTTGCGGGTCGCCTGGTACAGCGCCAGCGCCTCCTTGACGGAGCCGGCCTCCTGCAGGGCGTCGGCGAGTGCGCCGGCGTCCAGGATCGCCGAGTTCGCACCCTGCCCCTGGTGATGCAGCATCGAGTGCGCCGCGTCGCCGACGAGGACGACCGAGTCGGAGTGCCAACGCTCGACCGGGTCGATGTCGTAGACCGCGCGAATGCTCACGGTGTCCAGGTCGAGGCCGCGCGCGATGCTCACGATCCGCTCGTCGAAGCCCTCGACGGTTGCCACGATGTCGTCCTTCGTGATCTGCGGCGCCCAGGTACCGTCCGGGCACAGCGCGGTGATGTCGAAGGACACCTGACCCCGGTGGCGCAACGGCAGCAGGTAGACCTTCGTACCCCTGCCGATATACATCCGGAGGTTGTCGTCGACGACCATCCCGTGGGCGTCGTCGACGGAGATCACCGCGCGGTAGGCGTGCTCCCCGGAGAACACCGGGTCCTTCTCGCTGAAAAGCTGCTGGCGCACAACCGACTTGATTCCGTCGGCGCCGATGATCAGATCGGCCTCGACGGTCTCGGCATTCGCGAAGGTGAGGACGGAGCGATCGCCCCTGTCCTCGACGGTCTCGAGTTTGTGACCGAGGTGCACCATGCCCTCGGGGAGCACGCCCAGGAGTGCGTCGATGAAGTCTCCGCGGTGGATCAGGTGCGTCTTGGTCTCAGCGGCGAAGTCGTCGATTCCCGGCCACGCCTCCTTCATGATCGGATCGCCGGTGGCGGTGAGGATCTCGAAGTAGTCGCTCGGCGAGCTGACCTTCGCGATCGCGTCGAAAATCCCCCACTGGCGGAAGCGGTTCATGGTGGAAGGACGCAGACCGATGCCGGCGCCGACCTCCCGAACCGCGGAGGCCTGCTCGTACACAGTGACGTCGGCGCCGAGCAGGCTCAGGGCCTTGGCTGCCGCAGCGCCGGCGTATCCCGCGCCGACGATGGCGATGTTCAAGTTCTTCAGATCCGTTGGCTGCATGGTTCTCGTCCTTGTCAGTTCTGGATGGTCAAGAAATCGGCGGGATTCTCGACGAACAGCGTGGTGATCGTGGCCTCGTCGATGCCGGCCTCACGCAGGTCGGGGATGAGGTCCTCGAAGAGGTAGTTCACGGTGTGGCCCTTGACTCCCGGCCACCCGAGCGGGCTGCAGTTGGCGTCGACGCCGGCAAGCGCCTGGTTCAGGTGGCCCCGGGCGAGGAACCGGAGGAAGTGGTCCAGGCGCTCCTTGCGCGGGCGGGCCCAGAACGGCGGGTCCTCGAGTTCGGTCTCGTACCCGAAGGTGTCGAAGCCGACGCGACCGCCCTGCTCGGCGATCCAGGTGTCGCGGGTCTTCTCGGCGTTCACGCCGTCGTCGACGTGCCCGAACAGCACGCGGTCCAGCGGCAGGCCCTCTTCGTGGAAGATCGCGATGGCGTTCTCGGCGTCGATGGCCAGATGGGTCAGGATCGGCACTCCGGTGCTCAGGGCAGCGCGGGCGGCGGCTCGGTAGATTCGCTTGTCCAGCTCCGTCATTCGGCCACCGCGACTCACCCCGACCTTGATGACGCCGGCGCGGCTGCCGGTGTCCCCGATGCCGACGGTGATCTCGTGGACGAACTGCCGCGTCAGGTAGTCGACGCTTGCCCGTTCGAAGAACGGCAGGGCGGTGTCGCCGCCGACGAATCCGGTGCAGGCGACGATGTGGACGCCGGTCTTCGCGGACAGCGACTTGTAGTAGTCGACGTCACGACCGTTGCAGATTCCGGTGACGTCGACGAAGGTCCCGCCCCCGTAATCGTGGAACTTGCGGAGTTTCGGGACGGTCTCCTGGTACCGCTCCTCGGGGGTCTTCCACCACCTCGTATCCAGCTCGGAGCCGGGCATGCCGTATCCGATGTGCTCGTGGATGGCGACGATGCCCAACTCCTCGGTCGGGATCGGCCCCAGAACTGTATTGACTCTCGACACAACACTCCCCTTCGGGAAAGACGAAACTTCGATTGTGGATTTCGCGCGGTCAGCGCACCGACAGCAGTTCGCGCGGGTTGTCCACGAGGATGCGCTGGACGTCCGCGTCGCCGAGCCCCTGCGCGGTGAGGAGGGGTACGAACGTCGACAGGACGTAACTGAACGGAAGATCGCGCTGCGGATGACCCTTGGCCACGCCGATCGCGTTGCTCGAGAGCAGGATCCGGTTCCCGTGCCCGGACTCGACGAGTTCGCACACCACGGCGGCGCGCTCGTCGTCGGCGATGTGCGCATCATTTTCGGAGCCCACGTGGTCCAGTGCGACGAAGGCGCCGCGGCGGGCGATCTCGAGTGGTGCGCCGGCGGCGACCGCGTCCTTGCGGTCGAGCCCGCCGACGACGACGCGATGGGCCGGTAGCGTCTCGTCCGCGACGATCTCGAGGTCGGCCGCCGCGTCCCTCCCGTAGCGGAGGGAGACCGCGACTCCCGTCTGCAGCGCGGCCCGGGCGGCGCCGCGGAACAGGCTCTCGTCGGTGAGGGTCATGCCTTCGCGCGTCGCGGTCGTGGTCACCAGACCCGCGGCGCCCCACCGCTCGACACGTGGGATCACCATGCCCTCGGTGATCTCCTTGGTGAAGAGGTCGGCGAACTTCTCCGCGGGCCACGGCGTAGGCGGATTGGTCTGCGGCGTCAGGAAATAGCCGCCGAGCATCTCTTCCGGGCCCATGCCCGTCGACGCGACGATGTGCACGCCGGTCGAGCGGGAGAGTGCCTGGTACAGCCTCACGTCGCGACCGTGGAACATTCCGGTGCTGTCGACGATCGTCCGTCCGCCGTGGTCTCGGAAATCCGTCAGCTTCGCCGCCAGGATCTCGAAGATCTCGGCGCGGTCCATGGCGATGTCGAACGCATGCTCTGCGCCGGGAACCACGGAGAGCAGCGCCTCGTGAACCGAGACGACTCCCAGCTCGGCAGCGGGAACCGGGCCGAGGACGGTGTTGACGGTGTTGCTCTCGGCGGTCTGGGAGCCCTTCATCGGCACTTCCTTTCGTCAACGTCATGTCTGCATGACGTGCTGCGCATCACAGTAGAGATTCACATTACGGACTGTCAAGTGAGTGAATGAACCGACATGTGACTTTGCGGGCAGGTTCGTGGCTGTACTGCGGATAGAATCCGGCCATGTCTCTCCGTGCCGCACAGAAGCAGATGACCTATGAGCTCTTCCTCGCGAAGGCGCTCGAGCTGTTCGGCGGGAAGGGCTACTCCGCGACCACGATCGACGACATCGCCACCGCCGCAGGTTCGACCCGGACGACCTTCTACCTGCACTTCTCGTCCAAGGCCGAGGTGATGAGCGCGCTCCTGACGAAGGTCGACGCGATCCTCACCACCGCCGACGACCCCACGCTGACCGCAGTGGTCGCCTCCGGCTCACGCGACCTGATCCGGGAGTGGCTGGACCGCAAGTTCTCGCAATGGGACGAGATCAAGCCCTACCTCACCGCGTCCTTCCAGGCCGCACACGAGCCGGACGTCGCGGCCAAGACCGAGCAGTGGTTCGAGGACGCGGTCGGTCAGATGACCGAGGGGCTGGACCGGGCGAAGCGCTTCCCGCCGGACCGTCGCCAGGTCCGCTGCGTGCTCGCCTTCGGCCAGCTCGAGTACCTCTCGCGCCGCTACTTCTCGGTCGGCTGGCGGATCCCCCGCGAGGTCTGCCTCGACGAACTCACCGACTCCTGGTGCCACCTGCTCGCATCGGACAACTGAGAGTCGAAAGTCGTCGCGTCGACGAGGATCTCCCGTAACCAGCCGACGAACGCCGCATCTGCCAGGCGCGGGTTCCACACCATGTCGACCCCCAACGGCGAGACCGGCAGCGGGAACTCCTCGATCCGGAGGTCCACCCGTTCACGCATCGCGACAGCGACCCGGAGGGTATGCACCGCAACCCCACCGGCCGTCGCCACCAGATGCGGGATGAGCAGGTGGTCGGAGATGAGTTGCCCGATCCGGTACTGCACGCCGTGCGCGTCCATCGCCGCGTACGGCGCCACCCGGTGCCGGGAGTCGTAGGTGACGTGCGGCAGCGAGGTGAGCAGGTCCAGTGCAGATGCCTCGGGATCGCTGTCCGGATGGGCGATCACCACCCAACGGTTCTCGTAGAGCCGCTCCCGCGGGTACGGCGACGTGAACGCCTCGGACAGGAGCACGACGTCCACCCCGTCGTCGGTGAAATCGCTTGCCTGAGGCTGGACGAAGTTGCGCACCCGGAGGGTCGCATTCGGTGCTCGCTCGGCGATCAGTCGTGCCACACCGGGCCCGACCACGAATGCCGTGCTGGTGGTCATAGCCACCGTGATGGTACGAGGGTCGTGGGCAGGGTCGAAGCCCGGGAAATTCACCACCTGCGCGGTCTGCCGCAGCACTTCCCGCAGTGGCGCGATGAGTTCCAAGGCACGGGGGGTGAGCACCAGGCCGCTGCCCTGCCGCGTCACCAGGTCGTCACCGATCATTCGGCGCATCCGTCCCAGGGCATGACTCATCGCGGGTTGGGACATGCCGACCCGGGCCGCGGCGCGGGTGACAGATCCCTCCTCGAGTAGTGCCAGCAGCGGCACCAGCAGGTTGAGGTTGACCGAGGCGAGCCGCTCCAGGCCGAGATCACTCGAATGATCCCCGGGTTGGTTCATCCACACGAAGTTACGCGTCCTCCTCCCGAACCGTCGGCGTCATGCTCCGGCCGAGGCCATCCGGCGCAGTTTCGGGATCGGGATCCGGTGGTTGACGGCGACCGCGACACCGTGACCGTCGTCGTGGGTCCAGCGCATCACCGACGGCCCGTGTGGGCTGTCCCCGAGAAGGAAGTCGGGTTCACCGGCAGCCGGTAGGTGACCGGCGGCCTTGAGGTTCAACCCGAACTGCTCGGTCCAGAAGTACGGATCGAGGTCGAGTTCGGGCGCCTCGTCGCCGGTCAGAAGCGCGAGGGCAGCGACCTTGGCCTGTTCGATGGCGCTGCTCCACAGCGGAATTCGACGTACTCCAGTCCGCGTCGGGACGGCCGCGACGTCCCCGGCAGCGACGATGACGGGCCTGATTCGCCCCCGCGAGTCCGCCTCGAGGCGGCCGCCGGTCATCAGTCCGCTGGTGGCCAGCCACTCCGTGTTGGGGATGTCACCGACCGCACTGACGAGCAGGTCGGCCTCGACGCGTGATCCGTCCCGCAGGACCACCCCACGCGCATCGTCGATCCCGGCGGCCGAGCCGACGACGACAGTGAGTCCCCGGGCGACCGCGGCCGCGGTGAACGCGTCGGACAGGCAAGGCCCCAGATGCGACAGCATCGGCCGGCCGGCGGCCACCAGCGTCACCGGGCATCCCGCCGACAGGGCTGCGGATGCGATCTCCATCCCCAGCGGACCGGCTCCGACAACCGCGACCGACGGCCGGGCGGCCAGCCGTTCCCGGAGAACCAGGGCATCGTCCAGGGTGCGCAGGGTCAGCTCCGGGCTGTGGTCGCCACCCAGACGCCGGGCCCTGGAACCGGTGGCGATCACCAGTCCGTCGTAGGGCAGGTCCGAGCCGTCGTCGAGACTCACCCGGCGGGACTCGACGTCGAGGCCGACTGCCGCCACCCCGAGCACCTCGGCGGCGTCGTGCGTGGGCAGTGCCAGTTCGTGGGAACCACCACCGTCGACCAGGAGCGCCTTGGAGAGCGCGGGCCGCGAGTACGCCGCCCGGGGTTCGTCCCCCACGATGGTCAGGTCGCCGTCGAAACCTGCGGCACGGAGGCTGTCACACGCGGTCTGGCCGGCGATCCCGTTGCCGATGACCAGAATTCGCCTGGGAGCATCGGTGAGTTTCATGCGAGTTTGAGTGCGGCGACGGGGCAGACCCGGACAGCGGCGCCGGCGTTCGCGATCTCGGGGCTTCCCTCAGGGAGGTCCTCCACGTCGAGGATCAGTTCGCCCTCGTCGTCGAGGTGCATCAAGTCGGGAGCGATCTCTTCGCACAGTCCGTGTCCCTCACAACGGGGCCGGTCGATCACGATCTTCATGCTGGGACCACCTTCAGGATCTCGAGTGTGTCGATGGAGCGGGTGATGTTGCTGGGCAACCGAACCGGTTCGGCGGCCACCAGACGCTGAGCGTGATCGGCCAGCGCCCCGATGACGGCGTGGGCTTCCAAACGGGCCAGGCCCTGGCCGGCGCAGCCGTGCGGGCCGTAACCGAAAGAGAGGTGGTCGACCGGGTTCCGTTCGATTAGAAAGGCGTTCGGGTTCTCGTAACGGCGCGGGTCGCGGTTGCCTGCACCGAAGAGGATCGCCACCTGGGACCCGGCCGGCACCACGGTGCCGTCGATGATTACGTCCCGGGTGACGAGGCGCCCCCAGGCATGCACCGGCGCCCAGAATCGGAGTATCTCGTTGAAGGCTGCCGGCACCAGGGCGGAATCCGTTCGGACCAGGTCGAATTGGTCGGGAAACGCCGAGAAGAGCGCGACGATGTTGCCGAGCGCGGCGATCGTGGTGTCCACACCCGCGCCCAGATACTGGTGGATGATGTGGCCGGCGGTGCCGGGAGGAATGGCGCCCCGGTCCTCGGCATCGAAGATGCCGCGCCCGACCGAGCCCGGCGCCAGATCCTCGGCCCGGACCCCGGTGCACCAACCGTAGAGTTCGCCGGCGATCGGGAAGTTCTCCGCAGTCCGCTGGTTCATCGGGCCGATGACCTCCATCGCGGCTCGTCCCCATCGCAGCATGTTGTCGCGCACCTCGCCGGTGAAGCCGATCAGGTCCGCGACGACCTCGAGCGGAAGAGCGCGGGCCAGCGCGTCGATGGCCTCGAACGAGCCCCGGGCAACCAGGTCCGCGACCAGCGCATCGGCCTTGATCTGGATCTGGTCTCTCAGTCCCCGCAGCGCCCGGGGGGAGAGGTTCTCGGTGAGGGTCGCGCGCAATTCGGTGTGGATCGGCGGGTCGGAGGCCAGCGACGTGCCTTGCAGCGCCTCGTTGACCATGGGGTTGAAGCCGATCGTCCGGGACGAGAACGTGCCGGGGTCGGCCAGAGCGTCGCGGATGGCGTCGTATCGGGTCAGGGCATAGACGTCGTTGGCGGGCAGATGCACCACCGCGCCGAGATCGCGGAGTTCGGCGTACGTCGGATAGGGGTCGGTCAGGATGTCGTCGGCGAAGAGGTCGATATCGGAACTCGCGGGAGTGCTGGTCATGCACCCAGTGAAGTGACTCCACTCACATAAATCTAACTCATATTATGTATATAGGAACATGCAGGAGATTGATGTCAGCGTCCAGTGTTCTCCGCCGCCGAGCGAAACTCGTTGTGCCCCTCCTGGATTTCCGGTGTCGACTCCGCCGGGGGCGGGCCGTTCCGGGCTGCACGTCTGCCCGATCCCTACTACGGCGGTCGCCACAGAGGGAGGTACGCGCGGGGTGTCTGCCGCGCGAGCACTCGATATCCCTATCGGGCATGCCGGGACTCGGCCGGATGAGGGTCGATCGGTCTCACCTTCGCGCGGTGATGGCGTCGGCGGCGTCGTGTAGCGCCCGGGAGACGGCGTGCATGCCGGGGGTGTACTGCCGGCGGGCGAGTGAGGCGATGTAGATCGAGCGTGTCGGCACTCGGTCGGTGGGAAGAAATCGCACCGCGTGTACGTCGGGGCGATGGTGTGCGACGGCCAGACGCGGAACCATGGCGATGCCGACTCCCGCGGCGACCATCGCTTCGATCTCTTGGTAGTCGTGGGCCTCGTAGACGACGTTCGGGGTGAATCCGGCCGTCTCGCAGCTACGGTAAAGCACTTCGGCGGCCGGGTGGTCGGCGTTGCGGATGATCCACTTCGCCGATCGCAGCGATGCCACCGCGACATTGTCGGCGTGCGGCCCGTCGAGCGGGACGAGCAGAACCGTTTCGTCCTCCATCAGCGGCGCGAGGGCCAGGGATTTCTCGGCTTCCTCGGTCCAGTCGTAACTCCAGAGCAACGCCATTTCGACCTCGCTCGAATGAAGCATTTCCAACAGTCGCGGGCGGACCGCGGATTGGACGCGCACGTCGATGCCGGGCCAGTGGGCGTGATAGTCCTTCAGCGCGTCCGAGAGCAGAGAGGCGCTGACGGTAGGAAACGAGCCGAGTCGGACGGTGCCACGCTCGAGCCCCAGCAGAGCTTCCAGGTCGCCACGGGCAGCGCGCATCTCCTGACGGAACAGTCGCGCACGCGTGACGAGAATTTCACCGGCCTCCGTCAACCGGACGCCTCGAGGCAGACGGGTCAATACCGGCTGCCGGATCTCCTGTTCCAGCTTGGCGATGCGCTGCGACGCGGCGGACGGCGTGACGTTAGCGCGTTCGGCGCCGCCGGTGAGCGATCCGGCCTCGGCTATGTCGAGGAGCAGGAACATTGTCACCACATCGAACGAGTTGCGCATCGATACCTCCAACAAGCCTTTAATCTTGCTAAACCCCGCCGTAGAAATACGACATTGTCATAAACATAACCCGCTCATAGTGTGATCTGGGTAATGATCAAGCGAAGGATGTGACATGCAGACGATCGCTTCTCGCCAACCACCCGGGATCACAGCACGGAATCGCCTTGTCGGTCGCCCAGTGCGCTCACTGCAGCTCACGTCGGTCGGCATCGATGAGGTGCTGCAACCCGGTGCGGTGTGGGCGGCCGACGCCGTCGACAGTCACCTCGGGCGGCGGCGTGCACCGTGCACTGCGCCGGCGGGAGTGACAGCTCCCGATCCACATCGCTCGGCTCCGCCCCATATTTACGTTTGTCCGTCGCGACCGGCCGCCGACCAGGCGCCGTTCGATCCGCCCCGCAGCGAACCGAAAGTACGCCCATGACTTCCATCGAGATACTGCCACTGATCGCGCTGGTGGCAATGTTCGTGATAGCCACCTTCTTCCCCATCAACATCGGCATTTTGGGGTTCATCGGCGCTTTCGTCGTGGGGGCGTTCCTCCTCGGCTACGACGACAAGGAAATCCTCGCCGAGTTCCCCAGTTCGATCGTGCTGACGATCATCGGCGTCACCTACTTCTTCGGTATGGCGAAGAAGAACGGGACCATCGATCTGCTCGTCAATGCCTGTATACGTGGCGTTCGCGGACGAGTGACGATCGTCCCGTGGGTGTTCTTCTTCTGTGCCTCGGTGCTCACAGCCCTGGGCACGTTCAGCCCTGCCGCGGTCGCATTGATCTCGCCGGCGGCGATGTCGTTCGCCGCCCGGACCCGGATGAGTCCGCTGGTGATGGGCATCATGACGATCAACGGCGCGCACGCCGGAGCGTTCTCGCCGATCTCGGTCTCGGGTGTCCTCGTCCGCGACATCGTCGAATCGAGCGGCCTGACGATCGCCCCCTGGACCCTGTTCTTCGCCAGCTACGGCATCAACCTGCTGCTCTCGGTCCTGACCGTGGTCGGCTACTCAGTCCTCGCCCGGGTACGGAACCTCGAATTCACCGCCACCGGCGCGAGCGACGGCATCGACTCCGACGGCGGCGGGAGGGCACTGCGCACCCCCACCGCGGGACCCGGTGGAACCCCGACCGGCGGATCGTCCGGTGCGGGTGGTACCCAGGTACTCATCCGGACACCGCGCACCGAGGCCGTCACCGACCACGCCGTGCAGCCGGTCACCGGGGTCCAGAAGCTCACCCTCGTCCTGATCGCCGCAGTGTTGGTGCTGGTCCTGGTCCTGCATATGCCGATCAGCTTCGTCGCCATCGCGGCCGGTGCGATCCTCGCCTTCACCGACCTGTCCAAGCAGAGTGAGGCCATCGCCGGTATCAGCTGGTCCACGGTCCTGCTCGTCGCCGGCATGGTCACCTACATCTCGCTGATGCAGGAGATCGGAACGATCGACCACCTCGCCGCGATGGCGATCACCATCGGCGCACCGCTACTGGTCGCTATCGTCCTCTGCTACGTCATCGGCGTCACCTCGGCCTTCGCATCGTCGACGGCGCTTCTCACCGCCGTCATCCCGCTCGCGCTTCCACTGCTGCAAACCGGCGCACTTCCGGTCGTCGGAGTCGTGGCCGCCCTCGCCATCTCCGCCACCGTCGTCGACGTCTCCCCGTTCTCGACCAACGGCGCACTCGTCCTCGCCAACGCCCAGAACATCGAGCGGCCCCGGTTCTACCGCCAGCTGCTCCTCAACGCGGGCATCGTGGTCGCGATCGCACCGGCGCTGTGCTGGCTGCTGCTGGTGGCCGTCCCGACTCTGGTCTGACGCACAGACAGCACCCGCGAGGGTTTAACTGAAGTTAACCCTCATCGACTTATTCGCCATTGTTCTCCACCCTGATATCAGTCAGGGTGGGTAGTGGGACACCGCTGGGAAGCACGCTCCCCATCCGATCAGAGCCTCCAGCGGTGCCTCACAAACTCTTCGAACCCGAAAGGTGGGCCGGACCGTGTTCACACTTCATGGAACTTGGATGCGGGGAGGCACCAGCAAGTGCTGGCTGTTCAACGCATTCGACGTCGATCCGCTCATTGCCCAGGCCGGTGGCCTGAACGCCATCTTGACGTCGGCATTCGGATCGGGTGATCCGCGTCAGCTCGACGGTGTCGGCGGCGGCAGCTCGACCACATCGAAGGCGGCGATCGTGCGCCGCTCCAGCGAGCCCGGAATCGACGTCGACTACCTGTTCGCGCAGGTCGCTATCGGTGACCGCCAGGTCGAATGGGGCAGCAACTGCGGGAACTGCGCCACGGCGATCGGGTTGTACGCATTGCAGTCCGGGTTCGTTCCGGTCGACTCCAGGGCGACGACTGTGCGGATGCGTAACCAGAACACCGGCGCGATCCTGAACGCCGAGATCGCCACCCCAGGCGGGATGATCCCCACCGAGGGCGACGCGGCCGTGCCCGGTACCAGCGCGTTGGGTGTCCCGGTGGGGCTCACCTTCGCCGGTCTCGCCGCCGGTGCGGCCACACTGCTGCCCACCGGCGCGGCCGCCGACCAGATCTCGATTGCCGACCACACCTACCGCGCCACGATGGTCGTCGCCGGAGCCCCGGCGGCGTTGTTCAACGCCGCCGACCTCGGGCTGACCGGCGCGGAGGACAACCAGACGATCGCCGAACACCTGCCGTTGCTTCTCCGGCTGCGACAGGAATCATCATTGCGGATGGGACTGAGCAAGCCGGGAGATCCTATCTCCCATGCGATTCCGAAAGTCGGAGTCGTGGGCCCGCCGGCGGACTACCGCACCAGTGCCGGCGTCGACATCAGCGCCGACGACTACGACATCTCGGTCCGGATGCTGTCGATGCTCGCCCCGCACCCGGCGATCGGGCTCACATCCGCGGTCGCCGTCGCCGCGGCATCCACCGTGACCGGTGGTGTCGTCACCGACAACACGCAGGTCCGGTGGCCGGGATCACTGCGGGTGGGGACACCCGCCGGAGTACTCGACGTCGACCTCTCCGTTTCCCCCGACGGGGTACTCGAATCGGTCACCCTGCGCCGGGCGGCACGCCGCATCGCATCGGCGGAACTGTTCGTCACCGCCCCGGCGCCGGCTCCGGCACTGGTCGGCTCCGCGCGGTGAAGACTCCGCACGGCCCCGCGATGTGTGAGGACGCCTGATGCCCGAGAAGATCGCGATCGCGCCCAGACCGATCGACACGCGGATCGCCCGATCCTGGCTCCTGGTCAACGGCACCCGAACCGACCTGTTCGACCAGGCCGAACGCTCCTGCGCGGACCAGATCGTCCTCGACATCGAGGACGCCGTCGACCCTCAACTGAAATCCACCGCGCGGGAGGACGTTGCCGCCTGGCTCGAGAACACCTCGGCCTGGGTGCGGATCAACGACCGGTCCTCGGCGTACTGGAGTGATGACGTCGATCGCCTCGCCGGCCTTCCTGGACTGGCGGGCGTGATGCTCGCCAAGACCGAAGCGGCGGAACATGTCACCGAAACCTTCGACCGACTCGGCGGAGCCACCCCGGTGCTCGCGTTGGTCGAATCCGCCCTCGGCATCGACAGGGCCGGTGATATCGCCCGCGCTCGCGGCGTGTTCCGGCTCGCCTTCGGCAGCGGCGACTATCGCCGCGACACCGGCACCAGCGCCGACGACCTCGCCATGGCCTACCCCCGCTCCCGGCTGGTCGTCGCCAGCCGAATCGGCAATCTGCCCGGACCGATCGACGGTCCCACCGTCAGCAACAGTCACACCGTGCTGCGTAAACAGTCCGCGGTGTCCGTGTCCCTCGGTTTGACCGGGAAGCTGTGTCTGGACACCGAACAACTGCCAGTGATCAACGAGTCGATCAGCCCCACGCCCTCGGACGTGACGTGGGCGCGGGAGTTTCTCGCCGATTTCGCAGCCCGCGGCCGGGTTGTGCGCGACGGCAGCGACCCGCCTCGGCTCGGTCGGGCCGAGACGATCACCCGCCTCGCCGACGCGTTCGGAATCTGCCGGAGTTGACCGGTCCTATCCGGTTTCGAATCCCTCCTGTAGCTGGTGGGCGGCGGCAGTGCACACCGCGATTCCTTCCTGCGCGGCTGGGCTCAGCCGCCGCTCGGTCAGGTGCGCGACCAGGATCCGCCGTTGCGGTGGGCGAGTCGCGAGGGGGATCGACCGGACATCGGGCCGGAGGTTGAGCACAGCCAGGCGGGGTGCGATGGCTACCCCGAGTTCGACGGCGACCATCGCCTGCACCTCACCGTAGTCGTGCGCGAAGACGCTTGTGCGTGGTGTGAAACCGCCTTGCTGACAGAGTTTTTCGAGCGTCTGCGCGACCGGGTGATCGTCGGCGCGGACCACCCACGACTCGTCGCGCAATTCGGCGATCCGGATCGAGTCGCGGTCGGCCAGGCGGTGCCGTTCCGACACCAGCAGCACGGTCGGATCGTTCATCAGGTGGTGGTAGGTCAACGTCGGGTCGTCGACGCGGTTCCATTCGTAGTCCCACAGCAGCGACAGTTCGGTCTCCCGGCGGCGAAGTGCATCGACCAGTTGCGCGAATCGGCCGCTGAGCACCTTCAACTCGACGCCCGGGTGCCGAGTCTTGAATTCCTTGACCACCAGCGGCAGCAGTGACGACCCCGCCGTGGGGAAGGTGCCTATCGCCAGCAGACCCGCGCGCAGTCCCTTGATCTCCGCGAGTTCGGCATTGGCAGCCTCGAGTTCGATCAGGATGCGTTCGGTGTGCCGGACCACCGACCGCCCGGCCTCGGTCAGCACGATGCCCCGCGCGTGCCGCTCGAGAAGCGGTTGCCCGGCCTCCTTCTCCAACTTAGCGATCTGTTGGGAGACAGCCGAAGTGGTGTACCCGAGCGCCGCCGCCGCCGCGGTGATCGAGCCGTGCTCGGCGACCTCGCGCAGCGTGAACATCCTGTTCGTGTCCAGCACCCACCCACCTCCTGACTTTAGAGAAAGTTAACGTCTGTCGACATACCCGTGATTGTAGTTGAACCGTGCGAGTGTCAGTCTGAAGTGGCGGCAGCGGCGGCTCGGCACTCCCCAACCGCACCGTGACACCTGTTGGTACCCACCTGTCGGGCGGCACTCGTCCGCGGCGAAGCGCCGCACCCCGTATCGATTCCCCCACACGCGAGGACAGCCTATGACTGCACACCCGAGCGACATCCACTCGCCTGACGACCAGGCCGACGAGAGCACGGGCGACGGCTCATCTCCGGCGCCCGGTCCGCTGCACGGCATCCGAGTCCTCGACATCAGTACCGTCTACGCCGCACCGATCACCGCCATGCTGCTCGGCGACTACGGGGCGGACGTGATCAAGATCGAGCACCCCACCGGCGATCCGGCCCGCACACACGGAGCCCGGAAGGACGGACACGGGCTGTGGTGGAAGGTCATCTCACGGAACAAGACATGCATCACCCTCAATCTCAGCACCACCGACGGTCAGCAGATGCTCCGCGACCTCGTCGTCGACGCCGACGTACTGGTGGAGAACTTCCGTCCCGGCGTTCTCGAGAAATGGGAACTGGGCCCGGATCGGCTCCGTGCTCTCAACCCGGGGCTGGTCATGCTGCGGGTCACCGGCTTCGGTCAATCCGGCCCCTACGCAGAACGCCGAGCATTCGGGACCCTCGCCGAGGCGATGAGTGGATTTGCCCACCAAACAGGTGGCGAGGACGGTCCGCCGACGCTGCCGCCCTTCGGCCTCGCCGACGGTGTCGCCGGACTCGCCGGCGCCTTCGGCGTCGTGACCGCGCTGCTGCACCGCATCGGCCCGGCTGGCGACGGAAAGGGGCAGGTCATCGACCTGTCTCTGCTCGAACCGCTGCTCGGGATCCTGGGCCCCGGACCCACCGCGTACGACCAGCTCGGCACCATCGCCGGCCGCAACGGCAACCGATCCCCCAACAACGCCCCGCGCAACACCTACCTCACCAAGGACGGGCGGTGGGTCGCCATCTCCGCGAGCGCCACCTCCGTGGCTGCGCGGGTCATGCGACTGGTCGGCCGACCCGACATCGTCGACCAGCCCTGGTTCGACTCCGCCGGCGAACGCAGCCGCAACGGCGACCTGCTCGACGAGGCGGTCGCGAAATGGATCGTAGACAGACCGCTCGACGAGGTCACGGCCGAATTCGAACGCGTCGGCGCCGCACTGGCACCGATTTACGACGTCGCGCAACTGATGAACGATCCGCACGTCCTCGCCCGCGACTGCATCACCACCGTCGACGACGACGACCTCGGCCCGATCAAGATGCAGAACCTCATGATCCGCATGCTCGGAACACCCGGTTCGATCAACTTCGCCGGCCGCCGCCTCGGGCAGGACAACCAGCAGTTCTATCACGACACCCTGGGCATCGACCCGGACCGACTGACCAGGCTCACCGAGAAGGGAGTCCTCTGATGGACCGCAGCTACCTATTCGCCCCCGGCCACAACCGAAAACTCCTCGGAAAGGTGTTCGATGCGGGCGCGGACGCTGTCATCCTCGACCTCGAGGACGCGGTCCCGCTGACCGACAAGGCCACCGCCAGGGCGAACGTCGCATCCGCCGTCACCACCCACACCGCGTGGGTGCGCATCAACGCCCCAGGCACCGAACTCGCCGAAGCCGACCTCGATGCCGTCGCCGCATCGGCGCACGGCATCCGAATCCCCAAAGTCGAGACACTCGACGACATCCGCTGGGTTGCAGACCGGGCACCCGGAAAGCCCCTGATCTGCGCCATCGAAACCGCGAAAGGCGTCGCCAACGCCTACGCGATCGCCGACCACCCCGCAGTGACACACATCGCGCTCGGCGGCATCGACCTGCAGAAAGACCTCGGCACAGGCGGCGGAGACATCCCCATGCAGTACGTGCGATCCCACCTCGTCGTCGCCGCTCGCGCCGCCGGCATCGCCCCGCCGATCGACAGCGTCTACCCGCACATCGAAGACACCGACGGACTCCTCCGCCAGGCCACCCACAGCCGCGCCCTCGGCCTGTTCGGCAAGTCCGCCATCCATCCCGCTCAGCTACCGGCCATCCACACCACATTCAGTCCGCAACAGAACGAAATCGACTGGGCTCGAAAGGTTGTCGACGCATTCGAGAATGCAGGCGGAGCCGCGGTGCGACTGCCCGGAGGCGAATTCGTGGACCTCCCCGTCGCGGAGCGGGCAAGGAGAATCCTGGATTCCGCACACGCATGACGTACCGAACGTCCACGATCCGTGCTCCGGAATTGGCAGAAGGACGATCCGAACCGTGAAACCCCTGGCCTCATACTGTGGACGGTGCGGCGCGACATCAAAGCCCCTCGTCGCCGCCGAGGGGCCCTTGGGCAAGGCATACCTCAACCGGCGGCGATTCTCACATCAAGCCGACATCCTGCCACTACTGTCCTGGGCCGGGTACAGCTAGTTCCTCGGGCGATCAGACTGCAGACTCGGGGTCCCTGAGGCGGCGCCGTCGGCCACGTCTTGGTCAGTCTTCCGGGCGCCAAGCTTGCCCGAGCCGTCACCCGCGGTCTCGATGCCGATCTCTCGATTGTGCTCGATTCGTCCCAAGAGTCGGTCGCATGTGTGTTGCGCTGATAGTCGTCAGGAAAGCTCTTCACAGGAAAGTGCCAGCGACTTCACGGGTTGACCGGATTCTGCGCTCTTACGCTCCTCCCATGCGAACTCAGAACTCCCGTGTCACCTCACCGAAGAAGTTGATCGTCGCGTCCTCGATGACGATGCTTCTCGGACTCTCGATCGTGGCGTGCGGGACGGACAACGACAGCACCACCACCCCAACCGCCACCTCCGCTTCGAGTTCTGTCGCATCCACTGCTGCCACCGCCGACGCGGGCACCGTCGTCGCCGGCGCCGAGGCTTTCGCGACGACGCTGACCGACGATCAGAAAGCATCACTACAACAAGAGTATTCGCTCGAGAATGCGCAGAAGTGGTCGAATCTGCCGCAGGCACTGCTCCGAGGCGGTCAGGGGCGGATCGGCCTGCAACTCAGTGAACTCGACGACACTCAAATCACCGCGCTCGACACCCTCTTGCAGGCCGTCACCGGATCGGCGGCGGGCGACGGGTACGACGAGATCCAACAGCTGCTCAACGCGGACGACTACCTCGCGGCCAACGGCGGCGGAACCGACTACGGCCGCGGCAATTACTACATCGCCTTCCTCGGCACCCCGTCCGATTCCGGGACGTGGGAATTGCAGTTCGGCGGCCACCATCTGGCCTTCGCCAACACCTACATCGACGGCGCGCTCGTCGGTGCGACCCCGTCGTTCCGCGGGGTCGAACCGTTCGGCACCTTCGAGCAGAACGGCACGTCCAATTCCCCTCTCGCCAACGAGCAGTCTTCGTTCGCGGCGATGCTCGCGGGAATGTCCACCGAGGAGCTGGCCACAGCGAAGCTCGATTCCGTGTACAGCGATCTGGTCCTCAAACCCGGTAACGACTGGGCATTCCCGACCACCAAGGAAGGCGTGCAGGTCTCGACGTTCACACCGGAACAGAAGCAACTGGTCATGGCCGCGATCGCCACCTACGTCGACGACATCGACGACGCGGACGCGGCCACCATCCTGGCGAAGTACGAAAGCGAGCTGGACCAGACCTACGTCTCGTACTCGGGTAGCACCGGTGTGACAGAGCAGAACGACTACGTGCGGATCGACGGACCGTCGGTCTGGATCGAGTTCTCGATGCAGCACGGCATCGTGCTGTCCGGTAATCACCCGCACTCGGTGTGGCGTGATCGGACGACGGATTACGGCGGAACGCAGGAGTGATCGCCCCGCTCGAGATGCGCCGGTCAACTCCCCCTCGACTGCGCAAGTCGGCCGCGGGGTTGTTGGTGGTGCTCTCTTCGATCGGAGTGTGGCTGGTGGGTGGCACCGCACACGCTCACGTTCTACCGACCACCACCATCGAGCTCGATGTTCGTTCCGGGGAAATCGATGCCGCACTGACGATTCCACTGAGCGACCTGGAGGCGGCAAGCGGGATCGACCTCGGATCCGCCGGCCAGGCCGAGGTCGACGCGCATTCGAGCGAACTAGTGGACTATCTCGAGGACCATTTCGTGCCGACCGCGCTGGACGGCCGGCCGTGGGCGGTCACGTTCGACGAATTCACCGTCGGCTCAGCGGAGGACCTCGGTACCGGAATCTATGACACGCTCACGACGACGGCGCATCTGGTTCCACCCGCCGGAGCCGATGAACGCTCGTTCGATCTCGGCTACGACGCAGTGATCCATCGCGTGGTCACCCATGTCGTCCTGGTCACCGTTCGATCCGACTGGTCCACGGGAACAATAGATTCCGGGCGAGAGATCGGCACCGTCGGAGTGGACTCCGTCACCGGCGACATCACGCCACTGACAGTACACCTCGACGACGGAAGCGCCTGGCAGGGATTCGTCAGTATGGTCTCGCTCGGCATCACGCACATCCGGGAGGGAACTGATCACCAGCTGTTCCTGCTCACGTTGTTGCTACCCGCTCCGTTGCTCGTCGCCGCCCGGCGGTGGGGTGGTCCAGCGCGGCCCGTGGTGGCGGTGCGGAAGATAGCTGCGATCACGCTGGCTTTCACCGTCGGCCACTCGGTCACTCTCGCATTGGGCACGATCGGCTTTCCGGTTCCGCAGCAGCCCGTCGAGGTGCTCATTGCGATCAGCATTCTCGTCGCTGCCGTTCACGCGATAGTGCCGATCTTTGCCGGCCGCGGGGCGTTGATAGCGGGGATCTTCGGTCTCGTCCACGGTCTCGCGTTCTCCGCGACGCTCACCGAGCTGGATCTCACCGGCGGGCAACTCGCAGTGAGCCTGCTGGGTTTCAACATCGGCATCGAACTCATGCAACTCGCCGTCGTTGCTGTCGTACTGCCGCCGCTCATCGTGCTCGCGCGGACCCGCACCTACCATCCCGTTCGGGTATCCGCGGCCGTGCTGGCCGCGGCAGCAGCAGTCGGATGGGTGTTCGATCGGATTGGTTTTCCCAACCTCGTCGCCAGCGTCGCGGACAGCCTGGCCGACGTGTCCCCGTATATCGTTGCTGCACTGTGGATTGCCGCTGCGTCCGTCGCCATGGCACGGCGCTCGGGTGGCCGACCAATGGCAGCGATGTCGCCGGTGCCCCGCGCGTCGTCGAGAGTGTGACCGGGCGGCTGTTCTACGTGTGCGGGGCTGCGTCGGGACGGCCGGGCCAGACGCGTTCCGCAAGCGTGAGGACCGGGGGCAGGGCCGGGTTGTCGGAGGTCGGGCGCCACGCCATGCGCAGATGGATCGGCAGGGTCTCGTCGAGCACCCGCAGGAAGTGCACATGCGGGTCCGTCACGTTCTCAGCCACGGACGATACCGTCAGGGAGCATCCGACTTCGGCACCCACCAGCGCCATGGCGGTCCACGAATCGGGTGCCCTCTGCACGATGTCGGGATCGAACCCTGCCCCCAGGCTCAGTCTGCGCAGCCGGTCACCCAGGACCGAGCCCTCGTGCGGAGGCAGGGCCACGAACGGCTCTCCGGCAAGTTCCGCCACGTGCACCTCCCTTCTCGAGGCGAGCGGGTGGGATGCCGGGACGGCCACGACGAGGTGTTCCTCGACAATGATGCGGGACTGGACACCGGCGGGCACGAAATCCCACCGGCCGAGGCTGACGTCGACCTCGCCCCGGAGAACTCGGGCAAGGGCCGGGAGTGCGAAATCCTGGCTGTGGAGCCGTAATTCAATCCCCGGGTGGGCCTTCCTGACCTCCCGGGCGAGCACTCCCACGAGTACGTGGGTCGAGGCACCGGCATAGGCGAACGTGACAGTCCCTGCCTCCCCCTGATCGGCGGCCAGCGCGGTGGCGCGGGCCCGTTTCTCGGCGGCGAGCAACTCCTGGGCGGGTGCCACCAGCGCTGTTCCTGCCGCGGTCAGCCGGACGCTGCGTGTGCTCCGGATGAAGAGGTCGGTTCCGAGGTCGCGCTCGAGTTGTCGCACTATCCGGCTGACCGGCGGCTGCGCGAGGTGGAGCCGCTCGGCGGCCCGCCCGAAATGTAGTTCCTCGGCCACGGCGAGGAACACCCGCAGTTGTTGGAAGTCCATCTCAAGATTATTTCACGAATTGAAATAGTTCGGCCACCAGTAAGTATTGGACGCGAAGTAATGGCGGTGGGATGGTTGAGGGGATTTCCCACACGGAAGAAGCCTCATGACACTGCAGAGCAACGACACCGCCATCGCCCCGGAGGCCACCGAAGATCGGCAACCGGGACGACAGCACCAGGATGCCTTCGGCCGCAACGCAAGCGGTCCGTTGGCCGGAATCGTTGTCGCCGATTTCAGTAGGGTCCTTGCCGGGCCCTACTGCACCATGCTTCTCGCAGACATGGGCGCCACCGTCATCAAGGTCGAGAGCCCGTCCGGTGATGAAACACGTGCGTGGAAACCGCCGGTCTTCGACGGCCAGTCCACGTATTACCTGTCGATCAACCGGAACAAGAGGTCGATCGCGTTGGACTTCGGCGACCCCGCCGATCTCGAGACGGCCCGCGGCATTGCAGAGAGCGCCGACGTCGTCGTCGAGAACTTCAAGCCGGGCGGACTGGACCGCTTCGGCCTGGAGTATGCGTCCATCAGGGAACGCAATCCCGCTGTCGTGTATGCGTCCATTACCGGATTCGGCTCGGCCGGAGGAGCAGCGCTGCCCGGATACGACCTGCTCGTCCAGGCGATGTCCGGACTGATGAGCCTCACCGGAGATCCGGATCTCCCCGCCTACCGCTCCGGCGTCGCGGTCTTCGACGTCATCACCGGACTCCATGCCGCCATCGGCGTCCTCTCCGCGCTGCACGAGCGCGGCCGGAGTGGCCGGGGCCAGCGCATCGAGGTGAACCTCATGTCCTCGGCGCTGTCAGGCATGGTCAATCAGACCGCCGGGTTCCTGCTCAGCGGAAATGTGCCGACCCGCATGGGCAATGAGCATCCCAGCATCTACCCCTACGAGCCGCTGCCCACCGCGGACGGCGACATCGTCCTCGCCATCGGAAACGATAGGCAGTTCCGGACTCTGTGCGATGTCATCGGTGCGCCCGAGCTGGCTGCGGACCCCAGGTTTGCGACACCACCCGACCGTAGCCACAACCGTTCGGCACTGCGCCCCATCCTGCAGGAATTGTTGGCCGCCAAGCCTGCTTCCGAATGGTTCGACAACTTCACCGAGGCACGGTTGCCGTGTGCCCCGATCAACGATGTCCGCGGCGGAATCGAATTCGCGCAGCGCCTCGGGCTGGAACCCGTCGTGGAGGTGGGAGACGGCGAAGAAGCGCTTCCCGGGGTCCGCAACCCGATCACATTCTCGGCGACGCCGGCCAGTTACGACCTCGTGCCGCCCGGCATCGACGCCGACCGGGGTGACATCCTCGGGTGGCTGCACGAGGTCGCTCCCCGAACCTAGTCGGAAGTCAGCAGCGCACGAGCCTGAAGGATTTCCTGTTCGACGTCGTCGTCGAGACCGCCGGCGGGCAGGGCACCGATTTCGCCGCGGAGCAGACCGACATCCTTGAGCAGCAGGTCGTACTGGACGTCGACGAGGTTGTCGCTCATCCAGCTCTGGCCGGTCGACACACCGATGACGTCGAAAAGGCCCTTGGCGGGCATTCCGAGCTGGCCCGCGAGATTGAGCATCCGTGCGGTGGCGGCCAGGTTGTAGGTGGCCAGCGCGTTGTTGAGCAGCTTGACCAGGGCCGGCTGACCGTAGGACTCCATGCGGAATACGCGGCCGGAGATGTCGGTCAGCAGCCGGTCCTCGGCGGGGGTGGCGTCGGGTCCGGCGAGGAAGATGGTCATCGAGCCTTGGCGTGCACCCTGGGGGCCGCCCGATACGGGGGCTTCGAAGACGCGCCAGTTGTTCGGGGCCTCGGACATGATCTTCCGGGCGTCTTCCGGCGCCAGCGTGGTGTGGACGAAGACGGTCAGCGGCCGTGCGGTGTGGTCCCGGAGCGCCGCGAACACGGACGAGACCTGGTCCGCCAGCCGCACCGCGACGTGAACGCTGTCCACGGACGGCCACTCGGGAGCCGCCAGGTCGCTGCCGGCCGGCGACTGGGTCTCCTCCGACCACTCGCGGACGCGCTCCGTGTCGAAGTCGTAGCCGTACGCATCCTGCCCCAGCTGGGCGAGATGCGCACCGATGTTTCCGCCGATGGGTCCGAGTCCAATTATCAAGTGCATGAACGTTCCTGGAGTGTGAGTGAGAAGTGTGTGAACGAAAGTGCCGGACCGGCATGGCGAGTCATCGAGCTGTCGGCGGGATCGGCAGGCGCCACGAGGGCGCCGCGGTGGGGCGAATCGGCTCAGTCCGTGGGGGACTCCGGTGCAAGACCCCGCTCTGCCATGACCGCCTTGACGAGCGTCAGGCCGTTGAGCACGCGCGGAAACCCGATGTACGGGATGCAGTGAATCAGGGCACCGACGATCTTCTCCTTGGTCAGGCCCACGTTGAAGCCGGTGTTGATATGCAACTTCAACTGGGGTTCGGTGCCCAGGGCGACCAGTGTGGAGATGGTCACGAGCGTCTGCTCCTGCTGGCTCAGGCCAATTCGGGAGTAGATGTCTCCGAAGGCGAAGGAGACGATGTAGTCGGACAGGTCCGCGTCCAGACGCTTGTAGGACTCCACGAGCTTGACGTGGTCGAAGGTGTTGGAGTGCTCGGGGGAGACGAGCTCCATCATGCGGTCGAGGCCGCGCTGGTAGCGATCTGTGGCCATGGGGTATTCCTCATCAGCTTGTCGGAGAAAGAATATTCACCGTGCACCACGCCTTGGCTGGTTTCACCGAGGCGTGGTGCACGTGGGCGCCGGTCGGTGGCTGGCGGATGATGTAACTATCGCTATCCCTTTGGGTTTCGCACCAATTTCTTGTTGGAGAACTCGTTGAAACCGTACCGGGCCAGCTCGCGGCCGACGCCGGAGCCCTTGACGCCGCCGAACGGCAGGTCCGGCGAGCTCTTGCTGGTGCTGTTGATCCACACCATGCCGGTCTCGAGTTCCTGGGCCACGCGGTCGGCCTTTTCCGGGTCCGAGGTGAACACGCTGGACGAGAGGCCGAACGGGGAGTCGTTGGCCAGGCCGATGGCCTCGTCCATCGACCCGACGCGGTGGACGACGGCCACCGGACCGAACAACTCCTCGCTGAACGCGCGCATCTCACGCGTGACGCCTGTCAGGACGGTGGGCGGGTAGTAGGCCCCGGCCCCGTCTGGCCGGATGCCGCCCAGCAGGGCGTCGGCACCGTGTGAGATCGCGTCCTGGACAAGCTCGTCCAGTTCCTCGGCTCCCGAGTTCGAAGCCAGCGGTCCGAGCTTCGTCTCGGGGCTGGTCGGGTCACCGGGCTGCCAGCCGGTCATCCCGTCGACGAGTTTCCGCACGAACTCGTCGTACACGTGTTCATCGACGAGGAACCGCTTCGACGCGGTGCAGGCCTGCCCGCCGTTACCGAGCCGGCCGACGACGGCGGCGGCCGCCGCGGCGTCGACATCGGCGTCGTCGAGCACGATGAACGGGTCCGAGCCACCGAGTTCCAGCACGCACTTCTTCATGTGTCGGCCGGCGACCTCGCCGACAGCGGACCCAGCCTTCTCGGATCCGGTCAGCGAAACACCCTGGACACGTGGATCCGCAACGGTATTCGCGACCTGCACAGAGGAGATGAGGGCGTTGAGGTACACGCCCGCGGGCAAACCGGCCTCGGCGAGGACCCGTTCGATGGCGAGGGCGGACTGCGGGCAGTTCCGCGCGTGCTTGAGGATGATCGTGTTGCCCAGGGCGATGTTCGGGGCGGCGAAGCGTGCCACCTGGTAGTAGGGGTAGTTCCACGGCATGACCCCTACGAGCGGGCCGATCGGCTCGGTGCGGACGACGGCCGTGCCGGACCCGGTGATGTCGAGGGGCTCGTCCGCCGTGTACTCCTCCACATGGTCGGCGTAGTACTGGTAGATCGAGGCGACCAGCTCCACCTCGCCCTTGGCCTGCGCGATGGGCTTGCCCATTTCCAAGGTGAGGAGCTTGGCCAGCTCGTCGGCCTGTTCACGGTGGATCTCGGCGGCGCGCGTGAGGACGACGCGGCGCTGCTCCAGCGGTGTGGTGCGCCAGGAGCGGTATGCCGCCGTGCTGCGTCCGATGAGATCGTCCAGTTCCGCATCCGAGATCTCCGGGTACTGCGCGTTCTGGTCCCCGGTGACCGGGTCGATGGTGGTGTACACACCCATGGGTGGTTCTCCTGTGTGGTGGTGAAGGGTGTCAGGCCGCGATCGTGTCGGCCGACTCGAAGCCGCGGTATCCGTTGGCGGTGACGTCGGCGAGGACGGCGCGGTAGTTGCCCAGGCCGCCGAGGTAGAAGAGGACGCTGGGTTTCTTGCCGGGGATGTTGGCGCCGAAGATCCACGAGTCGACCTTGGTGAACACCGTCATGTTGGCGATTTCGGTGCAGGTGTCGGTCCATTCGGTCTCGGCCTCGGGTGTGGGCTCGATCGCGCGGAGCCCGGTGCGTTCGGCGTGGTCGATGGTGTCGCTGATCCACTCGACCTGGGTCTCGATGCTCGGCGGCAGGTTGGTGAACGGGCCGTTGGGGCCGAGCACCATGAACCAGTTGGGGAAGTTCGCGGTGGTGATGCCCAGGTAGCTGGTGGGCTGTCCGTTCCAGTGGTCGTTGATGTTCAGGCCGCTGCGGCCGCGGATCTGCATGCGGCGGTAGTTGCCGTCGACGGCGTCGAATCCGGTGGCGAACACGAGCACGTCCAGTTCGTGCAGGACGCCGTCCTCGGTGATCACGCCGTTGGCGGTGACCTCGCGGATGGGGTTTTCCTTGATGGCGACGGCTTCGACGTTGGGCCGGTTGAAGACCTGGTGGTAACCGTCATCGCACAGGGGGCGGCGGGCGAACAGGCCGGTCGGGGTCAGTTTGCGGGCGGTTTCCGGGTCCTCGATGACCTCGGCGGTCTTGGAGCGGATGAACGATGCTGCGGTCTCGTTGGCTTCCTCGTCGGTGGCGATGTCGCCGAAGGTGGCGAACATGAAGCGGAAGCCGCCGCCGTGCTGCCATGCCTCCTCGTAGACGCGGTGGCGTTCCTGCTCGGTGACGCTCATCGCCGGCACGGTGGACTCCTCGAAGCCGAAGGCCACGGAGGAATCCTTGACCTGTGTCCAGATCCGGTCGTAGTCGGCCTTGACGGCGTCGATCTGCTCGGTCGTCACGGGGCGTTTGCCGACCGGGACGGAGTACTGGGGGGTGCGGACGAACACGGTCAGGTGTTCGACCTCCGGTGCGAGGGCGGTGATGACCTGCTGGCCGGTGGAGCCGGTGCCGATCACGCCCACACGGCGGCCGGCGAGGTCCTTGCCCTCGGGCCAGGCGGCGGTGTGGATGGTTTCGCCTTCGAAGGTGTCCAGACCGGGCAGGTTCGGGAGGTTGATGGCGGAAAGCAGTCCGACGGCGTTGACGACGTAGGTGGCCCGGTACACGGCGCCGGTGTCGGTGGTGACCTCCCACAGGGCCTCGTCATCGAGGTAGACGGCGGAGGTGACCTCGGTGCCGAAGCGGAAGTGGCGGCGCAGGTCGAAACGGTCGACGACGCCCTCGAGGTATTCGAGGATCTCGGGCTGGGTGATGTACGTGTGTTTCCAAGTGCCGTCCTGCAGCAAGTCCTCGTCGAAGGAGAACCGATAGACGTGGCTCTCGGTGTCGGAGAGGGCACCCGGGTAGCGGTTCCAGTACCAGGTGCCACCGGGACCGTCTGCCTTGTCGAAACCCACTGTGGTCAGGCCGAGTTCGTTGTGCAGCTTGTGGACGGCGTAGATGCCGCCGAAACCGGCGCCGATGACGACGGCGTCGACGATCTGGGGAGTGATCTGTGTAGGCATGGCGAACTCCTGTGTCGTTCTGATGCGGGAAAGAAGGCGGTGAAAGATATAGGGGCCCTGGGTGTTACGCGCGATACCAGGTGGCGAGCTTCTCGAACTCCTCGGCGACGAGGGCGGAGCGGCCGGCGAGGAACGGGTAGACGTGCTGCTGGCCTTCCCCGATGGACAGGGTGACATCCACACCTGCTTCCTTGGCGCGCTCCTCCACTCGGGTGGCGTTGTCGAGGAGCGATTCCACGCTGCCGGCCGTGATGTACAGCCGCGGGAAACCGGTGAAGTCGGCGTGCAGCGGGTTCGCCAGCGGGGTCTTCGGGTCGACGGCGCCCCCGAGGACGCCGGCGATCATGCCTTCGAGCAGTTCCGGGGTGATCAGGGCGTCGGTGTCGTTGTTGGTGAGGAGGGTTTCGCCCTTGTTCTCCATGTCGAGCCACGGGGAGAAGGCGATGACCCCGCCGGGGCCCTGCTTGCCCTGTTCCCGGAGGGCCATGGCGATGGCGATGGCGAGGTTGCCGCCGGCGGAATCACCGATAGTGGTGATGTCGCGCGGGGCGATGCCGGATGCGACGAGTGCATCGAAAGCGGCCACACCGTCCTCTACCTGGGCAGGGTGCTGAAACTCGGGGGCCCGGCGGTAGTCCAGCACGAAGCTGACGGCGCCGACCGCCTTGGCGACGTGGGCCGCGAGCTTGCGGTGGCTGGACGCCGAGCCGACGGCGAATCCGCCGCCGTGCGTGTACAGAAGCACCTTCGACGTGTCCGCTCCCTCCGGCAGGCACCAGATGCCGGGGACGCCGCCGACGGTGTCCTCGCGGTACGTCACGCCCTCCGGCTCGACGGTCGGCTGGTGCCACTCGTCGAACATGGAACGGAACAGCCGCATGGTCAGGTCCGGCGTCGCCGCCATGATCTGGGACCAATCGACGTAGAGGTCGCGCAGCACGTCCCGGCCCTCGGCATCGGCGGAAGTGACGCTGAGCTGTTCGGAGATGTTGGTGGTCATGGTTGCCTTTGATTCGGTTTCGGACCAGGTGGGTTATGCCTCGTCCGTGTTCTGTGTCCTACCTGCCGCGGCCGTCCCGATGTGATGGCCGCCACGGCTCCTGAATCAAACGTAGGAGCATGTTCCGACTCACCTGTGTTCCGATGTGAAACACATTGCGCCTCGAATTTCTGCACATGATGAGGGGACACCCGACAGCCACACCCTGAAAGAGGGACTCTTGATGCATGCATTCGCCGTCCACCCCGACGACCCCACGATCCATGATTTGGAAATTCCGACCCCGAGGCCAGAGGGCCGGAAGGTCCTTTTGAAGGTCACGCGGGCCGGTGTTTGCCACACCGATACCCATCTGCGGGCGGGCGGCTACGATCTGGGCAGCCGCGGGTTGATGAGCATGAAGGACCGCGGTATCGAGTACCCGATGGTGCTCGGCCACGAGGTCGTCGGCATCGTCGAACAGGTGGGTGAAGACGTCGAATCCGTTCGTCCGGGCGACGCGCGGCTGATCTACCCGTGGATCGGCTGCGGCGAGTGCCGCCACTGCCGCGAAGGCAACGACAACCGTTGTGCTGCAGGAAGAAACCTGGGCGTGGCCTGCCACGGCGGCTACGCCGAATACATCCTCGTGCCCGACGAGAAGTACCTCGTCGACATCGACGGCATCGACCCGAGTTGGGCTGCCACCCTGGCCTGCTCGGGCCTCACCGCCTACAGCGCCGTGGACAAGATACTCCCCCTCGAACCGGACGAGCCGGTCGTCCTCTTCGGCGCGGGAGGTCTGGGCCTCACGGCCGTCGCATTGCTCCGTGCCCGGGGTCACCGCAACATCTGCGCGGTCGATGTCGCCGAGGGAAATCTCTCCCTGGCCCGGGACATGGGCGCGTCGAGTACGGTCCTTTCCGGGCCCGGCAGTGGGGCCAAAGACATCCGACGCGCGGCCGGGGGACCTGCCAGCGCCGTCGTCGACTTCGTCAACAACGGCGTCACGGCCACGTCGGCTTTCGAGCTCCTGACCAAGGCGGGGCACATGGTCCAGGTCGGGCTCTTCGGCGGCGAAGTGACCATCCCAACCGCACTGCTGGCCCTGCGCATGATCCATATCGAAGGCAGCTTCGTAGGGACTCTCTCGCAGCTGCAGGACCTGGTGCGGATCGCGCGAAGCGGAAAGCTGCCCAACATCCCGGTCGTCGAACGGGCGCTGTCCGCGTCCGAGGTATCCCGCGCCCTGGACGACCTCACCGCCGGGGGCGTTGCTGGACGCATCGTCTTGACTGCTTGACACTGGGATGGTGATGGAAAAGTCACGCCGCGAGGACGAGGTCCGGAGTGCCCGGGAACTGCTGATCACGCAGGGACTGGTCCGGGCTTCCGTTCCCGCGTCCCTCGTCGCCGAGGAGATCGAGCAGAGCTGGCGCCGCTCGGTCTCGCACCGCGTCGATCCCGGGGCCGGACCCCACATTCTGGGGGAGATCGACCCGGACAGCGCCATCCTGCGTGCCGCAGGCCGGATCCTGGACCAATGGCAGACCAACCTCACCGACTCGCGGATGACCCTCTTCCTGGCTGACGAGGCCGGCCGCATCGTTTCCCGCCGCATCGTCGACGCTCAGGACGAGCGGACACTGGACCGGGCCAGCGCAGTGGAAGGATTCGACTTCTCCGAACAGTCCTTGGGCACGAACGGGCTGGGCACTCCCATCGAGTCGCGCGGGATCGTATTCGTCCGCGGCACCGAGCATTTCAACGACGCCCTCGCCAAACTCGCGTGCGCGGGCGCTCCGATCAAGCACCCCATCACCGGCCGGATCGTGGGCTCGCTCTCCATCGCCTCCCACGTCGACGCCGCCAGCCCTTTGATGGTCGCGATGGTGCGGCAGGCCGGATATCAGATCGCCGAAGCGCTCGAGCTGATGGCCGACTCCCGGGACCTCGAGCTGGCGCGCACCTACCGCCTCTTCCGGTCCTCGCGGCACCCCGTCCTCGTCATGAACTCGGAAACGGTCATGACTGACCTGCCCGCCCTTGCCCACTTCGACGCGGAGTCCCACGCCGACTTGTGGGAAAAGCTACGCCGCCACCGCTGGGATCAGGACGAGCTGCAGCTCGAGTTGCCCACGCTCGGCGCCGAGGCCATGGTTCGGCGCCTCGGCCGCGCCGGTCAGGACGCGATCTTCGCGCTGGAGTTCACGGAGCAGGCCGCAGCGGCCGAAGCCGGACAGATGACCGTCGCCCACAACCCGGACAGTGCGGCCGTACCTGCCGGCGGCGTTGCGCTGGACGGTGTGACGTCCCATCGGACCCGGCCGACCCCGTACACCGACGTGCAACGGCAGCTGAGCGTTTCCTCAGACATCGACGGGCTCATTCGCGTCGTGGGAGGCCCCGGCACCGGCAAACGCCACCAGGCCGCGAGATGGCTTCGCCAACACACCAGCCAGGAGCCCGAGGTCGTCACCGCCCGCGACCTCGCCGCAGACGACGCGGTCTGGGTCGGCGGGGAAGCCGCGTTGCGCGGAGGCCGCGGGATCGTCGTGGTGGGAGGAGACGATCTCTCCGATGACCTGCGTGCGCGTCTCGTTGACTTCGCCAGGCTCCCGCGGCCGGGAGTTCCACCGGGTGCCCGGATCGTCCTCACCGAATGCACCGGCGATGCAGACAAAGTCGGAGCAGATGGCGGTCCGTCCGCGGTGCGCGTCCCCTCCCTCACAGAACTGCGCGACGAGCTGCCCGACATCGTGCGCGCGGTCGCTGCTGAGCTCTTCCCAGGCGCGCCGGCTCTGCGGTTCTCCCCCGCTGCGCTCCAGTGTCTGTTGGCCTGGCGTTGGCCCGGCAACGTCGCCGAGCTGACCCGGCTCCTCACCGCCCTCCCGTATCCGGTTCGCAGCGGCCTGATTCAGACCAAGGATCTGCCCGCACCCATGCGGCAGACGGCCTTGTCCTCGCTGAGCCGCTACGAGCAGGCGGAGCGCGAGACGATCGAGGGCGCCCTGCGCGAAGCCGACGGCAACAAGGCGCGCGCCGCCAAGATTCTGGGCATCGGCCGCACTACCCTGTACCGCAAGATGCGGGCCCTGAAAATCAATGCCGAGGAACGAATGATCGCACCCGGTCCGTGATCCCGGGGCGATCCGGCACGACTGAACAGCCCCCGATAATCCAGCCGGGGGGCTGTTCATCGTCCTCGAAGGACTAACTCGTGGTGGCGGCCGCAGAGCGCTCGGAAGGATCGAGATTTTCGGAGGGCAGTCGACCCAGCAGTTCCGCACTTCGCGGACCACCGAGCAATTCTGCGGGAGTCTTCGACGTCTCACGCATTCCGATAACCGCGATCCCAGCGATTCCGGTGGCAATCGCACCGAACATTGCAACCGGAAGCCAGCCCGACGGGCCCGCGCCGAGGAGCACGGCTGCGATGAGCGGTGCGAATCCTGCAAGGAGGTTACCGATCTGGTTGCTGACCGCCATGCCGGTGAATCGAACGGGTGCCGGGAATTGCTCGGCGAAGAACGACGTCCACACGCCGTTGTAGCAGCTGAAGAACAGCGACATGTTGATGAACGCGAAGATTGCGATCAGCAGGATATTCGTTGTCGAAATCGCCCACAGGTACGCGAAGATGGTCAGCGCACCGCCGACAGCGCCGATCAGCATCGTTCGCTTCCGGCCGATCACGTCGGAGAGGTAGCCGGCCGCAGGGATGCTGACAATCGACAACGCTATTGCTCCGGAAATGACGGCGAGCATTGCGCCCCGATCCACCCCGACCGAGGTGGCGTACGACAGGCTGAACACGGCAAACAGGGTTTGCATCGACGCCATCAGTGATGCTCCGGCGACTCGGATCACGTCGCGCCAGTGATACGTGATTACGTCGTTCAGCGGTCGCTTCCGAACTTGGCTTCCTTCGCGAGCTTCGGTGAACGCGGGAGTTTCGTCGAGATGGCTTCGCACGTAATAGGTGATGACGACGACTACGGCGCTGAGCCAGAAGGGAATTCTCCAGCCCCAGGTGTACAGCGCGTCGTGGGGCAGCATCGCCACCGGGAGGAACACGACGGTGGCCAGTGAGCAGCCGACGGCGTAGCCGACCATGACGAAACTCGTGAAGAATCCCCGGCGCCCCACCGGGGAATGCTCCACGGTCAACGTCGATGCTCCCGCCGATTCGGCCCCCGCGGAGAATCCTTGAACGATGCGGAGGGCGACGAGCAGTACCGGGGCAAACAGGCCCACCTGTGCGTATGTGGGAAGGCACCCGATGGCGAAGGACGCGATGCCCATCATCACGACTGTGGCCAGCATGACGCGTTTGCGGCCGAGTCGGTCGCCGAAGTGTCCCATCACCACCGCGCCGACAGGTCGGGCTACGTAACCCACAGCGAACGTCGCGAATGATGCGATGAGCGCGACGGCGGGATCACCAGAGGGGAAGAACAACACGTTGAAGACCAGAGCGGCTGCGGCGCCGTACACGAAGAAGTCGTAGTACTCCAGTGCGCTGCCGAGGAGCGCGGCTGTCGCTGCACGACGGGGAGTCATCGCAGGCGGCGACGATGTTGTACGTGTCATGTGTTTCTCCTGAAACAGACTCGGGGATAGCAGGGCGGGGCCCGAGGACGTGTGTGACCCTCGGCAGCGGATGGGCGACATTGTGATGGCCGCCACGGCGTGTGGATCAAACGTAAGAGCATGTTGCAACCCACCTGTGTTCCACTTTGGAACACCACGACACCTCGGTAGCTGAGCGATCCTGGAAGCACCCACCACACGCCGCACCCGGCGTCCCGAGGCTCGCCGGCTGCGTGAGCTGACGATTGGTTCGATTTTCAGGAGACAACCGTGACCGCCACCGTAAGCAGTGATCCGACAACGCAGTTGGATGACGACGACTTCCGCGACATCCTTTCCCATACCCGGGCGTTCGTCCGGAACGTGGTGGTTCCGCGTGAGCAGGAGATCGACGAGACGGATGCGATCCCCGCCGACGTCCGGGCCGCAGCGAAGGACATGGGCCTGTTCGGCTTTGCCATTCCCCAGCAGTGGGGTGGTCTCGGGATGAACCTGATCCAGGATGTCGAACTGGCGATGGAATTGGGGTACACCACCCTCGCCCTTCGGTCGATGTTCGGTACCAACAACGGCATCGCGGGTCAGGTACTGGTCAACTACGGCACGGACGAGCAGCAGACGACCTGGCTCGAGGACATCGCGTCCGGCGACGTTGTCGCCTCGTTCGCCCTCACCGAGGCCGGCGCCGGCTCCAACCCGGCCGGGCTGGGCACCAAGGCGGTGCGCGACGGCGACGACTGGCTGATCACCGGCGAGAAACGCTTCATCACCAACGCCCTGATCGCGAATCTGTTCGTGGTGTTCGCCCGCACCCGGCCCGCCGACGGTGATGGCCCGGGCATCGCCGTGTTCCTGGTCCCGGCCGATGCTGACGGCGTGCATGTGGGCGGCAAGGACCGCAAGATGGGGCACGCCGGGTCCACCACGGCGACCGTGCATTTCGACGACGTGCGGGTGCCGTCCTCGGCTCTCGTGGGTGGCAGTGAGGATGTCGGCTATCGTGCGGCGATGAGGTCGCTGGCCCGTGGCCGCGTGCACGTCGCGGCGCTGGCGGTCGGGCAGGCGCAGCGTGCGCTCGACGAGTCGGTGGCCTACGCGGCGACCGCAACGCAGGGCGGCAGCGCCATCGGGGACTTCCAGTTGGTGCAGGCGATGATCGCCGATCAGCAAACCGGCGTCATGGCGGGGCGGGCGCTGGTGCGTGACGCCGCCCGGGCCTGGGTCGAGGGCACCGACCGGCGGATCGCCCCGTCGGTCGCGAAGCTGTACTGCACCGAGATGGTCGGGAAGGTTGCCGACCTGGCGGTGCAGATTCACGGTGGCAGCGGGTACATGCGCGAGGTCGCCGTGGAGCGGATCTACCGGGACGTCCGGCTGCTGCGCTTGTACGAGGGCACCAGCGAGATCCAGCGCCTGATCATCGGCGGCGGCCTGGTCAAGCAGGCCGGCAACACCGCAGGCGGGCAGCGATGAGCGAACCGACCCTGGAGGATCTCTTCCCGCGCAGGGGCGAAGTCACTCTCGATTCCGGCGACTGGTGGGCGCGTGCCGCGTGCCGTGATGCCGAACTGGCAGTGTTCTTTTCGCCTGACGATGAACGCGGCCATGCCCGCGACCGCCGCGAAACACGGGCGCGGCAGATTTGCCGGCCCTGCCCCGTTCTCGCGCAGTGCGGCAATCACGCACTCGTGATGGGTGAAACCTACGGTGTCTGGGGTGGCATGACTGAAGGGGATCGACGAAAGCGCAGCCGCCGACCCCGACGCGGTGAGCGTCGACCGCTCGAATCCCTGCACACGCGAACCGTTGCCGACGTCCCGCGGATCCGACGGTCCGCACTGTCCCTTCCGTAGCCGCCGATCGATCGCACGCCGGTGGGGCGCCCGTACCTGATGGACGAGAAGACCCTTCCTCATCTCGAAGTCGTACATTTCGAACTCCGGGAGACCGGCCCGGCCGGTACCCCTCTTGCGGTCGCGGGGATACTCTGGGTTCACCCGCCCGCCGACGACGGGATGACTCGAGCCTGGCACCGGTGTGGTGACGCCCGACCGGGATGGGGCGTGCGATGGCCGAATTCGATCCGTTTGCCACCCAGCGTGACAACGCCGGGGACATAACCGCAGAGTTGGAAGCCGCCGGATTCACCGACCTCGAAGAAATCGGCCGCGGCGGGTTCGGGGTCGTCTACCGATGCCGTCAGCCGCATCTGGACCGCCTGGCCGCGGTGAAGGTACTGGCCGCGGACCCGGACCCGGACCCCGAGAAACTGGAGCGGTTCCTGCGCGAGCAGCGGGCGATGGGCCGACTGTCCGGGCACCCCCACATCGTCACCATTCTGCAGGTCGGCACCACCCCGGCGGGCCGACCGTACCTCGTGATGCCGTATCACCGGTACGGGTCGCTCGACGCCACGATCCGCCGCACCGGCCCGCTGAACTGGGCCGATACGCTGAATCTGGGGATCGCGTTGGCCGGGGCGCTCGAGACCGCCCACCAGGCCGGGGTCGTGCACCGCGACGTGAAACCGGCGAACATCTTGCTGACCGAATACGGCGACGCGCAGTTGGCCGATTTCGGGATCGCCCGAATTCCGGGGGGCTTCGAGACCGGTACCGGTGTGATCACTGGTTCGCCCGCGTTCACCGCCCCCGAGGTCCTCGCCGGGCAGAGCCCCACCCCGGCATCGGACGTCTACAGCCTGGGCGCGAGCTTGTTCTGCGCGCTCACCGGGCACGCCGCGTTCGAACGCCGCAGCGGCGAACAGCTCGTCGCCCAGTTTGTGCGGATCACTACCGAGCCGGTGCCGGACTTGCGGGATCCGTCCATTCCCGATGCGGTGACGGCGGTGATCGGGCACGCCATGGCCGCCGAACCGACGGCTCGCCCACGCACGGCGGCGGAGTTCGGGGACGAGTTGCGCGACACTCAGGCCCGGGCGGGAGCGCTTGCCGACGAGGACCCGCCGCTCCGTGGTCCCGCAGATGTGCACGTGGGCTCGCCGAAATCCGTGCCCGTGCCGACCGAGACACCCGCAGGCACGCAACGGACGCGGCTTGCGCCGCCGACTCCGGCGACGAAATTCCGGCCACCCATCGCACCGAAGGCCCTGGTGCGCCGGGCACGGCTGCTCGAGGCTCTGCGGGCCGCGCGGCGGCGCCGGCTGGTGCTCATTCACGCGCCCGCCGGGTACGGCAAGTCCACCCTCGCCGCCCAGTGGCGCGAGGTGCTCGCCGCCGGAGGCACGGCGGTGGCGTGGCTCTCCGTCGACAACGACGACAACAACCTCGTGTGGTTTCTCGCGCATCTGATCGAGGCGATCCGGCGTGTGCAGCCCACTCTGGGCCACGATCTCGGTCAGGTTCTCGAGGACCGCGGCGACGACGCCGACCGTTACGTGCTGACCGCACTCGTCGAGGAGGTGCACGAGCGGGGGATGCCGGTGGCGGTCGTGATCGACGACTGGCACCGGGTCACCGATTCCGCGACCCTCGCCGCCCTTGACTACCTGCTCGACAACGGCTGCCACCACCTTCAGCTCATTGTCACCAGCCGGACCCGATCCGGACTGCCTCTCGGCCGAATGAAGGTTCGCGACGAACTGGTCGAGGTCACCGCCGCGGACCTGCGTTTCGACCTCGACGAATCCACCCGATTTCTCGTCGACGTGAACGGACTCGCGCTGGCCGATTCCGAGCTCGCCGCGCTGACACGCTCCACCGACGGATGGGTCGCCGCTCTGCAGCTCGCGTCCCTGTCGCTCCGCGGCCGATCCGATGCGGGCGAATTGATCGCCCACCTGTCCGGGCGACACCATGCCATCGGCGAGTTCCTGGCCGAGAATGTGCTGAGCGCCCTCGAACCCGAACTTCTCGACTTCCTGATGGCCACCTCGATTCCGGAACGAATCTGCGGCGACCTCGCGGGGGTCCTTGCAGACACGACCCGCGGGCAGGCGCTGCTCGAGGAGGTCGAAGAGCGGGATCTGTTCCTGCGCAGCCTCGACGACGACCGGGACTGGTTCCGCTATCACCATCTGTTCGCCGAGTTTCTCCGACGCCGGCTCGAGCGCGACGCACCCGAGCAGCTCGCACGGTTGCACCGGAGAGCGTCGGACTGGTTCGCCGACCACCACGCGCTCGGCGAGGCGGTCGATCATGCGCTGGCCGCCGGAGATGACGACCGTGCCGTGGACCTGATCGAGTCGCACGCGATGAGCCTGATCGAAAGCTCGAAGATGGGGACGGTCCTCGCTCTGGTCGCGAAACTGCCCGCACTCCTCGCACAGAACCGTGCCCGGCTCCAGCTGATCGTGGCATGGGCCAACGTCCTGCTGCACCGACTCGAGCCGATGCAGGCGGCCCTGGCGCGGGTCGAGGCCGCCCTCGACGAGCACACCCTGACCGAGGCGCAGGCGATCGATCTGCGGGTGGAGGCAGCAGTCATCGCCGATGTCGGTCGGTGCCACGCCGACGTCATCGACGGGGCCGGCGAGCAGGTCCGCGAATGTTTGAAACGACCGAACACCCTGCCGCCCTTTGTCGACGCCGCCGCAGCCGACGTCACTTCCTTCGCCGACATCTGCACCTTCGACTTCGACGCCGCCCGTCGACAGCAGAACTGGGCACGGCCCTACCACCAGCAGACCCACGGCCCGCACTTCGGGATGATCGGGCACTGTTTCGCCGGTATCGCCGCCAACGAGCTCCTCGACATCACCGCCGCCGAGGACCACTTCCGGGCCGCCTGGGACCTCGCCGTTGTCACCGTCGGTGTCCACTCGTATGCGGCCCAGCTGTCCGGCGCCCTCCTCGGTGACCTGCTGTATCAGCAGGGCAAGATCGATGAGGCCGAGCGCCTGCTGGATGCCAGTTACCGCCTCGGCGCCGAGGGCGGCGTCGTGGATTTCATGCTCGCCAGTTACGGCACCGGAGCCCGGATCAAGGCCCTGCGCGGGGACATGCCCGCGGCTGCGCAGCGGTTGGACGAGGGCGCAGACACCGCCCGGAAGTTGTCACTGCCGCGGCTCGCCGCGCGAATCGACAGAGCGGATCCGCTGCGGATTGGAACCGGGCACCGAATTCCACACTCGGACAGATCGATCGACGTCAGGACGACAACCTACCGACATCAGCACACGAACAACCGAAATCGACGAAGACTCCCAGATCCGGCTGCTCCTGACCGCCCGCGCCTACGACGAAGCCTGTGCCCGGGTGGAGGCGGTGGTACGGACACTCGAAACAGCGCGGCGACCGCGGGCCCTCCTCGAGGCAAGGGTGCTGCACGCCCGGTGCCTGGCCGCCGCGGGAAGGGCCACGGACGCAACACAGGTCCTCATTCCCGTTGCCGCCGACTGCGCCGAGTACGGCCTGCCACGCCTGGTGGCCGACGGCGGCGAACCCGTCACCGGACTCCTCACCGGGATCGCCGACGATCAACGCGACGGCCGCTGGCGGCCCGAATGGCCGTCCATCCCGGAGGCCTTCCTTGCCCAGACGCGCCCGCACTAGTGTCGCGGAGTACGCGCCGTGCGCCCGAGAGTTATTCGTACCGTGCGCAATTGAACTGCTGACCCGACGCCGTTGTGCGTAAGCGCTTCACCGAAGAAACACCCATCGACGGGTGATCCACGCATGTAGCGGGCCGGTCAGCGCTACTGGACGGTTGAAACCTCGGGGAGTGGAGGCAGCGGCCGGGAGGCGACGTCTCGTGCCTCGTCGGGGACGACTCCAACCATGCACAGCATCGCCTGGGCGAAGACTTCGTCGGTACGGTCCTGTGTCGGCGCCGACACCACGTGATGCAGGGTCGACAGCAGGGCGCCGAACACGCATGCCGTGGCGATCTCCACATCGGGAATCGTGAATCGTCCACTGTCGACGCCCTTGCGCAGGTCGCGCGCGGCCCGGGGGCCGAGAATGTCGATGAGCTTGGGATGAGCCACACCGAGACGTACCACGAACCACCCCCACAGGGGATTGCTGATCGCGTGGCGCACGAGGTGACGCAGCGACGAGGAAAATACCTCCGCAGCGTCGGTCATGTCGGCGGTCATCAAATCCATTCTGGCGCCGAGTGATTCGATCGATTCCTCGGCCACGGCCTCGACGATCTCGTCACGGGAGTGGAAGTAGTTGTAGAACGTCCCGGCGCCGAGGTCGGCGGCTTCGGTGATGTCGGACAGACCTACTGCGTCGACGCCGCGTTCGGCCACGAGGGTGCGCGCGGCGTCGATGAGCCGTGCACGGGTCTTCTCGCGTCGGCGCTGGTGGCGCGACGCCTGAGTGGGCGTTGCGGAGCTGTTCGACGGTGTGGGCACGTCGCAAACGCTACGCGATCGCCGTGCGAGCGAGGACTGGGATGGCCTCTAGATGAGCAAAGGCCCATAAATGAGGCATTGCTCATTATTGAAGAGTATGTCACCATTGCTTCATTCCTATGACCCAGCTCACTCTCGAAGAGGAAGTGCAATGACGGACACCCAGACGGCTCAGGTGGACCTCGCGTACGACGCCGATGTGGCAGTGGTGGGCTGTGGCCCCGTCGGAGCGCTGCTGGCGGTACTGCTCGGTCAGCACGGTCACCGCGTCACGATCGTCGACAAGTGGCCCGAGCCCTACGACCAGCCCCGCGCGGTCACCTACGACCACGAAATTGCCCGCATCCTCGCGATTCTGGGCATCGACTCGGACAACGATCCGGCGGTCGAGTACCACGACGATCTCTACTACTGGCGTAACGCGGAAGGGGAAACTCTCCTCGAGGTCGACTGGAAGTCCATCGCAGCATCGGGGTGGCGCACGCGGTACTGGTTCTCCCAGCCCGAACTCGAGAAGCGGCTACGTGACGTCGCCGCGACCGTGCCGAGCGTGACGATTCGGCGCGGCTGGCTGGCGACCGGCCTCGACCAGAACGACGACGGGATCGTGCTGTCCGGGCAGGTCACCGGTGCGAACGGCGACTCGGCGGCCGAGGTGATCCGCGCAAAGTACGTCGTCGGCGCGGACGGGGCGAACAGCTTCGTCCGGACGGCACTGGGCCTGGACTTCGCTGACCACGGGTTCTTCTTCGACTGGCTGATCCTCGACATGATCATGCCGGACATCTCGGGTCTGGACCTCGGTCCGAAGCACTGGCAGCTGTGCGACCCGGTCCGGCCGACGACGATCGTCCCGGGCGGCCCCGGCCGCCGCCGCTGGGAGTACATGGTGCTGCCCGGGGAGAACCCCGTTGAACTCGCCTCCGAGCAGTCCGCGTGGCGTCTGCTCGAGCCGTGGGGCGTCACCCCGGCCAACGCCGAACTCGAGCGTTCGGCGGTCTACCGATTCCAGGCACGGTGGGCGGAGACGTGGCGCAACGGCCGCGGCCTGATCGCCGGCGATGCGGCGCATCTGATGCCGCCGTTCGCCGGCGAGGGCATGTGCGCCGGCCTTCGGGATGCGGTGGCCCTGGCGTGGCGCCTGGATCTCGTGCTGTCCGGCACGTCCGGCGAAAACGTGCTCGATTCCTACGGCACCGAACGCAAGGGACACGTCCAGCACTACATCGACTTCTCGATGCGCCTGGGCAAGATAATCTGCATTGCCGACGCCGACGACGCGGTCGTCCGGGATCGGCAGATGATCGCCGAACTCGCCGCCTCCGACGGCACCCCGGTCGACACCGACATCGCCTCGCTCGGTCCGGGGCTGTGGCACACCGGCACCGCACATGCCGGGGAACTGTCCGTCCAGGGCATCGTGGAGGCGGATGGTCGACGGGGCCGATTCGACGACGTCGCGGGCCGCGGCTGGACCGTGATCGGCCGCGGCGCATCCGTGGCCGACGTGCTCACCGACGAGCAGCGCCGACTGTGGGAAAGTCTGGACGGACGCTGCGTCCGGATCGGGACGGCAGGTACGGACTGCGACGTGGTCGACGTGGACGGCACCTACGAGAGGTGGCTCGATGAGATCGGCGCCGACTTCGTGATCCTGCGCCCAGATTTCTACGTCGCGGCCACCGCAGCCGATGCGGCAACACTGCGGGAATCGCTCGACACGATTCTCGACGGGCTCCACCTGACCGCCACCGATCGCGCACCGGTCGCGACCCGATGAAGGGAGCTATCCCCATGAATCTGAATTTCGATCACGTCACCCTCGGACAGCGGGTGCTGTTCGGATCCGGACGCGCCGCCGACAACGTCGCGGCGGAAGTGGCCCGGCTCGCCGCCCGGCGCGTCATGGTCATCGCCTCACGCTCCGAAGCCGCGACCGCGGAGGCGGTCACACAGCACATCGATGTGGCCGTGTTCCACGACGACGTCGCCCCGCACGTCCCGATCGCCAAGGCCGAATCGGCCCGTGCGGTTGCGACGGACAACTCGATCGACCTGCTGGTGTGTATCGGTGGTGGCTCGACCACCGGCCTGGCCAAGGCGGTCGCCCTGACGACGGGGTTGCCGATCGTCGCGGTGCCCACCACGTACGCCGGCTCCGAGGCCACCAACGTCTGGGGCCTGACCGAGGCCGCCCGCAAAACGACCGGTGTGGACGACAAAGTGCTGCCCGTGACGGTGATCTACGACGCGCACCTGACGCTGTCGCTCCCGGTCGAGCTGTCGGTCGCGTCCGGCCTCAACGGTATGGCCCACTGCATCGACTCGATGTGGGCGCCGCGCACCGACCCGATCAACCGTGCGCTGGCCGCCGAAGGCATCCGGGCGCTCGCCGAGGGACTGCCCGCGATCAAGGACGATCCGCAGGACCTGACCGGACGTGAGCAGGCCCTGTACGGCGCCTACCTGTCCGCGGTCGCGTTCGCCTCCGCGGGATCGGGTCTGCATCACAAGATCTGCCACGTCCTCGGCGGCGCCTACGACCTGCCCCACGCCCAAACCCATGCGACGGTGCTGCCCTACGTGCTCGCCTTCAACGCCCCCGCTGCGCCCGAGGCGGAGCGGAGAATCGCCGCGGCATTCGGAACCCACGCAGCTGTCGCGGGACTCAACGCTCTACGGGAGACGCTCGACGCCCCCCTCGCCCTGAAGGACTACGGCCTCGACGAGACGCAGATTCCCGAGGCCGTCGAGTTGATCCTGCCCTTCGTCCCCGACTCGAATCCCCGCCCGGTGACCGCCACCGATCTCGAAGCTCTCCTGCGTGCAGCCCACGCAGGCGCCACCCCTGTGCTGTGAAAGGAACACCGATCATGACCACCGACACCGCTGAATCGATCAGCCCGCAGCAGCAGGCGCTCGAGGACGAACTCGTCGCCACCGTCGTCGCCTCGTTCGACGACACCCCCGATCCGCGACTGAAGGAAGTCATACAGTCGCTGACCCGGCACCTGCACGCATTCATCCGCGACGTGCGCCTGACGGAGGAGGAATGGAACAAGGGGATCGAATTCCTCACCGCCGTCGGACACATCACCGACGACAAGCGCCAGGAATTCGTCCTGCTCTCCGACGTGCTCGGCGCATCCATGCAGACCATCGCCGTCAACAACCAGGCACACAAGGGCGCCACCGACGCGACGGTCTTCGGTCCGTTCTTCGTCGACGACGCACCCGAGATCCCGCTGGGCGGCGATATCGCCGGTGGCGCAACGGGACAGCCGTGCTGGGTCGAAGGCACCGTCACCGACACCGACGGCAACCCTGTGGCCGGCGCCCGCATCGAGGTATGGGAGTGCGACGACGACGGATACTACGACGTGCAATACACCGACGAACGGGTTGCCGGTCGAGCGCACTTATCCACCGATGACCAAGGGCAGTACCGATTCTGGGGACTGACACCCGTTCCCTACCCCATCCCGCACGACGGGCCGGTAGGCAAGATGCTCGAGGCCGTGGGCCGTTCTCCGGTCCGCGCGGCGCACCTGCACTTCATGGTCACCGCCGACGGTCTGCGACCCCTGGTCACACACATCTTCGTCGAAGGCGACCCGCAGATCGAGATCGGCGACAGCGTCTTCGGCGTCAAGGACTCCCTGATCAAGGAGTTTGCGGCGCAGGCGCCCGGCACACCTACCCCGGACGGCCGCAGACTCGGCGACCAGCCCTGGGCGCGAGCGCGTTTCGACATCGTCCTGGCGCCCGCAGGCGTCTGAATGCGGCGCACGGCGTCGTTGCCGGAATGTCGTGACACTGCTCGACCCGTCGTCGGCGATGCTGGACAAAGCTCACCAGCGACTCCAGCGGCTGCCATGGCGTGCTCGGGTACCTGGATCGGGCTGCTGGGGGTGCCGACTCGCGCCGACACGGTGGAGGAACTCAGCGAACTCGTGCGGAGCCGCGGCGTGGAGCCAGTGCGCTGGTATGGGGTGTGGCTGTTCGTCGACTGGCTCGATTTCAGTGGAGCCCAGTTGGACCCGAACGATTCGAAGCGGGTGGAAGCGGCGGCCGCGGTCGAACTCGAAGCCGGCCGACGAGATCCCTACCGCCAACTCAGTCGCGTCTTTCATCTCGTCGGACGCAGAGGTCCGAGCTGACGGGACACGCAACGGAGTGAGTTCGGAGGCGAGGGCTCGAGGTCGGCGCCCCGACGACCGACGATCACGCGGTAGCGCTGCCGCGAGCGAATTGTGCCGAGCCGTTGACACCCCACCACTAAAATGAGAACCTATTCGCATATTTGGAATCTGACACGGCTGGGCCAGCAACAACGACGTTCGGCGCAGTTCTCGGATCTCTGGACACCTTCTGAGGAGAACTCATGGCTGACAAGTCTCTGGCCCTGGTAGCGGATCTCGGCGAAAGCTTCGGCAACTACACCATCGGCGACGACGATGCGGTGCTGGATCTGGTGACCATGGCCAACGTTGCGTGCGGTTTCCACGCCGGTGACCCGCGGGTCATGGAGCGGACGGTCCGTGCCTGCATCGAGCGGGGCGTCGAGATCGGTGCCCATCCCGGATACCCTGACCTGGTCGGATTCGGCCGCCGGGCGATGGCGTGTACCGAAGACGAGATCCGCACCGACACCCTGTACCAGATGGGTGCGTTGAGCGCCTTCGTGAAGGCGCAAGGTGGCACGCTCAGCCACGTCAACCCGCACGGCCGGATGGGCAACCTCACGGTCACCGACCCGGTGCACGCCCGGGGTGTCGCGGACGCCGTCGCTGCCTTCGACCCGGAACTGATCGTCGTCACGCAGGAGGGCCTGCTCGCTGACGAAGCGCGCGCCCGGGGACTGCGGGTTGCCCTCGTCTTCCTCGCCGACCGCGGGTACGAGAACGACGGCACCCCCGTGTTGCGCACCGAGCCAGGCGCCTTGCTGCACGACGCCGACGAGGTGGCTGCCCGTACCGTGCGGATGGCGAAGGAGGGTGTCGTGCGCACTGTGCACGGCATCGACATCCCGCAGGAATGCGACCTCGTCCTGCTGCACGGCGACAACGCGGAGGCCATCGTCAACGCGAACAAGCTGCGCTCCGCGTTGGTGGACGCCCACGTGGCCGTCAAGCCGCTGCGTGAGGTGCTGGCCGACAAAGCTCGCGCCGTCACGGTCTGATCCGATGCTGCCCTCCGCAACGCCGGCAATCACACAGATCGTCTACGGCGACGCTGCGGTCATGATCGAGGTATCGGGTTCGGATCTCGAGACCCGGCGCGCCGTCACGCGTGCGCTGCGGAAGGCGGTGCTCACCGACACGCCTCGGGGAGTCGTCGACGTGGTCGGCGGACTCGAATCGGTACTGGTGCGTTTCGACTGCGCCCAAGTGGTTCACAACGACGTCTCGCGCGATCTCGACCGCCTGATCGGGACCATCGTGCACACCGAGGGTGACGACACGGCCGCGAGACATTTTCTGGTGCCGACGGTATTCGGTGGTGAGCACGGACCCGACCTGGCGCTCGTCGCCGGTGAACTCGGCCTGACCGAAGACGAACTCGTCGACCTGTTCACGTCGGCGTCCATGACCGTCGACGTTCTCGGCTCGGGAATTGCACCCATGATGCACGGTGCCACCTTCCCGGGTTCGGTGGCCCGCTGCCGGACGCCCCGCGCCAACGTCGCCGCGGGCGCTGTCATGGTGGCGGGCCACAATGCCATCATCGGTCCGGCGCCCGGGCCGAGCGGCTGGCGCATCCTCGGCCGAACTCCGCTCGCTCTGTTCGACATTCACCGTGATCCGGTCGTCCACTACGCGCCGGGAGACATATTCCGTTTCAGGGCCGTCTCCGAGTCCGAGTGGTCCATGCTGGCCGGACGTCCTCTCGAACCGGTAGGTGCCTTGACATCATGACCGCAGATGCTGAAATCATTGTCCAGCAACCGGGTTGGCTGACCACACTGCAGGACCTGGGCCGGGCCGGGTCGGAGCACCTCGGCGTGCCGGTGAGCGGGGCGTCCGACCAGTACTCCGCCGCCGCCGGCAACGTGCTCGTCGGCAATGCCCGGGGCGCCACGCTGATCGAGATCATGGCCACCGAGTTCTCGGCGACCGTCACGGCCGATCTGCTGATCGCGGTCACCGGAGCGACAGCCGACGTCCGGGTGTCAGGGCACCCCGTTCCGATGTGGGCGCCACTGTGCGTCCCGGCGGGATCTCAGATCACGATCCGCAACGTGCGGAACGGTATTCGAACCTACCTGTGCGTGAACGGGGAACTGGAAACCGATCACTTTCTCGGAAGCGCCGCCCCGGATGCGCGCATGGGTTTTCCGCAACGGCTGGGAGCCGGACAGCGGGTCCGGCTTCGGACGGACTACGTCGACTTCGTTCACCCGTACGCGCAGCAGCCGTTGCTCCGGCTCCCGGTTCGGATCCCCGACCGGCGCCGCGATAGCTGGGTCGTCGACGTGACCGACGGTCCGGAAACAGCTGCAGTCGAGGGTATTCGGGATCTTCTCGAGTCTTCCGAGTACACGGTGACCGATCGGTCGAATCACGTCGGGCTGCGATTGTCGGGTCCGGTCGCGCACCCCGAGGGTCTCGACGAGATCATCTCCCACGGGGTCCCCATCGGGGGCGTGGAGATTCCACACTCGGACGAGCTGATCATCCTCGGGCGAGCGCGGTCGCTGACCGCCGGATACCCGATCGTGGCGGTGGTGACGTCCTCGTCGATGTCGGTTCTCGGCCAGGCCGGCCCGGGGCAAAAGCTCCGAATCCGTTGGAGCAGTATGGAAGATGCGATCGCCACGTACCGCTCGCAGCAGGCGGACCTCGACGAGCTGGAGGAGGCGGTGCGGCGGGTGTTCGACGCCGTGAACCTGCCGCATCACACCCGGGTGGTCCAGCCGACCGCCTGAGGCCCACGCACCGTACCGAGGCCCTGGAGCACCGCTCCGGGGCCTCAGTGGCATGCCTGGACGCTCCCTTGTTTTGCTGGAGTTCGCACATCGGCCGCGCGCGTCACCGGATCTTTACAAACAGGTCTTGACGCGGACATAACCAAGTGTGAAGCTGCTCTCAATCGAAAAACATTTCTCACTCTGTCGGTGGTTGATCCCGCGAGTCGAGATGAACCGAAGGGAAGCCCCGATGTCTGAACTGGATGGCGCACAACTCCGCATCTCCGCCGGCTGGACCCGGCCGGCGCCGGAGCTGGTCGCAGAGTTCGCCCGATTCCAGGTCGCCAATCTCGGCGACGCGATGGAGCGCCTGGGAATCTGCGACTCCGGCATCTCCCCGATCTGGCCCGGCGCGAAGTTCGTGGGCACGGCGCTCCCCATCCTCACGACGGCGGGCGACAACGCAGCCATCATCAAGGCGCAGGAGTTCATCCAGCCCGGTGACGTGGTCATGGTCAATGGCGCGGGTGACCTCGGCCGCGCTCTCATCGGTGACAACCTCGTCCAGCGCTTCGCGGCACGTGGTGCGGCCGGTGCGGTCGTCGACGGGTGCGTCCGCGACCGCGACACCATCGAGAACCTCGGTTTTCCGGTCTTCGCGCGGGGCGTGACCCCGGCCGGACCCTTCAAGAACGGACCCGGCGTGATCGGTGAGGACGTCGCGATCGGCGGCGTCGTCTTCCATCCCGGTGACATCGTCTGCGCCGACAGCGACGGCATCATCGTCATTCCGCCCGCACGTGCCCGCGAAGTGCTCGATGCCGTTCTCGCGGTGGTCGCGCGTGAAGAGGCCCTGGACGCCGAGGTCGCTGCGGCGACCTTCAGCTGACAGATGCCCGTGTCCGCCACATCAGCGATAATCCCGGAGAAAGGGAACGCAAGGTCATGACTGTCACCAATCCACCCGCGACCGATTCCGACAACCGGAAGGTAGTCAAGAAGGTCACCATCGCCGGGGGTATCGGCTCGTTCGTCGAGTGGTACGACTACGGCATCTACGGTCTGCTCGTACCCACCCTCGCTCTCGTGTTCGCCCCGGGAAACGGCAGCTCGGGTGGCATCATGCTCACCTACGTCGGGTTCCTCATCAGTTTCCTGGTGCGGCCCTTCGGCGGTGTCATCTCGGGCTACCTCGGCGACAAGCTGGGCCGTAAGACTCTCCTCGCCTTCCTGCTGCTGATGATTTCCGGTTCCACCGCTGCCATCGGCATGATTCCGAGCTTCGAGACGATCGGCTGGGCCGCGCCGATCCTGCTCATCTGCATGCGGATGATCCAGGGCTTCTCCGCCGGCGGCGAGGCGTCGGGCGCCATGTCGTTCGTGGGCGAGTACGCCGACGACGACAAGCGTGGCCGCACCACCTGCTGGCTGCCCATGGGCTCGTTCGCGGCACTGCTGGCGGGCAGCCTGATCTCCAGCGCGATCATCCAGCTGCTGGGCCAGGACGTGCTCGAATCCTGGGCGTGGCGCATCCCGTTCCTGCTGGCAGTGCCCATGGGTCTGGTCGGCTTCTACATCCGGAACCGGCTCGAGGACACCCCGCGATTCCAGGCCCTGCGTGAGGCCAAGGTGGTCGAACGGAACCCGCTGAAGGTGGCGCTCACCTCGAAGCGGCACCTGAAGGCCATCGCCATGACCATCGCGCTTCCCGCGCTCAACGGCCCCGGCTACTACATCCTCTTCGTGTATATGCCGACCTACCTGAAGAAGGAACAGGGTTTCAGCCAGCTCCAGGGACTGCTGGTGACCGCGGTGAGCCTGGTGGCGATCCTCGTCGCGATCCCCTACGCAGCGCGGCTCTCCGACCGCATCGGGCGCAAGCCGGTGCTGCTGTACTCCGCGATCGCCATGGGCCTTGCGTCCTACCCGTGTTTCCAGATGATCTCGACGGGCAACCTCGGCACCGCGGCGCTGGCGGGAATCATTCTCGCCGCACTGTTCGCCGGACATGCCGGTGTGATCCAGGTCCAGCTCGTCGAACTCTTCCCGACCAACGTGCGCTACAGCGCGTACAGCATCGGGTTCAACATCACGACCGTCGTGTTCGGTGGCAGCGCCCCACTGGTCATGAACTGGCTCATCGGACTGACGGGCGACAAGAGCATCCCGGCGTACGCGGTGATCCTGACGGCGATCATCACCGCGCTGACGGCGCTGAAGCTCGTCGAAACCGCCGGCCGGCCCCTGCAGGACACGTAGACCCGGCGTTCGTACGACCAGGCCGGGGCGGAGACCACCGACGGTATCCGCCCCGGCCCCTCGCCGTTTCTCGGCGCACGACACGAAAGGACCCCGAAATGGGATTGCTCGACGGAAAGATTGCCCTGGTCACCGGTGCCGGAACCGGGATAGGCCGGGAATCGGCGATCAAGCTCGCGACCGAGGGCGCCACCGTCGTCCTGGTCGGCCGCCGGGAGGCGGTACTCGCCGAGGTCGCCGCCGCGATCACCGAGGCCGGCGGCGCCGCACTGGTGAAGCCGGCGCACATCGAGGACAGCGAGCAGATTCACTCGTTGATCCATTCGGTGCAGAGCGAGGCCGGTCCGATCGACATCCTGGTGAACAATGCCGGCGCGGGCGGAAGGGTGCTCAACGTCCGGTGGACGAGCGAGGACGAATGGAACGAGATCCTCGGTGTGAATCTCACCGCCGTGTATCTGCTGACTCAGGCGGTGTTGCCCAGCATGCTCGAGCGGGGCGCAGGCACGATCGTCACCGTATCCTCACTGGCCGCCGCTAATCCCAATCTGCTGGGCGGTGCGGCGTACGGCGCCGCGAAGGCCGGCGTCCGGAACTTCATGACCTACCTGCACAACACGTTCCGCAACGACGGCATCCGCGCCACCTGCATCCTGCCCGGCGAAGTGAGCACCCCGATCATGGACAACCGGGCCAACCCGCCCAGCCAGGACGTGCGTGACGCCATGGTCCAACCCGACGACGTCGCCCGCGCGGTGCACCTCGCCGCCACACTCCCGTCGCGGACGGTCATCCCCGAACTCGTCATCGCCCCGACCCGTCAGCGCGACATCTCCGGCGATCTCGAGGTCAGCCGGTGGAAGGGAGCGCCGGAAGACATCCTGAGAGCCCTTGACGCGCACCAAGACAGATGAGAAAATATTCGCATATGCGATGCAGTGCTCAATTGAGATCGTGCAGATTCCGGAAGGATCGGTAGACCTGTGATCAACTTTGCCCCCTCGGACGCGGTGATCCGGGTCGAAGAAGCCTCACTCCGGACTCAGCAGCCACAGTCCGGCGGTGACATGGTGTCCCTCGCCATGGGCGAACCCGATTTCGACACCCCGGAGCGGATCCGTCGCTCGGCAGCCGCTGCACTCGAGGCCGGCCACACCCACTACGCCGCCCAGCTCGGCGACGCCGATCTGCGCGCCGCGGTCGCGGACCAGGTGAGCGCACTCGCCGGAACGACCTTCGGGTCCGATCAGATTCTCGTCACCCACGGCGGTACGGGCGGACTCGCGGCGGCGATCCTCGCAACCGTGAACCCGGGAGACAAGGTCGTGATTCCCGACCCCACCTACTCGCTGTACGCGGATCTCGTTCATCTGGCCGGTGGCGTGTGCGTGCCGGTGGCGCTGCAGGACGACCTGCACTGGGACCTCGACTCGCTGGCCGCTGCACTCGCCGGCGCGAAGCTCTTCGTGTTCTGCAACCCCTCCAACCCCACCGGCGTCGTGCACCGCACCAAGGAACTCGAGGTACTCGGGGAGATCCTCCGGAAGTCCGACACGCTGGTGATCGCCGACGAGGCCTATAGCGAACTCGTCTACGGCAGTGAGCCTTTCACCTCGGCACTGCAGATTCCCGAGTTGGTCGAGAGAACCCTGTACTGCCAAACCTTCTCGAAGAGTTACGCCATGACCGGGTGGCGGGTGGGATACCTGGCCGGGTCGAGTGCGGTCGTCGCCGCCTGCGCCCGGGTGCACAACAGCAACAACGGTTCGGTCAACACGGCCGTCCAACGTGCCGCCCTCACCGCGCTCACCGATTGCGCCGACGACGTCGCCGCCATGCGGGAGGCCTACCGGGCGCGTCGGATCCTCATGCGTGAGGCCCTGTCCCAGGTTCCCGGGCTGGAGGTGGGAGACCCCGAGGGCGCCTTCTATTTCTTCCCGAAATACTCGGCCGACGTCCCCTCCGTCGAGGTCGTGCGGATCCTCCGCGAGCACGGCGTCGCGGTCCGGCCCGGCAGCGAGTTCGGCGCTCACGGCGAAGGTCACCTGCGCCTGTCCTACGCTGCGAGTTCGGAGGCGATCACCGAAGGCGTGGCCCGGCTGGCTCGCGGGCTGGCCTCGCTGGCGTAGGAACGAGGGAGAGGATCATGACGATGGCCAAGAAGCCGATGCGCAGTGACACCGAACGGAATCGGCGCAGCCTGATCCAGGCAGCCGTCAAGTTGTCCTCCGGCAACGACGAGCCTGTCAACATGACCGAGGTCGCCAAGGCCGCCGAGGTCTCGCCGGCCACCGCGTACCGCCAGTTCAGTTCGGTCGACGACATTCTCGGCGAGTACCGGTTCGAGGTCGGTTGCCGGATGCGGGACTACGCGCGCACGCTCGACACGGTCGGACTGGAACGGCTCGAGGAGCTCTGCCGGTGCTGGGTGGGACTCGTCGTCGAGCACGGTGAGGCCATGGTCGCCACCAGGTCGCGGCACGGCTACCTGGAACGGCTGCGCGAGGACACCTACTACCTGACCGTGCAGGCGGAGGCATTGCTCGAGCCATTGCAGCAGTCGGCGCGAGAGCTCGGCATCGCCGACATCGGCGACGAGGCCCTGTTCCTTTGGAACCTCCTGTTCGACCCGCGAGAGATCTTCGACCTGCTCAACACGGTGGGCCTGTCGGCCGATCAGGTGGGCACCCAGCTCTTCGCCGCACTGCGCGGCGCCCTGACCGGCTGGGCCGCCGCCCGCGGCGAGCAGGACCTGTCCCGGTCCTGGTCCAACGGGGTCAGAACGTGACGGCCCCGCAGATCGTCGTGATGGGGGTCGCCGGCTGCGGCAAAACCTCGGTGGCTCAGGCCATCTCCGAGATCACCGGGGCGCGGCTCGGCGAGGCCGACGAACTCCATCCCGCGTCGAACATCGACAAGATGAGCCGCGGAATCCCGCTCACGGACGACGACCGCGGGCCGTGGCTCGAGGACATCGCCCGATGGCTCGCCGCTGGCGCCGAAACCGGGATTCCCGGCGTAATTGCCTGTTCCGCGCTCAAACGGCGCTACCGGGACGTACTCCGGTCGGGTGGCGCACCGATCTTCTTCGTTCATCTGCGAGCCGACCGGGACCTCATCGCGGTACGCATGAACGCCCGCACCGACCATTTCATGCCGACGAGCCTCCTCGACTCCCAGTTCGCGATCCTCGAGCGACTGCAGCCCGGCGAAATCGGGATCGAACTCGAGGCCCTACAGACTCCCGCCGACCTGGCCCGGGCAGCACTCGACGCGAGTGGACTGCACACGGATCAGGACCGGCCGACCTTCATCGGAGGACCAGCGTGACCAGCCACCCCGCGTTCGACATCGAAAATCAGATCGCGCTCGTCACCGGATCGAGTCGAGGAATCGGCTTCGCCCTGGCAGAAGGACTCGCACAGGCCGGTGCCGTCGTCGTACTCAACGGCCGGAACTCCGACGCGCTCGAGCTGGCCCGCAAGCAGATCCACGAACGCACCGGGGCGAACGTGTTCGCCTACGCGTTCGACGTCACCGACGCGGCCCAGGTCGCCGACGCCGCGACCGCGATCGAGAAAGAAGTCGGCCCCGTCCGGATCCTGGTGAACAACACCGGCGTACAGCACCGCAGTCCGCTCCTCGAATTCAGTGAGGACGACTTCCGGCGGGTACTCGACACCAACCTCACCAGTGCGTTCCTCGTGGGACGTGAATTCGCCCGCGCGATGGTGCAACGCGGGGTCGGGAAGATCGTCAACATCTGCTCGATCCAGAGCGATCTCGCCCGGCCCGGTATCGCACCGTACGCCGCGAGCAAGGGTGGCCTGAAGATGCTGACCCGTGGAATGTGTGCGGACTGGGCACCGCACGGGCTGTGCGTGAACGCCATAGCGCCGGGCTACTTCGACACCGAACTGACCTCGGCCCTGGTCCAGGATGCCGACTTCTCCGCTTGGCTGGCGGGGCGCACCCCGGCCGGACGCTGGGGCCGCCCCGACGAGTTGGTCGGTGCCCTGTTGTTCCTGGCCTCGGGCGCATCGGATTTCGTGAACGGCCAGATTCTGTACGTCGACGGCGGTATGACCGCGGTCGTCTAGAGACCACACCGAGTTTCATCGAAGAGCGGAGCGCAGAACACATGCGGGCTTGTGTCGTACACGGAGCACACGACCTCAGGGTCGAGGACATCGACGTCCCGGCGCCCGGGCGAGGTCAGATTGCGGTGGACGTCGCCTACGGCGGCGTCTGCGGGTCCGATCTGCACTACGCCCATCGCGGCGGCGTCGGCGACTTCCTCGTCCGGGAGCCGATGGTCCTCGGACACGAGGTGGTCGGCACCGTCGCCGCACTCGGGGACGGGGTCGACGGCCCCGAGGCCGGCACACCCGTCGCCGTGCACCCCGCCACCCCGTGCGGCAAGTGCCCCGAATGCCTCGACCGCCGCGAGAACGTGTGCCGTGACACCCGGTACCTGGGAAGCGCGGCCCGCCTCCCGCACGTGCAGGGCGGCTTCGCCCAGCGAATCGTGCTGCCCGCCCATCAGATCCGTGCGCTCCCTGACGGGCTGAGCCTCGAAACCGCGGTACTGGCGGAGCCGTTGTCCGTGGCACTGCACGCCGTCGCCCGCGCAGGAGACGTCACGGGCCGCTCGGTGTTCGTCACCGGCGCAGGACCCATCGGGTGTCTCGCCGTCGCTGCCCTGCGCGCGGCGGGCGCCCGGGAGGTCATCGTGTCCGACCTCGTCCCCGAAACCCTCGCGGTAGCCAGAGCTGTCGGCGCAACCGCGGTCGTGCGGGCCGACGACCCCGACGCGGCGCCGACCGACATCGACATCGCTGTCGAAGCCTCCGGTGCGCCCGCCGCTCTCGGCGCGTGTGTCCGCGCCGTCCGCCGCGGCGGTCGTGTCGTGCAACTCGGTCTGCTCCCGCCCGGCGACGTCACCTTCCCCGGAAATCTTCTCGTCACCAAGGAGATCGAGCTCGTCGGAGCATTTCGCTTCGGCTCGGAGTTCGACGACGCACTGGCACTGCTCGCCTCCGGGCTCCCCGTCGAACCCGTTCTCACCCATCGCTTCCCGCTCGATCAGAGCGAACAAGCATTCACCGTCGCCCGCGACCGCACCCAGGCCAGCAAGGTCGTCCTCGACTTCCGCTGAACAGCCCCGGGCCCGACCCTTCGAGGGATACCCATGTCTTCATCCACTGCAACGTCCACCCCGACCGTGCATCTCGGCCCCGATCAGCCGCCGCTTCTCGTCGACGCCATCACGGCGGGCGGAGGGCAGCTGACCGGGCTGCACGACGCCGACGCCGTCGTCTGGACGGGGGCGCCGAGCGACTTCCCGACGCTGCCCACGCAAGTCCGGTGGGTGCAGTTGCCGTCGGCGGGTGTCGAATCCTGGTTCCAGTCCGGTGTCGTCGACGCAGGCAGTGATCGAGTGTGGACGTCCGCAGCAGGCGCGTACGCGGACAGTGTGGCCGAGCATGCCCTGGCACTGCTCCTTGCCGGCGTGCGGGCGCTGCCGGGTCAACTCGCGGCAACGTCTTGGGACCAGGCGGGTTTCGGGGCGCAGGTCCGGACCCTGCGCGGTTCACTCGTGGCGATCGTCGGCTGCGGTGGCATCGGGCGCGCGCTGATCCCGCTCCTGTCGGCGGTCGGTGCGCACACCCTTGCCGTGACCCGTTCCGGCAGAACGGTTCCCGGCACCGTCGAGACTCTGCCGGCGGAGCGCACGGCCGAGGTCTGGGGTCGGGCGGATCACGTGGTGCTCGGTGCACCCGCCACGGGCCAGACCAAGTACCTGCTGGGTGCACAGGAGCTCGCGCAGATGAAGTCGACGGCCTGGGTGGTCAACATTGCCCGTGGCTCGCTGATCGACACCGATGCCCTCGTGGAGGCACTCACCGAGGGTCGGATCGGCGGCGCCGCGCTCGACGTCACCGAACCCGAACCGCTGCCCGACGGTCACCCGCTCTGGACCCTCCCGAACGCCATCATCACCCCGCATGTGGCCAACCCGCCGTCCGCGCTGGCACCCGCGTTCGCCCAGCACGTCAGCGACAACGTGTCCCGCTTCGCCCGCGGACAGGCCCTCGCCGCGGTCATCGACCCCGCCAGCGGCTACTGATCCCGTAACCCGGTTCTCCTCCCCGTCCCTCGGTCCCTGGAGCGTGATTTGCCGTGACGGCCACGACACCTTCCGATCTCTCCTCCACCGTCCCTAGCGTCGGGATCTCTCCCGGCCTCGCCTTCGGACTCGTGCGGCCGCCCCTCACGGTCCTCACGCACGCCGCGGCCTCGGCTGCCGGAACGACGGTCCTCCGGGTGGTCGCCGACGATCATCCGGACGTGCCGGCACTCGTGGCTGCGTGCGCGGTACAGGCGGGATCGGTGGTGCTCGACATCGAGTGGTCCTCGGTCGGCGTGCGCCGGGCCGAGGACGGGGCCCTCCTGGACGCCGCTCCCGGGGCTCGCCCCGGTGAGGGTGACACCATCGCGGAAATACGGCTGACCCTCGAACTCGCCGAGACCACCGGCGATCGGCGCGTACGCGCGACCGAGCGCCTCGTCCGCGATCTCGCCGCCGACCTCACCCTGGTCGCGGACGGTGCGCAGCCGTTGCATTTCGACCACATCCGGGAGAAGGCGGTCTCGGCTCTCGATCGAGCGGGAGTCGAACGACGTGCACCCGCATACGACATCGCACTCCGGATCGTCGACGCCCTCCCCGTCGCCGATCTCCTGCTCCCCGCCGCCGACGAGGTACTCGAGTGGGTTGTGACCGCGGCCCGGGACGCGGCGGCCATCGACGTCCGCGTGCTGACCGTGCCCGCCCCGCTGCCCCACAGCACCACCTGTCTTGTTCTGGTGCCCCTGCGCCGGCTGGACCACCGGCTGGGGGCGGTGGCCACCGCCATCGTCGAACGGCAGTTCGGCGGGCGGGCAGCGATGGGTGAGCTGTCCGTTGCGGGATCGGTGTTGGCTGTGCTCCGCTTCGATGTGCGCTCCACTTCCCAGCCGGATCGGGCACCACGGACATCCTTCACCGTGGGCGGCGCGATCGAGGACGAGCTGCGTGCGACGATCAAGACCTGGGACGACTCGTTCCGAGAGGCCCTCGGCCAACATTCGGGCACCGCAACCTCGGACAGTGCGCAGCGGTACGCGGAAGCCTTGCCGGAGGCCTACAAGAAGGAGCACGGCGTCGAGCGGGCCGCGGTAGACGCGGCCACCCTCGAATCGCTTCCGCCGAACTCCTCATCCCTGTCGCTCTACCGCATTTCCGGAAGCACCCAGACGCCGTGGCGATGCACCCTCTACGTGGCGGGGCAACCGGTCACCCTGAGCCGGGTACTACCGTTGTTGCACTCCCTCGCTGTCGAGGTGGTCGACGAGCACCCCTACCCGGTTCGTCGTAGCGACGGAACACAGTGCTGGATTTACGATTTCGGTATCACATTCGACGGTGACGCCGCACGTGCCGGAGCGGGAGATGACGCGGACGACCTCACGTCCCGGTTCTCCGCCGCCTTCGCGGCGATGTGGGACGGGTGTGCCGAGATCGACGGATTCAACGCGCTCGTTCTTCGTGCAGGGCTCGATTGGCGTCAGGCCGCGATGCTGCGGGCATATGCCAGGTATCTGCGGCAGGCCGCGTTCCCCTACTCACAGGATCACATCGCTCGAGTCCTGAGCCGTCACACCGACATCGTCCGCCAGATCGTCACCCTCTTCACGATGCAGTTCGACCCCGATGCTGCGAGCGAAGCCGCCTCCGACGCGATGGCGCAACAGTTGAATGACACCATCGACGCGATCCCGGAGATCGATTCCGACCGGATCCTCCGCTCCTTTCTGCGACTGGTACGGGCCACCCTGAGAACCAATTACTTCTCCGGTGCCGCACACCAATCGACCCGCCGGGCCCTTGCGTTCAAACTTGATCCCCGGTCGATACCCGAACTACCCTCCCCACGTCCACGATTCGAGATCTTCGTGTACTCGCCGTGGGTCGAAGGGGTCCATCTGCGGTTCGGCGCCATCGCGCGCGGAGGACTGCGATGGTCCGACAGACTCGAGGACTTCCGCACCGAAATTCTTGGGCTGGTCAAGGCGCAGGCCGTCAAGAACGCGGTCATCGTGCCCGTCGGCGCGAAAGGCGGCTTCGTGGTGAAGAAGCCGCCCGTCGGTACCGGCGACCCGGACGCCGATCGCACGGCCAGGCTCGGTGAGGGAATCACATGCTATCGGGAGTTCATTGCGGGGCTGCTCGACCTGACCGACAACGTCGACCGCGAGACGGGAACCGTTCTCGCACCGGACGGAGTGGTGCGGCGCGACGGCGACGACACGTATCTCGTCGTTGCCGCTGACAAGGGAACCGCGGCCTTCTCTGACATCGCCAACGAGGTTGCCACGCAGTACGGGTTCTGGCTGGGCGATGCATTCGCATCCGGCGGATCGGCCGGCTACGACCACAAAGGCATGGGTATCACGGCGAAGGGAGCATGGAAGAGCGTCGAGCGACACTTCCGCGAACTCGGCGTCGACACCCGCACCGACGCGTTCACCGTGGTCGGGATCGGCGACATGAGCGGCGACGTGTTCGGAAACGGGATGCTCCTCTCTCCCGTTCTCCGGCTCGTGGCGGCATTCGACCATCGGCACATCTTCGTCGACCCGGACCCTGACCCCTCCAGGTCGTACGCCGAACGCGCGCGACTGTTCGATCTGCCCACCTCGTCCTGGGACGACTACGACCGCTCCATCCTCAGCGAGGGCGGGGGTATCTGGGCCCGCACGGAGAAGTCGATACCGATCGATTCCCGGATGAGAGCCGCACTTGCACTGCCGGATTCGACGAACTTGCTGTCTCCCACCGACCTGATCGCCGCGATTCTGCGGGCACCGGTCGACCTTCTCTGGAACGGTGGCATCGGGACGTACGTCAAGGCGAGCACCGAGTCCCATGCCGACGTGGGCGACAAGGCCAACGACGGTGTCCGCGTCGACGCCCGCGCCGTGCGAGCCCGCGTGATCGGCGAAGGCGGAAATCTCGGCGTGACCGCACTGGGGCGGACGGAGTATGCGCTCGCCGGCGGGAGGATCAACTCCGACGCCCTGGACAACTCGGCAGGAGTCGATTGCTCCGACCACGAGGTGAACATCAAGATCCTCCTCGACACCGCGGTGAGCGCCGGCACTCTGGACAAGGATCAGCGGAACCCGTTGCTGGCGTCGATGACCGATGACGTCGCCGCATTGGTCCTCGCCGACAACACCTCGCAGAACGAACTGCTGGGCACCACTCGCGCGGTCGCGGCGAGGTCGCTGTCCGTGCATCGGCGTCAGATCACCGCGCTCGAACGTCACCGCGGTCTCGTTCGAGCCCACGAGGCTCTACCGAGCGATGAGGATCTGGGCGTTCGCGCCGCGACCGGCACAGGGTTGGTTTCGCCGGAGTTGTCCACACTTCTCGCGCACGTCAAACTCGCGCTGAAAGAGGATCTGCTCGCAGGGCAGCTCCCCGATACCGGTGAGCTGGCGAACAGGCTCCCCCAATACTTCCCCACGCAGGTACGCGACAAGATCGCGCCCGGCACCGCACACCCTCTCGCTCGCGAGATCGTCACGGCGATGGTGATCAACGAAGTCGTCGACGACGGCGGGCTCTCCTACGTCCACCGGCTCCTCGAAGACTGCGCCGCATCGACTGAAGATGCCGTGCGAGCGTTCACGATCACCGCGGATGTCTTCGATCTGCGTTCGGTGTGGGGCGAGATTCGCCGGACGGAAATGCCGACCGCCGCGTCCGACCTTCTGAAGGCCGAGTCGCGGAGGTTGCTCGGCCGGGGTTCGAGATGGTTCCTGGCGAATCGCCCCCAGCCGTTGGCCATCGGAGCTGAGATCGCGCGGTTCGCGGGTGCCGTTCGCCGGCTGACTCCGGTACTGCCCTCCTGGTTGCAGGGTGCCGATGTCGACAACGTCCGTCGCAGGGCTGCTCCGGCCATCGAGGCCGGAGCGCCGCAGGATCTCGCCCACCGGGTGTTCCGCTCGCTCGATGTGTTCTCGCTGCTCGACATCGTGGAGATCGCGGAAGTGTCGGAGAGGGATTCGACGGAGGTCGGTGCGGTGTATTGGGCGTTGAACGCGCACCTCGAGGCGGGGCGGCTCCTCACGTCCGTCACCGCGCTCGACCGAGGTGACCGTTGGCACGCACTCGCCCGACAGGCATTACGCGATGACCTGTACTCGTCGATGCGTGCACTGTGCCTCGATGTTCTCGCAAGCAGCGAGCCCGGCCAGGATCCGCAGGACAGCATCGCCGAGTGGGAGGCCGGCAATTCGGCCCGGCTCGAAAGAGCGAGGGCCACCCTGCAGAGCGTCTTCGAGAGCAATGCCTTCGACTTGGCGACACTGTCGGTCACCGCCCGTCAATTGCGCAGTATGGTGCGGACGCCGCACTCGTCGGCCACTGCGCACTAGGGAGGTTCGCCTGATGACGAAACTAGCCGCGCCGAAGTCTTTCAAGGGAGCCGCCATTCGTGGAAGCCGGAGCGAGACCACCCCATTCGGTGTGCCGCCGGACCCCCTCACGACCGAAGTCCCCCGTCACGATGACGCTACCGGTGCGATGAAAATTCGCTGAGCTCTCCGATGCCTTCCAGAGGCAAGGGTCGGTTATCGGCCACGCTCTTCATGACGAGGGTTGAGCTGATGCGCCCGACGCCGGGGGGTGGCGAGACGTTCGTCGTATCGCATCTGGAGCCGGGATTCCGGCCACAGCACGCGCTGGCCCTGATATGTGTGACGGCTCGGATCGACCGGCGTCGATCCGAGCCCTCGAAGGCGTAAGACCTAACTGTCGACCGTCGTCTTCTTCAGACCGAAGGCGACGAGCAGGACCAGGACGGCGAGGTAGCCGAAATACCACGGGCCCATGCCGTGCCCACTCAGCCAGGTGAGCAGGAGGGGTGCAGGTCCGCCGAAGATCGCTGTGGCCAGGTTGTACGGGGCACCCACTCCCATGGCCCTCATCCGACTCGGAAACTGTTCGGTCATGATCACTGCGAGCACCGAAAACATGCAGGCCGTCAACGTCAGAAGCGCCAGATCGACGACTAGGCTCTGCCACCACACGCCCGCCAGCGCGAGACTCAGAGGGACAATCGCCACCGCTCCACCGACAGCGAAAATCATTCCGAAGACTCGCCGGCCGACGCGATCCGACAGATGCCCGAAGGTCGGCAACAGGAACATGAACACCACGAGAGCAACGGTGTGGACACCGAAGGTTGTATCGGCAGGCAGTCCGATGGACTTGATCAGGTGCGTCGGCATGTACGAGACGAAGGTGTAGAACGCCGTTGCAGATCCCGACATCAGCAGGAACACTCGCAGAGTCTCACGCGGATACTCGGACAGCAGGGCCGCGAGGCCGGATCGCTTCTTCGTCGGTTCCGCGGGGTGGCCAGTGTCGAGCGTCTCTGCCATGGCCGACCGGACCCACAGACCGGCCAAACCTGCGGCGCCTCCGATCAGGAAGGGGATGCGCCAGCCCCAGTCGCTCAGCGCTTCAGTCGACATCGCCTCCGCAAGAACGAATCCGAGCAGCGTTGCCAGCACGATTCCGGCTACAACCGTCGTGTACCACAGGCTGGTGTAGAGGCCCCGACGGTTGGCCGGAGCAATCTCGTACAGGTAGGCCATGGCACCGCCGGACTCACCGCCGGCCGCGAAACCCTGGATCATGCGTGCAGCCACCAGAATGATCGGGGCAAAAACACCGATGGTTTCGTAAGTCGGCGAGATTCCGATCGCGAAGGTGGGAACAGCCATCAGCACGATCGTCAGAGTCAGTGCGCGTTTTCGCCCCCGCCGGTCGGCGTAGCTTCCAATCAGCCATCCGCCGAGAGGACGGACGAAGAATCCGACAGCAAAAACCACAAAGGTGGACAACAGAGCCGCGGTGGGGTCACTGGCAGGAAAGAACAAGGGAGAGAGGTACACAGCGAACGTGGCGTAGATGGTCAAGTCGAACCACTCGACCACATTGCCGACAGCGGCTGCTGCCAGTGGGCGCAGTCGTGTACGCGACGGATTAAACGTCGATGGTGATACTACTGTCATGACGTGCCTCTCGGTACGAATCACACTCGATAAGTACCGTGACTGTAGCCACATTCCTCTCGGAACGATAGGGGGTACGAATAATATTTCTAAAGTACCCCCTCGGACATTTGCGAACCTGCTTCGCGGGAGTCATCCGTCGCTACGACATATTATTTCGTTGCAGCACAATGCCCTTCAATCAGTTGCCCGTGCTGACGCCATCCACGAACCGCCCCGGGGGGCCCTGTTCTCGCCTACTCGGTGCGCAACAGACCGTGGAGCAGAAGGTCACCGAGTTCTCCGAAGGCGTCGGCTGCGGACAGGCCGGTGCGCTCGAGCAGCACCCCGGATTGGACGGCGTCGATCGCCAGCGCCACGAGCTGGGCCGCGAACGCGGCATCGGTTGCGCGGAAGTCCCCGGCTTCGACTCCCTCGTCTATCAATTCGCGCACTCGCATCGCTGCTTGGGCGGTGTTGCGGGCATAGATCTCGGCTGTGGGCCGGTAGGAGACCATGTCTTCGTAGAAGGCCCTCGAGTTGCGCCGCATCGCCGACGCCACGCCTCCGAGGTAGGTCGTGATGCGCGTGCGTGGGTCCGACTCGGCAGCAACGGTAATTTCGATCTGCTCTGCAGCGGCGCCGAAGAAGCGTTTGGTCGCTGCGACGACGAGCTGTTCCTTCGTCGACGCCACGCTGTACAGGGTTGCCTTCGAGCACCGTAAACGCTGGGTGAGGTCGTCGACGGTGACCGACGTGAACCCTTCGGTCAGGAAGATCTCCTCGATCCGCGCCAGCAACTCGTCCCGACGGGCGGTGTCGACGCGTCGACGGCGGGGGGTGTTCATCGCCGCGCGGTTCGGCGTCGCTCCTGCACGTGCCATGCGGTCGAGTGTTTCACAAACGGACGGACCTCCTCGAATCCATGGGTCTTCCCTTCCCCCGCGACGGTGGGTACATTATTGGGTACTGTCTAGTAATCTAACGTACCCAACAAGGAGTTGTCTGTGTCCGCCGAAATCGACGCGCGATTGCGCGAGATCCTGTCCTCGTATTCCGGTGAGGCCGCGAACGTGGCGTGGCTGCTGTGCGATCGGCATCCACCGCTGTCCGTGGCCCTGACCGTCGTCGACGAGGACGTGTCGACCACCCGATACACCTACGGCGACCTCGCCGACTCGTCGCGCCGATTCGCGCAGGTACTCGCCGATCGGGGGATTGGACGGGGCGATCGGGTTGCCACGCTGATGGGTAAGAGCGCCGATCTGGTCACCGTGCTGCTCGGCATCTGGCGGGTCGGCGCGGTGTACGTTCCGCTCTTCACCGCATTCGCCGAGGATGCGGTGACCTCCCGTCTGACGAATGCCGAGACCAAGCTGGTTGTCGTCGACGCCGCGCTCCGGTCCAAGGTCGTCACCAACGCCGCGTGGGATGTCCTGGTGGCTGGCGGCGACGAAGACAGCCTGACCGCGGCACTGGCATCGATGAACACCGATACACCCCCGCCCGTTGCGGTCGGTGGCACTAGCCCCTTGGTGCACATGTTCACCTCGGGTACCACCGGAACTCCGAAAGGCGTGGTCCACCCGGTTGGCTACATTGCCGGATGGCACAGCTACCTCGAATTCGCGCTCGGCGTCACCGACGACAGCGTGTTCTGGTGCGCGGCGGACCCGGGCTGGGCCTACGGGCTCTACACCGCAATCGTCGCGCCGCTGGCAGCCGGTGTTCCGACCATCCTGGCCCGCGGTGGTTTCTCCGCTGCCTCCACCTGGTCGGTGCTCTCCCGCCTGGGGGTGACTGACTACGCCGCGGCGCCAACCGTGTACCGGGGCCTGCGCTCCGAAAGTGGAGCTCGCCCCGACGATTTGGCCCTGCGCCGCCTTTCGAGCGCCGGGGAGCCTCTGACACCGGAGGTCAACGGTTGGGCCGAAACTGAACTCGGCTTGCTCGTCCACGATCACTACGGGCAAACCGAACTGGGGATGCCCGCCGGTTTCCCACATCACCCCGACTTCGCGGTACCAATGGTCCCCGGGGCAATGGGCGTGGCGCTGCCCGGGTGGGAACTCACCGTCCTCGCCGATGACCACGACGAGCCCGCGGCCACCGGCACGATCGGGCGCCTGGCCGTCGTCGTCACCGGCAGCCCGATGATGATGTTCACCGAATACGCGGGCGGACGCGGCGATGCGGGCCGATTCACCGCCGACAGGGCCTATTTTCTCACCGGTGACACCGCCCGCATCGACAGTGACGGGCTGCTCCGGTTCTCCTCCCGCGACGATGACGTCATCATCATGGCCGGTTACCGCATCGGCCCCTTCGACGTCGAATCCGTGCTCGCCCAGCACCCGCAGGTCCGCGAATGCGCCGTGGTCGCCGCACCCGACCAGGTACGCGGCGAAGTGATCGAGGCCTTCGTCGTCCGGGGAGCCAATTCCACCGCCGACGACGAGCTGGTCCACGAGTTGCAGCAGTGGGTGAAAACGAAATACGCCGCCCACGCCTATCCCCGCCGGGTGCACTTCGTCGACACCCTCCCCAAGACCGCCAGCGGAAAGATCCAGCGCGCCCAGCTCCGTCAACAGCGCCGCGTCGAACTGTCTCGTCAGGAAGCCCACTCATGACCGACAAACCCGCTATGCCGCTGGACGTGACCCATATCGGCGCCACCCGGATCCTCACCCTCAACCGGCCGGACCGGCGAAACGCTCTGAACGACACGCTGGTCGCGGCACTCGACACCGCGCTGTCCGATGCCGAGGATGACCGCGACACCCGAGCGGTCCTCCTCACCGGTGCCGGGAAGAGCTTCTGTGCCGGAGCCGACCTGCAATATTTCCTGCAGCTACACGCCGCCGGCCGGACTCCCCTGGAATTCCTCCGGGACGTCTCAGCCCTCGCCACCCGGCTGGAGACGAGCCCGCTACCCGTCGTCGCAGCGATCCATGGGCACGCCGTCGCCGGCGGACTGGAACTCGCGCTCGCCTGCGACGTCGTCATCTCGACCCCGACAGCACGGATCGGCGACGGTCACGTCCGCAACAACCTCCTCCCCGCCGGCGGCGCCAGCGTGCGCCTGCCCCGCAAGGTCGGCGACTCCATGGCCCGCTGGATGGCCCTGACCGGTGAGTTGGTCACCGCCGCCGATCTGAAGCACACGGGATGGCTGCACGCGATCGTCGTCGAGCACGAGTTGCTCAACGCCGCCCTGACGGCCGCGGACACACTCGCCGCGCACGCGGGCGCAGCCCAGTCCGCTTACAAGCAACTACTCGCGGAGTCCAACGAACTTGACGAAAAGCAAAGCCTTGCACGTGAACTCGACACCTTCGACGTCCACTGGAAGGCCAGTGACGTTCCCACCGCTCTGAACGACTTCCTGCAGGGCAGGACGACCACCACGAATTCCCCTCGACTCGAATCAGGAACACGATGAATCGCTACACCGACCAGGTAGTACTGATCACCGGCGCCGGACAAGGACTCGGTGCCGCGATGGCCGACCGCTTCGCCTCCGAAGGTGCCACCGTCGCCATCGCCGAAATCAACGACGCCACAGGACAGGCGCTGGCCGCAGAGCTGTCCTCCCGATACGGGCGTCCCGTCACCAGCCACCCCGTCGACGTTGCCTCAGACACCGACGTCCAGGACTGGGTCGACACGATCGTCCGTACCCACGGACGCATTGATGCCCTGGTCAACAACGCCGGGATCATCCGCGACAATCGGATCGAGAAGATGAGTGTCGACGACTGGCACGCCGTCATCGACGTGTCGCTGACCGGATCGTTTCTCTGCGCCCAAGCTGTCCTGCCACACATGCGTGCCCGCGCCTACGGGCGAATCGTCTCATTCAGCTCCATGAGCTGGCGCGGAAACTTCGGACAGGCAAACTACGTCGCCGCGAAGGCCGGCATCGTCGGACTCACCCGCACCATCGCGCTAGAAGCCGCCCTCGACGGCATCACCGCCAACGCCATCGCACCTGGACTCATCGAAACCCCCATGCTCGCCTCCATGAACGCTCCCGCCCGCGACAAACTCGTCTCCAAGGTCCCACAGCGGCGAACCGGCAACCCGAACGACATCGCCGAGGCTGCTGCCTACCTGTGCTCCCCCGCCGCCGGCTACGTCAGCGGCATCGTCCTCGACGTCGACGGCGGCCTCGGCATCGGATCATCCATCCGCTGATTCGGAGCGACAGCGCCCAAACTCGAGCGCCTGCGCCGAAGACGCATGCGGCGGCCTCGTTGGACTCGCAGTACTCGAAGGCGATGCCCCGTTCGCGGACATCGGACGGGTGCTCTTTGAGCCGTTCCGGGGAGGTGATGCTGTTCGGCGTTGCGGCAGCTATGTCCGCGCTGACGAGGCGTCCCTCGCGAGCGAGACCCCTGTAGTTCGCCGCCGGAACAGTCGTAGTCGCTGGCTCGGGACCTGCGGCGTCGTCCCAGGACCGCACAAAACCGCAGCCTTCGGACGAGTTCGCGCATCGCATCGTCGTAGGTACCCGGTCACCCCGTAGTGGGATGGTCGGAGGCAGATCAGGTTTCGCTGGCTCGGACTGCCGACGTCGTGGCACGAGGGACGAGCGTTGGCGTCAACGTGATGACTTGTGTTTTGGCGTCTTCGTCGCTGAGCCGGGCCTGCAGGAGTTTGCTAGCGATCTCACCAGCCTGAGCACGCGGATAGTCGACAGTGGTCAGCGATACGAAACCCGATCGCGCAACCGTGGTGTTGTCGAATCCCGCCACGGAAAGCTGCGAGGGAACGTCCACACCGACGGCTCGCGCCCCGGAAAGTACGCCGAGGGCGGACAGGTCATTCGCCGCGAAAATTGCAGTCGGCCGGGGGTGGTTGCCGTAAAGCTGTTCGAAGCCGGCTCGACCGGCTTCTTCGGTATATTCACCTGGGCAAATCTGGATGTGTTGTTCTAGCCCGTGAGTGCGCATGGTGTCGGCGTACGCGCGGCGTCGGGTGGCGGCTCCGGCGCCTTTACCGCCATCCACGTGCGCGATTCGCTGGTGGCCGAGGGAAATGAGGTGTTCGGTCACCAGTCGTGCGCCGAGCCGGTCGTCGATGACCACCGAGTCCAGACCACGAATGCGGCGGCCGATCACCACGGTGGGAACTACTCGGCCGTACTTTTCGATTTCAGGGGCCGGCATCTGGGTGCCGACCAGCACGACGGCATCTACCCGGTGCGCGAGGAAGGACTCCACCGCGGCTCTCTCCCGCGTGACGTCCCGGAATCCGGACGCCAGAATCAATTGTTCGGGTCGGTCTTCCGTGCCGTCTGCCAGGCCGTCCAGAATTTCCGCGAACAACGGGTTGTGCAGGTCTGAGATCAGAACGCCCACCGTGCCGGAGTGCGCGCTGGCCAGGCGCCGGGCATTGAGGTTGGGCCGGTAACCGAGTTCCTCCGCGGCGGCGAGAACACGCTCTCGGCTGCGGGCCGCGACCCTCGAAGAGTTCCGCAGCGCCAAACTTACGAGAGCTCGGGAGACGCCGGCGCGCGCGGCGACGTCATCCAGGGTGACGGGCAATGAAACCTCCTGGAATAAGGATGTGGGGTTGACGAAAAATGTGAAGCGCTTCACACTATAGCGAATTAGAGCGCTTCAACACAGCTCAGGCCGCTGACGAGCACCTCAACGCGGCGACAGACACAGGAGGAGACCCAGAATGCCCTACGCCAATATCGGCCCAATCGAACTCTGCTACGAAATCACCGGCCCCGAAGACGGTGAGCCGCTGCTGCTGATCCACGGCCTTGGTGCGCAGCTGGTCGCCTGGTACCCCGGCTTCTGCCGCGCCCTGGAGGACGAGGGTTTCAGGGTGATTCGGTTCGACAACCGGGATGTGGGACTGTCGTCGAAGCTCGATGACACACCCGACTATCACCTACAGGACATGACCTCCGATGTGGAGGGGTTGCTGGTCACGTTGGGGCTCGACGCGGTGCACGTCGTCGGCCAGTCGATGGGGGGCATGATTGCCCAGCAACTTGCGATCGCGCATCCTGAGCGCGTGCGGAGCCTCTGTTCGATCTACTCCGCTCCGAGCACGGAGTTTCTGACCCAGGAACTCCAGGCAGTCCTTCAACGACCGGCAATACTCGATCGTGAGGGGACGATCCGCCAGTGGATCGAAACGGAACGGCTATCCGGTCTCGACGGGTTCGACGAGAGCCGAATCTACGACTTCGCCGCCGCGATCTACGATCGCAGCTACTGCCCGGCGGGATTCGAGCGGCAGTCACGAGCGTTGCTGACGGCACCCGACCAGCGGCCTGGTCTGGCGCAACTGACCATCCCGACGGCGGTGATCCACGGCAGGGATGACCGCCTGATCAGTTACCGGGGCGGTATCGCGACGGCAATGGCGGTCCCCGGTGCCGAACTCCACCTCTACGCCGGGATGGGCCATCAGGTCGCGCCTCACCTGTGGAGCGACTACGTGCGCGTCATCACCCGAAACATCGAACGGGCCGAACCCGATCGTGCCGAAATCCCAACTGCCGCAATGCCATATCCGACATCGGGAGACCGCGGTGACGCATCGCCCGTGCGAACATCTGCCGTGCTGACCGAAGCGATCTAGCAGCGAAGGCACGGATGGCACGACGTCGTACCCGCACATCTCCACCCATGGACCACCACATCCGCTGCTCTTCATTCCCGAACCCCAGCTCACTCCAGAAGGAACGTCACATGCCCAGCATCGGCACGGCCCCGACAGCTCCCCCGCACGTACCGCTACCCCCTGATCGTCCCGGACCGCACACTAGACGCCTGGGAATGGTGGCATTCGTAGCCACCTTCGGTGGGTTGCTGTTCGGCTATGACACGGGTGTCATCAACGGCGCCGTGGGTCCCATGAAGGCCGACCTCGGACTCACCACGCTCACCGAAGCCCTCGTGGTCAGCATCCTGGTCTTCGGAGCCGCGATCGGGGCTGTCGTCGGAGGGAAACTCTCGGACAGATTCGGTCGCCGCCACAACATTCTGCTGCTCGCCGGCATCTTCATCGTCAGCACGGTGGGCTGCGCGCTGGCACCGACCTGGCCGGTACTCGCGGTGTTCCGCTTCGCACTCGGTGTCGCCGTCGGCGGCGCCTCGACGACCGTGCCGGTCTATCTCGCCGAAGTCGCTCCCGCGGAGCGCCGCGGCAGCCTCGTCACCCGCAACGAAATCATGATCGTCTCGGGACAATTCGCCGCATTCATCATCAACGCGATCATCATGAACGTGTGGGGCGAACACACGTCGGTCTGGCGGTACATGCTCGTGGTATCGGTGCTACCGGCGATCGCGCTGCTCATCGGCATGCTGCGCATGCCCGAAAGCCCCCGCTGGCTGTCCTCCCAGCAACGCGACGCGGATGCACTCGCGGTGCTCAAACAGGTGCGGTCCCCCGAGCGCGCGGAAGCCGAGATGGCCGAGGTCCGCGCCCTGGCGACAGAGGAACGGCAGGCGCAGACCGGTGGATGGGCCGACCTCTCGGTGCCCTGGATTCGCAGACTGGTCGTCATCGGTGCCGCCCTCGGCATCTTAGGACAGCTCACCGGCGTCAACTCGATCATGTACTACGGCACCCAACTGCTGCAGACCGCCGGATTCTCCAGCAACGGCGCCATTGTCGCCAACACGGCTAACGGCCTGTTCGGCGTATTCGGGGTCATCGTCGGCATCATGCTCATCAACAAGATCAACCGACGCACTATGCTCACAATCGGGTTCGCACTTATCACCTTGTTCCACGTCCTGGTCGGACTGTCTGCGATGTTGCTGCCCGATTCCGCGGCCAAGCCCTACATCATCCTGTTTTTCATTGTGGCGTTCGTGTTCTCACTACAGGGATTCATCGGCCCGCTGGTGTGGCTGCTGCTGTCGGAGATCTTCCCGCTGAAGATCCGCAGCTTTGCCATGGGACTGTGCGTATTCATGCTGTGGCTGACCAACGCCGGCATCACCTTCGCGTTCCCGCCGACCGTGGCGGCATTGGGCATCGCCCCGACATTCTTCATCTTCGCGGCGATGGGCGTCCTCGGCATCGTCTTCGCGCTCAAAATGGTGCCCGAGACCCGAGGCAAGACCCTCGAGGAATTCGAGGACGAAATGCGCGCTCGGTACTCATGAGCAGCAGATCAGCACCAGCGTAGCCGAAATCCGCGGTCCGGCCTCCGCCATCGGGCGGGTATGTGGTTGGCGCAGAGCAGGACAACGCCGCAGGAGGCAGGACGTCGCCGTTCGACTGAACGGCGACGTAGCTCACGCATGATGTGAGTGAGCGCAATCGCGTTCACCGACGCGGCCGTTTGGTACACGACCGCCACTAGGGCGGCGATTACCGCCGACCGCCGACACATTCTTGCCACAGAAGCCCCTGCGCCCAAGAACGATCTACAGCGATCACCACGTTCGCCGGTAGTGCGCGAATGTGCCCGCAGCAAGCGGAATCAGGTGTGATTGGAAGCCCCTTACGTGTGATGACCGGCCCGTCAGTTCGTGGAACTGCCAAGCCCCGCATTTTTGCTCGCTATAGGTGAACACCCCTCCACCCATCCATGCTCGGGGTGTTCACCCAATAGGGCCTGTTGTGTTCACCTATTAAAGATGTTTCGGTAATAGGGTGTGTCGTTGCACGGGATTCACACTGCGCTGCTGGATCATTGATGAATGGCAGGTAAGGAAACCGGTTCGCGCGAGGGATCGGATGCCCGGAAAGTCAAGCAGCGCGGCGGTCGCCGGAATCTCGAGGCGTTGCGTGACCGGCGGATGCGGGCGGCGGAGATGTTCGCCGCGGGACGACGACAGGTCGATGTCGCGGTCGAGTTGGAGGTCTCCCAGCAGACCGCCTCACGCTGGTATCGACAGTGGACCGAAGGGGGCAACGAGGCGTTGGAAGGTGCCGGTCGCGCGGGACGCCGACCCCGGCTCGATGACGCCCAGATCGAGGCGATCCGAGAGGAACTGCTCAAAGGACCCCAAGCTCATGGCTTCGCGACCGGGGTGTGGACCCTGGGCCGGGTCGCGATCGTGATCGAGCGGCTCACCGGCGTGACCTACGGACCCACCCAGACCTGGACGATCCTGCGGACCAGGCTGGGCTGGAGCCGGCAACGTCCCGCACGGCGGGCAGTCGAACGCGACGAGGACGCCATCGTCGCCTGGCGTGAGAACGAGTGGCCGCGGATAAAAAAATAGCGCGGCGCCGAGGTGCGTGGATCTGCTTCCAGGACGAAAGCGGTGTGTCGCTGCTCCCGGTGGTCCGAGCAACCTGGGCGCCGAAAGGTGTGACACCTGTGTTGCATCACCGATTCTCGTGGAAACGAATGTCCATGGCCGGAGTCCTGGCCTATCGACACGATCGCAGTCGCAGCGCATTCGTGTTCTCCATGACCGACGGCTCCTACAACACCGACAAGCTCATCGAGTTCCCCGCCGAACTCCGCGCCCACTTCGCCGGCGAGAAGGTCATCGTGATCTGGGACGGGCTCATGGCCCATCGATCCAAGGCGATGACCGCGTGGCTGGCCACCCAACGCGACTGGCTCCACGTCGAACGCCTCCCTGCGTATGCCCCCGAGCTCAATCCCATCGAACAAGCATGGGGCAACATGAAATCCACCGAACTCGCCAACCTCTGCCCCGACATCCTCGACGAGGTCCGCATCGCGACCGAGACTGGCCTCACCCGGATCGGCTCGAACTTCGACCTGTGCCACAGCTTCCTCGACCACACCGGACTTTCCTTATGATCACCACTCACTCAATTACCGAAACGTCTTTAGTCAGGAAGGGTCGGCGGGTAGAAGACGCCGACGATCCAGATGGTGTCGCTGCCCCCGGGACCGGGGTGTGTGCCGCCCGCGCGACGGCGCGCTCTCCACTCCGGATGGCGCGGCGATCGGCATGACTTCATCAACCGCCGCAGCGCGTCGTTGACGGTCTTGTAGCTGATGACGACGTGGGCGGGCAGTCCCACCTCCCGGCGTTGCGAGTTCGACCATCCCCGCTCGACTTCGGCGACCTTCGTCTGGTGCATCGGCAAACCCGAGCACCGTGTCAGCAGGTACGCGGCGAGGAACGCATCAGCGGTGAAGACCCGGTGCGCGCCGCGATGGTGGTCGAACACCTCCCGCACGAAATCATGCGCCGCGCAGTTCTCGATCACCGCGGCACCGCGCATGCCCATCCGCGCCTCCGCGTTCGGTCCCCGGAACGGCCCGGGCAAGGCCGTTCCCAGGAACCTGCGTATCGCCAGGTGGTTGAGTGCCCCTTCCGGCAGGCCAGAAACGTCGCGGTCCGGTAACCGCTACAGGGCGTAGTGCAGTGCCAGCGCTCGGACAGCAGTCGGAGACGAGACCAAGCCTGGTCAGGGCTGAAGGTTGTCTGTCGGCCCTCAATCCGCGGTGGTACCGCGAGAAGAATTCAACCGTTTCAACTGCGGTGATGCAATATTGCACATCCCCATTGCAGGTTAGGTGATTCCACGATCATCCATGCGCGGGCACACTGATTACCGTTCCCGGCGGAGAGCGACGCGAAGCGACATGATCCCCGGGGTTCATCCACGAGCCGTTTGTTCGAATCGATGCCCCAGGTGGGTTTCCTCGGCCCCGTGCGTGGAATGTCGGCTATCACACCGCTAGGAGTACAGATGAGCAAGATCGCTTTCCTCGGCCTCGGAAACATGGGCTTGGGTATGGCCACGAATCTGGTGCGCAACGGCCACACAGTCATCGGATTCGATCCCTCGCCGGCGGCAGCGGAGAAGGCGGCATCACGCGGAATCGGCTCTGCTGCATCTCTTGTCGACGCAGCAGAGAATGCCGACGTGATCATCACGATGCTGCCCAGCGGCAAACACGTGCTCGACGTCTATGCCGACCTGGTCCCGGCCGCGCCGCAGGGGACCCTCTTCCTGGACTGCTCGACGATCGACGTCGCCGACGCGCGGGCCGCCGCTGAACTGGCTGTCGACGCCGGGCACCGGGCGGTTGACGCCCCGGTATCCGGAGGAACCGTCGCTGCGGACGGCGGGACCCTCACGTTCATGGTCGGCGGCCCGGCCGACGCGGTGGACCAGGCCGGCGCGCTCCTGGACGCCATGGGGGCCCGTATCGTCCGCTGCGGCGACTCCGGAGCGGGTCAGGCTGCGAAAATCTGCAACAACATGATCCTGGGGATCTCGATGATCGCCGTCAGCGAAGCTTTCGCGCTGGGCGCGAAGCTGGGCCTGACCGACCAGGCACTGTTCGACGTCTCGTCGACCGCGTCCGGTCAGTGCTGGGCGTTGACGACGAATTGCCCGGTTCCCGGACCGGTTCCCACGAGTCCCGCCAACCGCGACTATGCTGGCGGGTTCGCGAGCGCGTTGATGCTCAAGGACCTTCGACTCGCGCAAGCCGCCGCGGCGGACAACGGTGTCGACACGACGCTCGGACGGCGCGCCACCGAACTCTACGAGCAGTTCGTCGCCCACGACGGCCCCGGTCGCGACTTCTCTGCGATCGTGACGGCGATCCGCGCCGGTGCTCTCGACACGCAGACGCAACCGTCCTAGCAATTCCCACGTAGACCTCGCCCCCTGCTGCGGTGCCGGGCGGGAGGCACTGCTCGATGTGAAAGGAATTGGTTGTGCGCATCATCCTGACGGGGCCGCCGGGAGCGGGTAAAGGTACTCAGGCGCAGTTGCTTTCGACGGCACTGCAGCTCCCCCACATCTCGACTGGCGATCTGTTCCGTAGCCATATCACGCGGGGCACGGAATTGGGGCAGACGGCGAAATCGTTCCTCGATGCGGGCGAGCTGGTCCCGGACGAGGTCACCATCGGGATGGTGGCGGACCGCCTCGCTGCCGACGACACGGCCACGGGATTCATCCTGGACGGCTTCCCCCGCACCGTGACTCAGGCGACTGCCCTCGATGAGCTCCTCGGCGGGCAGCTGAGCCAGATCGACGCCGTCCTGGACTTTTCGATAACGGACGATGTAGTCGTCGCGCGGATGCTGGCCCGTGGCCGCGCCGACGACACCGAGGACGTCATTCGTCGTCGTCTGCGGGTCTATCACGACGAAACCCGACCGCTGCTCGACTACTACGCACCAGTTCTTCTGTCGGTCGATGCAGAAGATGAGGTCGACGTGGTCTATGCCCACGCGATCGGCGCGCTGTCCGAGCGCGGACGCGTCGCTCCGTCCACCTAGCACTGTTTCCTGCACTTCAGCAGAGCCATCCGTATATCAAGGAGATTCCGACATGACCTCCACACAAACCTCACTCGCTGAGCTCCACATTCCCGAGGCCCGCGACTACCCCATGTTCGTCGACGGGGCCTGGGTGGAAGCCCTTTCCGGTCAGTGGAGTGAGGTGACCACCCCGGTTCTGCGTGAGCAAGTGATCGGCCGTGTCCCGTCCTCGAGCACTGAGGACGTCGATCGGGCGGTGCGTGCCGCGCAGAGGGCCTTCCCCCAGTGGCGGTCTCAGCACTTCACCGCGCGGGGCCGGATCCTGGGCCAGATCGCCGACGCCATCGACGCGCGCGCCGAGGAACTGGCTCGCCTGACCGCCCTCGACACCGGCAACGCGCTGCGCACTCAGGCGCGTCCCGAGGTCGCCACCCTGGCGAACCTGTTCCGGTACTTCGCCGGTGTTGCCGGCGAGATCAAGGGCACGGTTCTGCCCGCCGGCGACGATCAGCTCCAGTACTCCCGGCAGGAGCCGCTCGGTGTCATCGGGTGCATCCTGCCTTGGAATTCACCGCTGATGATCGCCGGATTCAAGATCCCCGCTGCCCTCGTCGCGGGCAACACCGTCGTAGTCAAGGCGGCCGAGGCTGCCCCGCTGAGCGTGTTGCTGCTCGCCGAGATCTGCGCCGAGTTCCTGCCGGCCGGTGTGCTCAACGTCATCACCGGATCCGGCAGGGTCGCCGGCGAGGCGATGGTCCAGCACCCCGAGGTCGACAAGATCTCGTTCACCGGCTCGACCGAGGTGGGTCGCCACGTTGCCCGCGAGGCAGGTGGCCGTCTCGCGCACGTCTCCCTCGAACTCGGCGGCAAGAATCCCTCCATCGTCTTCCCCGACGTGGACATCAACGACGACTTCATCAACCAGCTGCTGCTCTCGACCCGGGTGCACCGGCAGGGACAGAGCTGCACCGCCGGCTCCCGGTTGTTCCTGCACCAGGACATCTACGACGAGGTCCTCGACCGGCTGGTGAACACGTTGGCCGCCCTGAAGGTCGGGAACCCGCTGGATGAGTCCACGGACATGGGCGCCATCATCAACGAGACACAGTTCGCCTCCGTCTGCGGATTCCTCGACGACGGCCTGAGCTCGACCAAGGTTGCCACCGTCCTCGACGGCTCCCCCGACAAGCTCGGCAACCCCGACGGCTACTACATGGGACCGACCGTGTTCTCCGGCGCCGACAACTCCTGGCGCCTGTCCCGTGAGGAAATCTTCGGGCCCGCGCTCGTCGCGATCCCGTGGAACGACCACTCCGACGTCATCGAGATGGCCAACGACTCGCACTACGGTCTGGCCGCCTACGTGTGGACACACAACCTCGATCTGGCGCTGTCTACCGCACATGCCCTCGAAACCGGGTGGGTGCAGGTCAACCAGGGCGGCGGCCAGATGGTCGGCCAGTCCTACGGCGGATACAAGCAGAGTGGCCTCGGCCGCGAAGTGTCGCTCGAGGGCATGATCGCCGGATTCACCCAGACCAAGCAGGTCAACGTGCGCCTGCGCACACTCTGAGAAGGGAGAGCACCATGACTGTCGGACCTCTCGGCGACATCCTCGTCCTCGACCTCTCCCGCGCTTTGGCGGGGCCCATCGCCGCAATGATGCTCGGTGACCTCGGAGCCCGCGTGATCAAGGTCGAAGCCCCGGGCACCGGCGACGACTCCCGCACCTGGGGGCCGCCGTTCGTCGGGCCGCAAGATGACCCGCAGTCGTCGTACTTCATGTCGGCGAACCGGAACAAGGAATCGATCGTCCTCGACCTCAAATCCGAGCACGGTAAGGACGCGCTCCGTCGCCTGATCCGGCGCGCGGACGTGCTGATCGAGAACCTGCGGCCCGGCGCATTCGACCGGCTCGGATTTGCAGCCGACGTGCTCGAGGAGCTCAACCCGCGCCTGATCACGTTGTCGATCACCGGCTTCGGGCATGACGGGCCGGAGGGATCCCGCGCCGGCTACGACCAGATCGCCCAGGGCGAGGCCGGGCTGATGTCGGTGACCGGTGACCCCGACGGGGAACCGACGCGGATCGGAGTCCCGATCGCCGACGTCCTCGCCGGTGTCCACGGCGCCACGGGTGTGTCGGCCGCACTGGCATCGAGAGAAAAGACCGGCAAGGGCATGGTCGTGCGGACGTCCCTGTTGGCCGCGGCGGTCAGCGCCCACACCTTCCAGGGCACCAAGTGGACGGTCGGTGGACAGGTCGCGCAGCGGTCCGGCAACCATCACCCGCAGATCGCACCGTACGGCAGCTTCCGCTGCGCAGACGGATACGTTCAGATCGCGGTCGGCAGCGAGGCGATCTGGGCGAAATTCGCCCCGGTGGCCGGTCTGTCCGCCCAGGATCCGCGGTTCGCCGTCAACCGGGATCGGGTCGCGGCGCGGGATGCGTTGATCGCCGCGATCGAGTCCGACTTCGCCGGCCGCAGTCGGGTCGATGTCCTCGCCGAACTCGAGGCCGCGGGTGTTCCCGCGGGGTCGATCCGAACGATCGACGAGGTCTACGAATGGGAGCAGACCCGCAGCCAGGGGCTGCTGGTGCAGGTCGAGCACCCCGTGGCGGGGCCGGTGCAGTTGCCGGGTCCGTCCTTGCGGATGGAAACGGCCTACGGTGAATCGTTGGTGCGGTCCGCGCACTCCGCGCCGCCGGTGCTCGGACAGCACACCGAACAGATTCTCGACTGGCTCGACTCGGTCGACACCACCGATCCGCTCGATGCCATGGTGCCCGCGCAGGCGTGATTTCGGTGAGAGCCCGGCTGTCACACCGGTCAGCGGCGTTGCAGGAGTCTGCGTCCTGCGACGCCGCCCCGGGTGGGCCCGGCAATTACACGGTGGGGACCAGTTCTTCTCGCCGACTGCGCGCCTCTTCCTGAATCGCCTGCCGGACCGCTTGTACCGCCGGATTGGTGAGGCTTTCGCGGCGCGCGGCCAGGGAGAAGGCGAGCCGAACGTCGACGGCATCGGGCAGAATCCTGCGCAGATCGGCATGCTGATCCGCCATGAACGCGGGCAACAGCCCGATGCCCCCGCCGGAACGCGTGGCGGCAACATGAGCGAAGATGTTGGTGGACATGAACTTTGCTGCGACGCCGGGCAGATGTCGGCTCAAGTCGAGATCCCCGACCTGCAGCAGGGAGTCGACGAAGAAGACCAGCGGATGAGCGGTCAGCTCTTCCAGGCTGCCGGGTTCGCCGTGGTCGCGGAAGTACTGTTCGCTGCCGTACAACCCCAGCGAGTACTGGCAAACACGTTCGGAGACAAGCCGGCTGGTGATCGGTGTGCCCACCGCGACAGCGAGGTCGAACCCCGATTGATAGAGATTCAATTGCCTTGTATCCGTGATCAACTCGACGACAAGGTGTGGGTGACTCATCCGCAGCTTGGCCAGTGCGGGAGCGACGAACAACGACCCGAATCCGTCCGGAGCAGTGATCCGGATGGTTCCCCGCAGTGAGTTTTCACCGATGCCGAGGACCACGTCGGCGGCTTCCTGAACGGCTTCCTCGATCAGTCGCGCCTTCTCCGCAATCGACCGGCCGACATCGGTCAGCTCCCAGCTGTCGGCGCTGCGCTGCAGCAGTCGGACACCCAAGGCCTTCTCGAGGGCGCGTATTCGCCGCGAGACGGTGGTGTGGTCGACGCCCAGGTCCAGCGCCGCGGATTGCCGGCGACCGGTTCGCGCGACCGCGAGCAGATACCGAAGGTCATCCGAGCGGATGTTGCGGACGTCGATCACGGTCGGCCTCCCGGTGCGGCGGTCGATGCACGTCGGGTTGCGGAGAGTAGCTGTTGCAGATCGTCGTGGAGACGACGCATCACCTGCGGGTCCACGAGGGCGACGGCATCGAGGGCTCGGGTCGCCGAGACGGCCACCTCGCGGCCCTTGTCCGTGATCGTGACCAGGGTCGAGCGGCGATCGGAGCGATTGATCGCCCGTACGGCCAACCCGGAACCTTCGAGTCCTTCGATCAGCGTTCCGATGGTGGTGGGATGCCTGTCCAGGGCGCGGACGATCCGCACCATGGGCAGCGGAGCGTTCGCGGCGACCATTATGGCCAAGACCTCGTACCGGGCGAAGGACAGTCCGAGCGGACGCAACGCGGAGTCGAGTTGATGGCTGATCAGCTTCTGCGTCTGCAGTACGGCGGCGATCAGCGTATACGGCGCCACAGCGTCGGCTGCCGGCGCCGAGTGGGGTGGTTGCGCAATGGCCACCGGAAGCCTCCTAGTTATCCGGAATGGGCGTCGAATGAACGCCCTGAGTGTGTACTTCTCGAAACTCGCCGTCGGCGACGGGACTGTATCGGCGCTTCCCGTGTCGAAGCGTGTCGGTTTGGAGTGGGTCACACCCACTGGCAATTTGCATGGATGTCCAACTATAGTACTTCCAACCTCCCCGATCTGAAAGGGTCGATTCATATGTTCACCTTGACCGATGACGAGCGGGCGATCAGCGACACCGCCCGCGACTTCGCGGCCGAGCATCTCGCGCCGCACGCCGTGGAGTGGGATCAGGCCAAGCATTTCCCCGTGGACGTTCTCCGTAAGGCGGCGTCGTTGGGGATGGGTGGGATCTATATCCGCGAGGACGTGGGTGGATCGGAGCTGACTCGTGTCGATGCGGCCCGGATCTTCGAGCAGCTGGCGAAGGGGTGCCCGTCGATCGCCGCGTACATTTCCATCCACAACATGGTGACGTGGATGATCGACAGGTTCGGCACCGACGAGCAGCGGCACGCGTGGGTGCCGGGGTTGTGTTCGATGGATCAGCTGGGCAGTTACTGCCTGACCGAGCCGGGTGCCGGTTCGGATGCGGCGGCGCTGAGTACCCGGGCGGTCCGCGTCGGCGACGACTACGTGCTGAATGGGGTCAAGCAGTTCATTTCCGGTGCGGGCACGTCCGATGTGTACGTGGTGATGGCCCGCACCGGGGAGGGCGGGCCTCGCGGGATTTCGGCGTTCATCGTGCCGAAGGGTTCGCCGGGTCTGTCGTTCGGGCCGAACGAGGTGAAGATGGGCTGGAATGCCCAGCCCACCCGTCAGGTGATCTTCGAGGACGTGCGGGTGCCGGCGGCGAATCTGCTCGGCGCCGAGGGTGGTGGGTTCCGGATCGCGATGGCGGGCCTCAACGGTGGCCGGCTCAACATCGCGGCGTGCTCGGTGGGCGGGGCGCAGACCGCTTTGGACAAGGCCGTCGCCTACCTGTCGGACCGGAAGGCGTTCGGGTCGCCGCTGATCGAATCGCAGGCGCTGCAGTTTCAGCTCGCGGACATGCGCACCGAGCTGGAGGCGGCCCGCACTTTGTTGTGGCGGGCGGCGGCCGCGCTCGAGGACGGCGCTCCCGACGTCGTCGAACTGTGTGCCATGGCGAAGCGGTTCGCCACCGACACCGGTTTCGAGGTGGCCAACAGGGCGCTGCAACTGCACGGTGGGTACGGCTATCTTGCCGAGTACGGAATCGAGAAGATCGTCCGCGACCTGCGGGTCCATCAGATCCTCGAGGGCAGCAACGAGATCATGCGGGTGGTCATCGCCCGGAGCGTCGTCGGCGGCGCGGGTAAGGGAAAGCCAGGACAGGGAAAGCAGGGAGCGGCATGAGTGACGCGGTATCGGCGGAACCGGAAGTTCTGATCGGCAAGAGCGGCGGGCTGGGCCGCATCGTGTTGAATCGGCCGAAGGCGATCAACGCCCTCAATCATGCGATGGTGCGGCGGATCGCGGCGGCGCTGGCGGAGTGGTCCGGCGACGACGAGGTGCGCGCGGTGGTCCTCACCGGCGCCGGCGAGCGTGGCCTGTGCGCGGGCGGCGACATCGTGTCGATCTATCACGACGCGAAGGAGGGTGGCACCGGTTCGCGGGAGTTCTGGCGTGAGGAGTACATCCTCAACGCGGCCATCGCGGGTTACGGCAAGCCGTATGTGGCGATCATGGACGGCATCGTGATGGGTGGCGGGGTCGGGGTGTCGGCGCACGGCAGTGTGCGGATCGTCACCGAGCGGTCGATGATCGGGATGCCCGAGACCGGGATCGGTTTCGTCCCGGACGTCGGGGGCACCTATCTGCTGGCCCGTACCCCGGGGGAGTTGGGCACGCACATCGCGTTGACGACGGCGCGGCTCGGTGCCGGCGACGCGATCGCATGCGGTTTCGCCGACCACTTCCTCCCATCCGAGAGGATCGACGGGTTCGTGCAGAGGCTGACGGAAACATCGGTGGACGAGGCCCTGGCCGCGTTCACCGAACCGGCTCCGGCCTCGGAGCTGCTGGCGCAGCGGGGCTGGATCGACGCCGCGTACTCGGCCGACAGTGTCGCCGAGATCGTGGCCCGGTTGCGCGGCAGTGGGGTGCCCGAGGCGGAGAAGGCGGCCGGGCAGGTGCGCTCGAAGTCGCCGACCGCGTGCGCGGTCACGTTGGCCTCGCTGCGCCGGGCGCGGCGGGCCGGCAGCCTCGAGGAGGTGCTCAATGACGAATTCCGGGTGTCGGTGGCCTGCCTGAGCTCGCCCGACCTCGTCGAGGGAATTCGGGCGCAGGTCGTGGACAAGGACCGCAACCCGCGGTGGTCGCCCGCCACGATCGAGGAGGTCGACCCGGCGCGGGTCGACGCGTTCTTCGCACCGCTCGGCGACCTCGAACTCGGGCTCACCCCACCCACGACAACCGGAGACAACCTGTGACCGACTACGACACCATCCTCCTCGACCGCAAGGGCCGGGTCGGGATCATCACCCTCAACCGCCCGAAAGCCCTCAACGCGTTGAACACCCAGCTTCTACGCGAACTCGTGATCGCCGTCGAAGAACTCGACTCCGACAGCGACATCGGGGCCATCCTCATCACCGGCTCCGACCGCGCGTTCGCCGCCGGCGCCGATATCAAGGAAATGCAAACCAAGTCGTACATGGACGTCTACCTGGACGACTTCTTCTCCATCGGCGACCGCATCGCCGCCGCACGCAAACCCATCATCGCCGCAGTAGCGGGATACGCCCTCGGCGGCGGATGCGAGTTGGCAATGATGTGCGACATCCTCCTCGCCGCGGACACCGCCAAGTTCGGTCAGCCCGAGATCAAGCTCGGCGTCATCCCCGGCATCGGCGGCTCGCAGCGACTGACCCGCGCCGTCGGTAAGGCAAAGGCGATGGAGCTGTGCCTGACCGGCCGCACCATGGACGCCGAGGAAGCCGAACGCGCCGGACTCGTGTCCCGGATCGTCCCTGCCGCCGACCTGTTCGACGAAGCACTGCAGACGGCCACCACGGTCGCCGAGATGTCGCTGCCCGTCGCAATGATGGCGAAGGAAGCAGTCAACCGGGCATTCGAAACCACCCTCACCGAAGGGATCCGCTTCGAACGGCGAGTGTTCCACTCCACCTTCGCCACCGAGGACCAGAAGGAAGGCATGGCCGCGTTCGTGGAGAAGCGCACGCCGGAGTTCGCACACCGCTAGTTTCTGCCTGGCACGAGCGCCCCGCACCGAGTACCCGGTGCGGGGCCTTCGTGTGTGTGAACAAATTCTTTCCAGCGATTGTCGCCAGCTCGCAAATTCTTGCCTCCACATGGGGGCGCATCACAAATAATCGGGAAAATCTTCCGGACTCGAAGAATTACCGGCCATCAGCCCCGCCGGTGTCCACGAACTCAGCGAACGCGGCCACGAAGTCGTCATCGAATCCGGCGCCGGCATCGGCTCGTCCTTCGCCGACGAGGACTTCAAAGCCGCAGGCGCCCAGATCCTCTCGACCGCCGACCAGGTATGGGACACCGCCGATCTGCTCCTGAAGGTCAAAGAACCCATCGCTGAGGAATACGCCCGCCTGCGCCAGGACCAGGTGCTCTTCACCTACCTGCACCTCGCCGCGTCCAAGGACTGCACCGACGCCCTGCTCGCGTCGAAGACCACCTCCATCGCCCGCCTCCGCGAGATCGACGCCCAGTACCACGGCCAGGTCAAGACCATCACCTCCAACAGCCTCGAACTCGAGCAGGCCGTCCAGGGCGCCGACCTGGTCATCGGTGCGGTCCTCGTCCCGGGCGCCAAGGCACCCACCCTCGTCTCCAACACCCTCGTCTCCCGGATGAAGCCCGGCTCGGTCCTCGTCGACATCGCCATCGACCAGGGCGGCTGCTTCGAGGACTCGAAGCCCACCACGCACGCCGAGCCCACCTACCAGGTCCACGACTCCGTCTTCTACTGCGTCGCCAACATGCCCGGCGCCGTCCCCCGCACCTCCACATACGCGCTCACCAACGCCACCCTCCCCTACGTCGTCGCCCTCGCCGACAAGGGCTGGAAAGAGGCCACCGCGACCGTTCCCGGACTCGCCGAGGGACTGTCCACCCACGACGGACAGTGCTGTCCACCGAGGTTGCCGAGGCGCACGGATACACCGCTGCCAAGAGTTTCGGCTCCTGAAGTTGTAGAGGTCATCCCTCGGCGCGGAACGCCGTAACGGAGCGGTTCTACAGTGACAAACCTCAATGGTAGAGCGTTCATCCATTACCTTTCCCAGCCCGTGCTCGTACCGTCGGCTGGGCGACAGTTTCGGGTTGACCATTCGCCATCCCGGCAGGCAACCCGATTGGCTAGCAACGATACCCGAGCTCGGGGTCAGGAGGATCAGCAATGACAACAGCAGAAACGATCGCAACTCAGCACGATGGTCGTGCCGAAGGTGCCAACATTCTCGTCCCGCAGGACGGGGTTCCCCAGCCTCCGGAGGGATTGTCAATCGAGGAGGAGAGGCTGCTCCGCAAGAGAGAACTGGCTGCGTCCTTCCGCTTGTTCGGCAAGTTCGGTTTCGGTGAAGGCGTCGCCGGCCACATGACGGTCCGCGATCCCGAACTCACCGACCACTTCTGGGTCAACCCCTTTACGAAGAGCTTCAAGCAAATTCGCGTATCCGACCTCATCCTGGTGAGCCATGAAGGCAACGTCGTCGAGGGTCGCGGGACAGTGAATCGAGCAGGATTTTTCATCCATTCCGAGGTCCATGCTGCGCGACCTGACGTTGTCGCGGCCGCCCATACGCACTCGGTATATGGGCGCGCTCTGGCGTCGTTGGGTCAGAAAATCCTTCCCCTGAACCAGGATTCGGCGGCCTTCTACGAGGATCACGCGCTGTACGACTTCTACGGCGGCCCGGCCAGCTACCGGGAGGAAGGGCAGAGGATCGCCGCAGCTCTTGGGGGCATGAAGGCCGCAGTCCTTCAACACCACGGCCTGATCACGACTGGGCAGTCGGTCAGCGAGGCGGCGTGGTGGTTCATCGCCATGGAACGCTGCGCCCAGGTGCAACTGGCAGTCTTGGCGGCCGGCAAGCCACTGGAAATGGACGCAGAGACCGCCAAGTTCACCTATGAGGAAGTAGGAACTCCGTTCGCGGGGTGGCTGAGCTTTCGCCCGCTTTGGGACGAGATCACCACCGAACAACCCGATCTCTTCGACTGACGACATCGCTGCGACACCTGTCCGAAGGGGGCTGCCGACCCGGCTGCCCCCTTCAGTCGTACATGACCCGCGACTCGACCAGAACTTGACGGTCGACCGCAGAGGCACCCGATCGAATGAACAACAAAGTTCACAACAGGAGCCGGAGCAAGCCCGATTCTGTGCTTGCTCCGGCTCCGCGATGAGCTCATCCCATACCGGCAGGTCAGCGCGCTTCCACGACATCCTTCGAAGAGCGGGCCGAGGCGGATCCGTCAGTACTGGCGCTTCGCCGCTGCAGAACAATGGTGAGAATCGCCGCTACCAGCATGACTGCACCCACTACCCAGAGCCCGGCTTTCACACTGCCGGTGAGATCGGTGAGCCACCCCGTCACGTATGGCGCACCGAAGCCGGACATGTTGCCGATCGAGTTGACCATCGCGATCCCAGCCGCCGCACTTGTCCCGGTGAGAAACGTTGTGGGGAGATACCAGAATACAGGCATCGCACAGAGCACGCCGACGGCACACAGGGTTACCACAGCCATCGCCGCGAACGGTGAATTCATGTACAGCGCCACCGGTATCGTCACCGCGGCGAGCAACGTCGGTGCGGCCACGTGCCAAACCCGCTCACCCGTCCGGTCCGAGTGCCGACTCCACAACACCATCGCCACCGAACCGATGAGGAATGGCACCGCGACAATCAGCCCGGTCTGGAACACCGAGAACTTGGTGCCGAAAGTTGTTGCGAGGCCTGAGACGATGGTGGGCAGGAAGAAGCTGAGAGCGTACATGCCGTAACTGATGCCGAAGTACACGATCCCGAATCCGAGGACGCGAGTGTTGCGCAGCGTCTGCAGAAGCGAGGTGGGAGTGTGGCGCCCTGCAGTCTCCCGCTCTTCGGCGGACATCGTAGCGATGAGCCACTCGCGTTCGTCGTGATCCAGCCATTTCGCCTGGGACGGTCGGTCCGTCAGGTAGAACCACACCGCGACTGCGAGTAGCACCGCTGGCAAACCCTCGAGCAAATACATCACTCGCCAGCCCGACAGCCCGAAGAGTCCGTCACCGAACTGCATGATCGCGGCAGACAAAGGGGCACCGATCACCGACGAAGCCGGAAGAGTCAAGAGAAACAACCCGAGCAGCCGTACTCGGTACTTCTTCGGGAACCAGAACGTCAGATACAGCATGACGCCGGGGAAGAACCCTGCCTCGGCGATCCCGAGGAGGACTCGCAGGATATACAGGCTCCCGACGTTCGGGACGAAAGCGAGTGCGGCGGCGAGAATGCCCCAAGTGAACATGATTCGGGCGATCCACATTCGGGCGCCGAACCGGTGAAGCGCAAGATTGCTCGGCACCTCGAAGAGGAGATAGCCGACGAAGAACAGGCCTGAGGCGAGACCGAACATCGTCTCGGTCATGCCGAGTTCCGCACTCATGGTGAGCTTCGCAAATCCCACATTCGTCCGGTCGAGGTAGTTGACGAAGTAGAGCACCGCCAGAAAGGGAATCAGCCGGCGTGTCACCTTCTTCACCACTCGGGTTTCGAGTGCGGTGGCACCGGCTTTGGTCGTCGTCATTCGAATTGACTCCTCGTTGGCATGCGAGAGAAACGGGCGTTACCCACCTCGCTAGCAAGGGGACCTGCCTGGACAGGGCAGCGCGGCCGAGGTGATGGCAGACACACTACGAATCCAAGGTGGCGCAGGCTACGGACATTTGGTCTGACATGTCACTCAATAAATGGAGAGGATCTACGTCGGGTTGCATTGTCCTCCCCGTGAAGCCTCGGCTCTCAGGTGGCGGGGAAATGGTGGGCGACTGCCCATCGCTGCACCCGAAGGCACCGCCTGGCTCGCTTCCCCGGGGCCGAACAACTTCTTTCCACTCATCTCCCTCAGCAGGCAATTCTTTTCCTCTGAACGTCGCTGTATCGCAGATGATTGGAAAAACTTTGCCGGGGTGAGCAACTACTCTTCCTCTATCAGGTGCTGTGAGCCGTCACACACAACCGGCGACGTCATGGCGGCGAACCTGTCACCGTGCCGTGGACGCCGTTCACGAGCTTCTGGCGGGCTCCGATCTGGACGGTGATGACGTCCGCTCGAGGCCTGTTGTTGTACCGACCGACACTGAGGAAACCCACATGACCACCCTTGTACGTGAGCGACCCGTAGCGGTCATCGGCGCGGGCGCGATCGGCCTCTCACTGGCCTCCGCACTGGCCCGAACAGGCCGGCCGATCACCGTCTGCGGCGGACGGGAACCCATCGACCGCATCGAGATCACCGAAGACGGGGTCACACAAACCTGGCCTGTCCGGCACGCGACCGATCCTGCCGACATCGTGGGCCACACCACCGCGATCGTCGCGGTGAAGGCTCACCACACGCCCTCAGTCGCGAACTGGCTACGCGCCGTTGCACACCCTGAATCCACCGTTCTGGTCGCGCAGAACGGCGTCGAGCTGAATGAGCGTGTTCTGCCCTACGTCTCGGCCGCCAAGGTGGTACCGAGCGTCGTCTACCTGAATGTGGAGCGTACCGCCCCCGGGCAGGCAATCCTCCGTCGAGTCGGCGCACTCGACCTGGCTGTGCCCGACGACGAGGCGAGTTCCGCGATCGCCACCGACCTGACCGCGGGTGGGATGCGCCTGTCGACAGAGCCTGACCTGAAAACTGTCGCCTGGGCGAAACTACTCACCAATATCACCGCGAATCCGTTGACCGCCCTCACCGGTCGACGTGCCGACGTCATGCGCGATCCCGCTGTCGCGGACATCGCTCGAACAATCATGCGCGAGGCCGTCGCAGTCGGCCGTGCCGACGGTGCCGCACTCACCGACGAGCACGCCGACCACGCGATGCAGTGGCTCCAGAACGTTCCGGCGGGCAGCACCACCTCCATGCGGCAAGATCGCTTGGCAGGCAGGGCCCTCGAGTACGACGCACTCACCGGAGCGGTGGTGCGGATAGCAGAACGCCACGGCATCGACGTGCCGGTCAACCGTCTCGTCCTTTCACTAGTTGCCGCAATCAAGCCGGAGGTCGAAGCATGAACCTTTCACAACGCGCACAGTCTGTTGCCCCCTTCTACGCGATGGAGTTCGGCAAGCATGCCGCCGCGCTGGAGTCCCAAGGGCACCACGTCGTCAAGCTCAGTATCGGCGAGCCGGATTTCGGAGCGCCCCCTGCGGTCCTGACCGCGATGCGGGAGGTCATGGATGGCCGGCCCTTGACTTATACGGCGGCAGTCGGTCTCCCACAACTGAGACAGGCGATCGCCAACTTCTATCTCTCCCAACACGGCGTCACGGTCGACCCGGCCCGGGTAGTCGTGACTTCGGGGGCTTCTGCCGCGTTGTTGCTGGCCGCCGCGGCTCTGGTCGATCCGGGCGACGAGTGGATCATCGGTGACCCCTCCTATCCCTGCAACCGTCAGATCGTCGAAAGCTTCGGTGCGAGTGTACGACTCGTCCGGGCTGGTGCGGCTACCCGCTTTCAGCTGGATTCGGCATCGGTTCGTGCGAACTGGACCGAGCGCACGCGCGGGGTCATGGTTGCCACCCCGTCCAACCCGACGGGCACCTCGGTTCCGGCCGACGAGTTGGCCGCCATCTGTGCGTACGCCCGCGAGCGGGGCGCCTGGCGCATTGTCGACGAGATCTATCTCAACCTCAGCGATCATGACGAGGATGGTCGCCCGCCGCGAAGTGTGCTGTCTTTCGATCCGGATGCCGTTGTCATCAACAGTTTCTCGAAGTACTTCGGCATGACGGGGTGGCGTCTCGGGTGGTGCGTCGTTCCCGAGATCCTTGTGCCGGCAATGGAGCGTCTGGCGCAGAACTACTTTCTCTGTGCTTCCGCTCCCGCGCAGCACGCCGCTATGGCATGCTTCGAAGCCGAATCCCTCGCAGTCTGCGAGTCCCGTCGCGTCGAGTTCGCTGAGCGACGGGCGTATGTCCTCGATGGCCTGCAGCAAATCGGACTCCCCGTTCCCGTTCCCCCGGACGGCGCGTTCTATGTCTACTTCGACGTCAGTCATACCGGCCTGACTTCCTGGCAGTTCTGCGAGCGTGCCCTCGAAGAGGCGCACGTCGCACTCACTCCGGGCAAGGACTTCGGCATGCATACTGCCGACTCGCACGTCCGGCTGTCGTACGCGGCGTCGATCGACGATCTTCGCGAGGGAATTCTGCGCCTCGGAAAGTTCGTCGCCTCCCTCGGGTGAACTGACGGCGGTTTGTCATCTCGGTTCTGGACATTCCCAGACCGATGGCAGGGGTTCCACATGGCGATCTGGATCGAGACGATCACTTGAATCTGGCTTGGCCGCATCGGACGTCGACAGCACAGCCCGCTGTCGCATGATCGGTGCGGTCGGCCACGCCGACGAGGTGCAGTTTCGAATATGAACATCTGCGTCTTTCCGCTGCCCAATTTCCCAAGGAGCTTCTCTTGAGCAACCCGCTGACCCGAAGAAAGTCCGTCGAACAGTCGATGGCCGATGCGAACGAGCCCGGCAGTCGACTGAAAAAGAGCTTGACCTGGTGGGACCTCACGGTCTTCGGTGTGTCGGTCGTGATCGGAGCCGGAATTTTCACCATCACCGCATCGATCGCAGGAAACAAGGCGGGGCCTGCGATATCGCTGTCCTTCGTCATGGCTGCGATCGCGTGCGGATTGGCCGCACTGTGTTACTCCGAGTTCGCCTCCACAGTTCCGGTTGCCGGCTCGGCCTACACCTTTGGATACGCAACCTTCGGCGAATTCCTTGCCTGGATCCTCGGGTGGGATCTAAGCCAGCACGCCGTACCACCCGTAACTGGAGTCGCCGCCGCCGGTGATCAGCGAGAACAGGCTCGACTCGATTGACTTGCCGCCGGTCGGAGCGGGTACCGATTGAGGCACGAACGGTGTGTAGTTGTCTGCCTTGATGTAGAAGAATCCGACGACGATGACCAGGAGAACCACGCCGACCTTGACGGCTGTGATGATGGTGCCGCAGCATCGATCGTCTTCATGGCCTTCATCGGATTCGACGCCGTCGCAACCACCGCGGAGGAAACCAAGAACCCGAAGCGAGATGTTCCGCGCGGAATCTTGGGCTCTCTCGCCGTAGTCACCGTGCTCTACTTCCTGGTGACCGTCGTGGTAACCGGAATGGTCAGCTACACCGACCTCGCGACATCGGCCGGGAACGGGCAACCGAAGAATCTCGCATACGCATTCGGGCAGAACGGTGTGATCTGGGCGGAAAAGGCGATATCGGTCGGGGCCCTCGCCGGTCTGACCACCGTCGTGATGGTGTTGATGCTGGGCCAGTCCCGGGTGCTGTTCGCGATGTCCCGCGACGGGCTGCTTCCCCGGCCCCTGGCCAAGACGGGCCGCTTCGGTACGCCGGCACGCATTCAGGTGGTCGTCGGCATCATTGTCGCCATCGTGGCTGCAGTCTTCCCCATCGAGAAACTCGAAGAGATGGTCAATGTCGGTACGCTGTTCGCCTTCACCGTCGTTGCCGCCGGTGTCATCGTGCTGCGGCGTACCCGGCCCGATCTGCCACGTGGATTCTCCGTACCGTGGATGCCGGTTATTCCGGTTCTCGCGATCGTCTCCTGCCTGTGGCTGATGCTCAATCTTTCGGCTCTCACGTGGATCCGCTTCCTCATCTGGATGGTGATCGGGGGTGCCGTCTACTTCGGCTACGGTCTCCGGCACTCGATGGTGGGTAAACAGGAGCGGGGCGAGACCGTGACAATCAGTGGCACCAGCGCAGCATCGACCGAGCAACACCAGGGCAGCGAACCAGTGCCAACCTCCCCGGTCTGAGCTCGAACGTCCGTCGTGGTTTCGGCGCCGACTGCTGGAACCACGACGGGACCGCCGGAAGTACTGGGCCCACTCCGGGGCCACGACGACCATCGAAACAACGAAGTTGGCGGTAGAACACATGACGGCGCATCACGACGACGGTGGTTGGTTGCAACTCGTTCTCGACGAGGCATCGGCCGAGGACTTGACTTGGCATACACAGTGTCTCGTCGACCAAGGCAGACCATCCGAAGCCGTCGACCGTCAGCGATCGATGGCAGCACGAGCCATCGAACTGCTGAGACAGCGGCGGCAACGAAGCACCGAGCTGTCTGCGCTCAACACGATCGCAAGCAGGCTGTCGGCCGTTCCTGACCTAGGTTCACTTCTCCAGGAAATCGTCGACCAGGCGCGGATGCTCCTGGGGGTCGACCTGGCGTATCTCAGCCTGATCGATGCGCAGGTGATGCGGATCGAGGTCACCAGCGGGACGGTCTCCTCTGCGCTGCAGGGAGTCACACACCCGCTGACGTTGGGGTTGGTCGCCGAGGCGATCCGTCGAGGAGAACCGGTCACAACCAGCAGCTACCTCGATGACCGGAGTTTCGTCCACGAAGCCGGCGCCGACACGACCATGTCCGCGGAGGGCGTACAAGCTCTCATCGGCGCGCCATTGGCCTCGGGTGGGCATCCGATCGGAATGCTGTTCGCCGCGGTCCGCGAGCATCGAACCTTCGGAATCGATGCAACGGAGCTGATGGTTTCCCTCGCGGCCCACGCGGCCGTCGCCATCGAGAATGCAGCCAAATCCGAGCGTCTGAGAGCGGCAAATCAGGATCTCGAACAGCGAAGCCGTGAATTGGAACAAGTGCTGCGGTGGGACGAGTCCTTCACCCAGCTCGTCCTGCGGGGCGGTGGTGTCACGGATCTTGTTACCGAAATCTCCCGCATCACCGGAACCGTTGTGACGTTCGTCCGTTCGATCGAAACCCACCCGCACGGCACAACGGCACGGCCCATCCTTGCCGGCGGAAATACGCTCGGCTATCTCCTGATCGATGACCAGGCTCAACCCGACCGCAGGTTCCTCGAGCGGGCCGACTCCGCGCTGGCACTGGCATGCATGGCCGAGGACGCGGTCAAGGAAGCATCCCGGCGAACGCAGGATTCCGTCCTCATTGCCCTTCTGGGGCGAACCAATTTGGAGGCGGCAGAGTTTCGGCAACAGGCATGGATCGCCGGGATCAACCCGGACGTCGAGTACGTCGTGATCGTTGCTGAAGAACAGCACCATCAACTGGGAGGCCGCCTGCGTCTGCTACTGGAGGAAGTGCGGTGGCCAGCTGGGACGGTGATCGCCGAGTATGGCACGCGGGTACTTGTCGTCGCACCCGCCACCGCCTCCGAAGGTCTGTCCAGATGCTGGCCGGACTCGCTCGTCGGCAAGGTCACAGCCGGGATCGGGTCTGCTGTCGAGGCGCCGAAGATCGCCACCAGCCACATCGAGGCCCAGGAAACGCTCGACGTGATGTTCGCGCTCGGGCGCAGTGGTCAGATCGGCACCAGTGCGGATCTCGGTCTCTACCGGATACTTCTCGGGGGTGCCTCAGAAGCCCAGATCACCAAACTCATCACCGACACCCTCGGCCCCTTGCTCGAAGAAGAAGCTCGGCGCAAGACCCCGCTGCTGCAGACGCTCGCGGAATACCTTCGCCTGCATCAGCGTCGCTCGGCGACTGCACACGCGCTCAACGTTCATGTCAACACCCTCGATCAGCGACTCCTCGCAATCGACCGGATCCTCGGACCGGATTGGCGGTCGAGTGACCGATCAACCGACCTGCAAGTTGTTCTCCGTTTGCGGTCGAGTGCACACCGTCTCGGTGAACGACACCATCGCCGCGACTTCTCCTGACGTCGAAAGGGTGCGGTCCCGCAGCGATGCACCGAACCTCGGTGCCAACGCTGCGGGGACCAATCACCGCTCGCTCATTGTTATTTCGGAGCCATGCGGATAGCACCGTCGAGGCGGATGGTTTCACCGTTGAGCATGGCGTTGTCGATGATGTGCGCTGCGAGGGCAGCATATTCGGTGGCTTTGCCGAGCCGGGACGGGTGCGGCACCTGCTGTCCGAGGGAATTCTGCGCTTCCTCGGGCAGCCCTGCCGACATGGGGGTTTCGAAGATTCCGGGCGCGATGGTCATTACTCGGATCTGGTGACGAGCGAGTTCGCGGGCGATCGGCAGCGTCATCGCCGCGACTCCGCCCTTCGAGGCTGCGTAGGCGGGCTGCCCGATCTGCCCGTCGAATGCGGCGACCGATGCGGTATCGATGATGACGCCACGTTCGCCCTGGACGGGATCGGTTGCCGCGATCTTCTGCGCGGCGAGGCGGAGGACGTTGAAGGTGCCGACCAGGTTGATGCGGATGACTCGCTCGAAGTCGGCGAGAGGCAGTGCTCCGGTCTTACCGAGAACCTTGCCTGGCGTCCCGACGCCGGCACAGTTGACGACCACGCGCAGATCGCCGAGGGACGCAGCAAAGTCGATCGCCGCGACGACATCCGCCTCCGAGGTGACGTCGGCCGGCGCGAAGTGGGCACCCTCTCCGATCTCCTTGGCGGCGATATCCCCGCCGGACGACGGTAGATCGAGAAGCACGACCTGAGCGCCGCGCTCGTGTAGTGCCCTGGCGGTGGCGTTACCCAACCCGGATGCTCCGCCGGTCACGACCGCGACCGATCCCGAGATATTCATGCAATTCTCCTCTGTGTGAATGGTGGGAAAGCGTTGATGCGCGATGAATTTGGGGTGTCGACAGACCGGCGCATCGCCACGCTGGGTGAGATGACAGCTTCGGGTCAGATGCGTTCGATGATGGTGGCGTTGGCCATGCCCGCGCCCTCGCACATGGTCTGCAGGCCGTAGCGTCCGCCGGTGGCCTCGAGGTTGTTGACCAGGGTGCTCAGCAGGCGGGTGCCCGAGGAACCGAGGGCGTGCCCGAGCGCGATGGCGCCGCCCCAGGGGTTGAGCTTGGCCGGGTCTGCGCCGAACTCGTGCGCCCACGCCAGCGGCACCGGCGCGAACGCCTCGTTGACCTCGTAGGCGTCGATGTCGTCGATGCTCAGTCCCGACCTCGCGAGGATCTTCTTGGTCGCCGGGATCG